>JBKQKO010000116.1:0-9878 GCA_052147455.1 Desulfobaccales bacterium | reverse complement strand
GGGCAGGGGCCCTCGGCCCCTGGCCCTCCCCCACATAATCTTATGCCTTAAAGCGCCGCAGGCGCAAGGAGTTGCTGACCACGGACACCGAGCTCATGGCCATGGCGGCGGCGGCCAGGGCCGGGTTCAGGGTCCAGCCCCAGAGGGGATAGAAGGCTCCGGCGGCCACCGGCAGGGCCACCACGTTATAGCAGAAGGCCCAGAAGAGGTTCTGGCGGATGATCCGCATCATCTGCCGGGACAGCAGGATGGCCCGGGGAATGAGGGTCAGGTCGTCCCGGATCAGGGTGAGGTCTGCGGCCTCTGCGGCCACGTCGGCGCCGGTACCCAGGGCGATGCCCACGTCGGCTTGGGCCAGGGCCGGGGCGTCGTTGATGCCGTCGCCCACCATGGCCACCACTTCGCCCCCCTTTTGCAATTCCGCCACCTTGCGGGCCTTGTCGCCGGGCAGCACCTCGGCCAGCACCTCTGCGATGCCCACGCTGCGGGCCACCGCGGCCACGGTGAAGCGGTTATCGCCGCTCAAGAGCAGAATCTTTAGGCCCATCTCCTGCAAGGCCCGCACGGTTTGGGCCGCCCCGGGCTTCAGGGTGTCCGCCGCGGCGATGAGGCCCACCGGTTTCCCGGCCACGGCCAGAAAGATGGCGGTTTTGCCTTCCCGGGCGTACTCCTCTTGCTGGGCGACCAGGGTGTCGCTGCTGATCTGGTTTTGCGCCAGGAAGGCGAGAGAGCCCAGGAGCACCTCCTGGCCCTCGACCCGGGCCTCTACCCCCAGGCCCGGGAGCGCCTGAAATTCCGCCACCGGGGGCAGCTCCAGGTTTTTCAAGGCGGCCGCCTGGGTCACCGCCTCGGCCAGGGGGTGCTCCGACCTGGCCTCCAGGGCCGCGGCCAGGGCCAAGACCCGGTGGGCGCTCCAGTTCTCCCAGGTGTGGATGTCGGTCACCTGGGGGGCGCCACGGGTGAGGGTGCCGGTCTTGTCGAAGACCACGGTGGTAAGGCGATAGGCCCGCTCCAGGGGTTCGCCGCCCCGTATCAGGATGCCCAGCTCGGCGCCCCGGCCGGCGCCCACCATGACCGCGGTGGGGGTGGCCAGCCCCATGGCGCAGGGGCAGGCAATGATGAGCACCGCCACCATGCTGGTCAGGGCCCGGGTGATGGCCGGCGGCGGGCCGAACTGGAACCAGGCCAGGAAGGTGAGGGCCGCCACCCCCATGACCACCGGCACGAAGATGGAGGCCACTTTATCCACCAGGCGCTCGATGGGGGCCTTGCTGGTCTGGGCCTCTTCCACCAGGCGGATGATCTGGGAGAGCACCATTTGCTCACCTACCCGGCTAGCCTCAAAGACCAGGAAGCCCCGCTGGTTCAAGGTGGCGCCCCAAACCTCAGCCCCCGGCTTTTTGACTACCGGCAGGCTCTCCCCGGTGAGCATTGATTCATCGACCGCGGAGCTGCCTTCGACCACCACCCCGTCCACCGGAATCTTCTCTCCGGGGCGCACCAGCACCAGATCCCCCACTACGACCTGTCCCAGGGGCACTTCCTGCTCGATGCCGTCCCGGCGCACCCGGGCGTTAGGCGGGGCCAGGGCGAAGAGGCGGCGGATGGCCTCCGAGGCCCGTCCCCGGGTGCGGGCCTCCAGCCAGCGCCCCAGTAGGATGAAAGTGATGATCATCAGGGCGGTATCATAGTAGACCGCCTCCGGGGCCGCGGCGGCGATGCTCCCGGGAAAGAAGGTGACCCAGGCGGAATAGAAATAGGCGGTGGAGGCGCCCAGGGCCACCAGGGTATCCATGTTGGTGGTCCGGTGCCGGGCGGCGCTGGCGGCCCCGGCAAAAAACGGAGCCCCGGAATAGAACATCACCGGAGTGGAGAGGGCCAGCAGGAGGAAGTGGAGGGTCCGGTGCCCCAGACCGGCGGCATGCGCCACCGGGGGGATCATGAAGGCCCATACTGGCAGGCTCAGGACCAGGGCTACCAGGAAACGGTTACGAAAGGCCAGGACCTCGGTTTCCGGAGAGCGGGGCGGGTGTGGTTCCCGGGACAGGTCTTCCACTTCATAGCCGGCCTCCCGGACCACCCCGGTGAGGGTCTCCGGGTCGGTGGCCTGGGGCTGATAACGCACCCTGGCCTGGCGGGTGGCCAGATTGACCACGGCCAGCTCCACCCCGGGAGCCGCGGTCAAGGCCCGTTCCACCCGGGCCACGCAGGCGGCGCAGTGCAGCCCTCCCAGGGTCAGGGTGATTTCCTCGGTCTTAGCTGGCATGGGTATTATCTCCTGCCCCTAAGGCGCGCATCACAACCAGGCGCGATAACCTGGCGTGAAAAGCACGTCCATCTTTCTCCCCGCCGAGTGGCCTGATAATAGAATAATCCGCCCCGGGTTTAATGGCAAGAAGGAGGGGAGAGATCCTGTTCCCGCCTTGCCTGGCGGGTGGTTCCCTGATACTATTAGCGGCATGAACCCGATTGCGCCCCCGCGTTTCGGCAAAAAGCTGAGCCGGCCCCTCTGGGGCATCCTGGGATTGCTGCTGTTGGGCGGCCTGGGATGGCTGCTGTACCTGCACCTGGGCTCCGGCGCCCCCTGGGTGCGCCTCAAGACCCCGGTGGAGATGGTGGGCCCCAAGACCGCCCTCACCCTGGAGGCCGGGGATGAAGGCAGCGGCTTGCGGGAAGTCAGGGTCAGCCTCACCCAGGCCGGCCGGGAGCAGGTGGTGCTGGAGCGCCAATTCCCTCCCGGCGGCGAGCCGGGGGAGAAGGTGGAGATTCCCTTCACTCTGGAGCCCAAGGCCCTGGGTTTCAAGGACGGGAAGGCCACCCTCACCGCGTCGGTGCGGGATCGCTCCTGGCGGGAGATGTTCCGGGGCCGCCTGGCGGTCTTGAGCCGGGAGGTGGCCATCGACCTGGCCCCGGCCACCGTCTCCATGCAGTCGGTGAGCCGCCTGCTGTACGCCGGGGGCACCGGGGCCATGGCCTACCGCCTCAATAAGCCGGTCCAGGAGTCCGGGCTGCTGGTGGGGGGCGTGTTATACCGGGGCTTTGCCAATCCCAAGGGGGGCCCCGGGGATTACGTGGTGCTGTTCCCGATTCCCCAGGAGGGCCCCGCCACCCTGCAGTTGGAGCTGGTGGCCCGCTCCGGCGGCCAGGAGGTGAAGCAGACGATCCCCTTGAAGGTGAAGCCCCGGAAATGGCGCCGCGACCAGCTTAAGCTCTCGGATGCTTTTCTGGGCAAGGTGGCCGCCACCCTGCCGGTGTCCAAGCCCGGCGACCCCTTGGGGAATTTTCTGGAGCTCAATCGGGAGACGCGTCGCCAGAACCATGAACGGGTGCGCCAGATCTGCTCCCGGAGCAGTCCCCAGCCCTTGTGGTCCGGCCCCTTCCAGCGTTTTCTGGGCAAGACCATGGCCGGTTTCGGGGACCGGCGCACCTATGTCTATCAGAACAAAGCCGTGGACACGCAGGTACACCAGGGGGTGGACCTGGCTTCCCTGGTGAACAGCCCGGTGCCCGCGGCCAACCGCGGGGTGGTGGTCATGGCGGAGCCCCTGGGCATCTACGGCAACGCGGTGATCATCGACCATGGTCTGGGGGTCTTTTCCATGTACGGCCACCTGAGCCAGATAGCCGTGAAGCCGGGTGATCAGGTGGAGAAAGGGACGGTGCTGGGCAAGACCGGTACCACCGGTCTGGCCGGGGGCGACCATCTCCACTTTGGCGTGGCCCTCCAGGGGGAATTCGTGGACCCCATAGAGTGGTGGGACGCCCACTGGCTCAAGGATCAGGTTGAGGGGGTCTGGCTCAAGCCCACCTCCCCGGCTCCGGAGACGGTTCAGGCCGCGGCCAAAGAGGGTAAAGGCAAAAAGCAGGGCGGCAAACAGCACAAACGCCAACCGCAAAAAAAGAAGTTGGAGTAGGGGGACCCGACCCAATCACAGGCTGGAGGCCTGTGCCACTGTCGCCCCTAGACTCGCAACTCCAAGGCAAGCAATGATTATCAAGATCAACCCCCAGAACCCCCAGGAACGCTTGCTGCGCCAGGCGGTGGAGGCCCTCCTGGGAGGCGGCCTCATCGCCTATCCCACCGACACCACCTACGCGGTTGGCTGCGACCTCTACAATCTCAAAGGGATCGCCAAAATTTACCAGATCAAACGTCGGCCCACCAGCAAGCCCTTCAGTTTCATTTGCCATGATCTGAAGAATATTAGCGAATACGCCCAGGTAGGCAACTATGCCTACAAGGTGATGAAGCGCCTGCTGCCGGGGCCCTACACCTTCGTGCTGGAGGCCTCCCGGCAGGTGCCCAAGATTCTCCAGACCAAACGGCGCACTGTGGGCATTCGGGTGCCGGACCACCCCATTGCCCTGGAGCTGGTTGGCCTTCTCGGGCATCCCATCATCAGCACCAGCGCCTCTCTGCCTGACGGCCAGGTGGAGAGCGACCCCTATGAGATCGAGGACAGGTTCAAACCGCACCTGGCCCTGGTTATCGACGGGGGCATCATCCTGCCCTCTCCCTCCAGCATCATCTCCTTGATCGACGACGCCCCGGAGGTCAT
The DNA here is from genome assembly GCA_052147455.1 of Desulfobaccales bacterium. Taxonomy (GTDB): domain Bacteria; phylum Desulfobacterota; class Desulfobaccia; order Desulfobaccales; family 0-14-0-80-60-11; genus JAPLJC01. The sequence goes on along the minus strand of JBKQKO010000116.1, from coordinate 5,319 downwards.
CCGGGAGGGCAAGGGGCCAGTGGGCCTCTTCGCTCGAAAAATTTAAACTGAGCCCCAGTGAGCCGTTCCCCATCTTGAAAGGTTATTAATCAGAGCAAAAAACAAGTTCCTGAGGGGGAATTTAACCGCAGCCGCAGGCTTTAGCCGGCGCGTGCCAAGGCTTGCGGCTACTCGGTTTAAATAGAATCTATTTAGCTCTGATTAATAATGACCGATGAAAAAATATCTTTATCTCCTGAGCCTTCCTATTTTGCTTCATCTGACAGTTTCGCTTGCTGCGGCAATGAATGTATTCCAGTACTACGAGAAAGTAATCTGGATTAACCAGCACAAGCAAGTGGGGGCGGCCTATGAAAACGGCAAAAAACTTTTCGAATTTCCCGTAATCACCGGTGATGATGAAACGACCACCAATCCGGGAATCTATTTGGTAAAATTGAAAGTTGAAGATTATTATTCAAAAAAATACGATACGGCGATGCCGTATTCCATATTTTTCGATCTTAAAGAAAGAAAAGCCATTCATGGAGGGGATGTGCCCCCGCCCGCCGAAAGAAAAAAGTGGGCCACCCATGGTTGCGTTCACGTGCAGATGCCCTATATTGAACGGCTATTTGATTGGGCCGAGGCAGGAAAAACCGCGGTGGTCATTCAAGGGTGGAGAGATGAAGATTAACTGAAGGTTGTGGACCGCGCCCCCTAACGGTTATTTTGAACATCCTTTCTTATATATCTCCATATATATCCCCAATTATATCTATTTCATCTCAGTATATTCAGTAACTCAGTAGAGATACATATGTCGATCTAGAGACGCCGACTATTGAATAGGCTATCAGGATAGGGCTGCCGTTTCGATGGTTCGGGCCGGGTGAGGGACCGGATTTAAAAGAATAAGATTTAAGAAATATAATTTTTAAAAACAATAATTAACAATTGACTACCGATAAAGATGGCTTATTTTGATAATTAGATAGGATAAATGACTACCTTTCTCTCAAATAAGCCCAGGAGTCGACCATGAAAAATCGACGTCATGCTTCCGCTCTTAAAGAGATCATCGTTCTGGCTGCCATGGCCTTGGTCCTGGCCTGCAGCGGTTTCGCCCAGGCCGAAGGCGAGGGCTGGCCCCGGAGCTTCGAGAATGACAAGGGCACGGTGCTCCTCTACCAGCCCCAATTGGAGACCTTCAAAGGCGACCGCATCACCTCCCGGGCCGCAGTGTCGATGCAGAAAAAGGGTTCGAAACAGCCGGTATTCGGAGTGGTCTGGCTCGCGGCCCGGGCCGTGACCGACCGGGACACCCGCCAGGTCACTATCGACGAAGCCAAGGTCACCGACGTCAAGTTCCCTAACGCCACTCCGGAAAAGATCGCCGAATTTCAGGATTTCCTGACCAAAGAAATTGAGGGCCGCAGCCACACCATCTCCCTGGACCGGATGCTGACCATGCTGGACCTGGCGGAAAAAGAAAAGGCGGCGGACAAGCAATTGCAGACCAAACCGCCCAAGATCATCTTCGCCACCCACCCCGCGGTCCTGGTGCTCCTGGATGGCGAGCCCAAGCTGCTGCCCCTTCCCGACTCCAAGCTCATGCGGGTTGCCAATACCCCGTTCCTCATGGCGTATGATCCCGCGGGCAAGACCTATTTTCTGAAGGGCGGCGACACCTGGCTCAAGGCGGTCGAGCTTAAGGGTCCCTGGCAAGACGCCGGCCCCCTGCCCGAGGGACTTAAGGCCCTGGAGGCCAAGATGGCCCAAGGGAAGCAGCCGGCCCCTCAGAAGGTGGAGGCCGTGGCTGGTAAGCTGCCCGAGATCATCGTCAGCGTGGAGCCCGCGGAGCTCATCGCCACCGAGGGCGAGCCCGAATATACCCCCATCGACGACACCAACCTCCTTTATATCAGCAATACGGAGAACAACGTCTTCCTGGATACCACCTCCCAGCTCTATTACACCTTGTTTTCCGGCCGCTGGTTTACCACCAAATCCCTGCAGGACGGCCCCTGGACCTATGTGGCCCCGAGCAAGCTGCCAGGCGATTTCGCCCGGATTCCCGAAGGCTCTGTCAAGGGCTTCGTGCTGGTGAACGTCGCCGGGACTACCCAGGCCCAGGAAGCGGTCCTGGACAACTCCATTCCCCAGACCGCGGCCATCGACCGGAAAAAGGCCACCATCAAGGTGTCCTACGACGGCGCTCCCAAATTCCAGGCGATCCCCGGCACTGACCTGCAGTATGCCATCAATACCGGGCAGGCGGTCTTCATGGAAGGCACGAAATACTTTGTCTGTGAACAGGGGGTGTGGTACGAGGCGGACTCCTCCAACGGCCCCTGGCGGGTGTCGGTACAGCCTCCCGCCCAGGTGGAGGCCATCCCACCCAGCAACCCCAATTATAACGTCAAGTACGTCAAGGTCTACGATGCCACCGACGACGTGGCCGACGTGGGCTACACCCCGGGTTACACCGGCTCCTACGTCCAGGACGACACTGTGGTCTACGGCACCGGCTATGACTACCCGGCCTATGCCACCGACACGACTTATATCCCCGCTGCGGTCACTTACGGCTACGACGCCACCTACGACCCTTACGACGGCAATTGGGGATACCAGCCGGCCAATTACGATCCGGCCACCTGGTTCGTCCCCGGCCTGGCGGGCTTCTTCGCCGGCATGGCGGTGGGCGCGGCGGAATCTAACTGGTGGGGTGGCTGGTGGGGTGGGAACGGCCCCTACTGGGGTGGCGGCGGCTGGTGGGGCGCCAGCGGCTATCACAACATCAATATCAATTATATCCATAATAACGTGGTCAACGGGCAGCGGGGGCGACCGGGCGGCCAGCCCTTCGTCCGTCCGGTGGCCAGTCCGGCGAACCGGGCCAATCTCTATAATCGCCCTGGCAATCAGGCCAACCTGGCGTCCCGGCGGCAGGCGACGCGGCCCGCGGGCCAGGTGCAGCCTGCCAGAACCGGTTCCGTAGCCCAGGCCAGATCGGGACAGGTCAAGCCCACCCAGGCCCGGTCCGTTCAAAACAACGTCTTTGCCGGCAAAAACGGCAACGTCTATCGCAAGACGCCCCAGGGCTGGCAGGAGCGCCAGGGGAATAACTGGTCCAAGCCTGCTGCCGCTGCGGCAGCCCGGCCGGCGGCGGACCTGACCCGGCGATCCCAAGTCGCGCCTTCCCGGCCGGCAACTCAGCCCAGCGCTAATATCGGTCAACTCAACCGGGAATTTAACGCCCGGCAGCGGGGCGAGACGCGCACCCAGAACTTCCAGCGGGCCCAAAGCGCCCCGGCTTCCCGGGCGGCTGCGCCCTCCCGGCCATCAGGGGGCGCGGTCAGCCGGCCCTCGGGCGGGGGCGGCGGCGGCCGGCCAGCAGGCGGCGGCGGTGGCGGCCGGCCCTCCGGGGGCGGCGGCGGAGGCGGCGGCGGCCGCAAACGTTGATTATGGGAAGGCAGCCTTAGCGCCCGGTCGGTTGGTAGGGGCCGGTTTTAAACCGGCCCCTGCGACTAATACTGTGGCTCTGAGAAGGCTGCCTCAAGGAGGAGGTGCGTATAACCCACACCTGCGATTCCCCTCCTCCCACCCGGGGAAAGGGTCAGAGTGAGGAGGAATGAGCTATTTGGAATGGCAAGGATTCAAGAATATACCATGCATTTGCATACCCGGACGGCAGCGACAATTTCCCTGGATATCAGGTATGGCTCGGCAGGAAGGGGCTGGTAAGGCACAGGCGCATTTAAGCACCGGGGCAGGGTGGGGCCGCCGGCCTTGATGGCCATCTGATCTTGGCAGATGGCGGGTGCCTGCCTAACCTTACGAGACTGTTACTTAAACCACTGTGGCAGGAAGGCCGGTTGGGGGTAAGTGAAGGCCGTCAGGTTGGCCAGGGTTTCTTCGGTATCCCCGCCCAGCAGGTAGTGCAGGAAGGTGCTTTCCTTGGGGGGATACACCGCTTCCACCTTGCCCTGGATGCCGCCCATGCGTCCGGCTTTCTCGATGGCGTCCTCCAGGTTGCCGAACACATCCACCAGGCCCAGCTGCCTGGCCTCCTCCCCGGTGTAGATTCTGCCTTCCGCCAGGGGCCTCAGCTGCTCCAGGGGTATCTTGCGATTGCGGGCCACGTCGCTTAAAAACTGCTGGTAGATGTTGTCCAGCAGGTGCTGCATATATTCTTTTTCTTCCGGGGTCATAGGCCGGAAGGGGGAGCCCACATCCTTGTAGCGCCCTGATTTCAGGGTGAAGAAATCCAGGCCGATCTTCTTGGTGAGGCCCTCGACGTTGGTGAACTCCATGATCACCCCGATGCTGCCGGTGGCGGTGCCTTTATTGGCCATGATGAGATCGGCGCCGCAGGCGATATAGTACCCTCCCGAGGCGGCCAGGGTTCCCAGGGAGGCCACCACCTTTTTCTTCCTGCGAATTTTCTCCACTTCCCGGAGGATTTCCTGGGAGGGGCCCACCGCGCCTCCCGGAGAGTTAATGCGCAGGACAATGGCCTTGATGCTTGGGTCATCCCTGAAGTCGTCCAGTTGTTTAAGGGTGGTCCGGGAATCGGAGATGATCCCCTTGATTTCCACCACGCCCACCTTCTCCGGGCCGGTCCCCCAGGTCATCCCGGCGCCTTTCCCCAGAAATTGAGAGACCAGGACGGTGGCGCCCACCAGAAAGAGGACCGCCAGGACGGCGATCAGGATGCCGTTCAACAGGGATGGTGATTTCATCGCCTTGGTTCTTACCCGTTATCTTTGGTCTGCTTCTCTTCCAGGGTTTCCCGAATCAGGTCCCCAATGTTGGTAGTGGCTTCGGTGCGGGAATGGAGGTAATCCCGGTAATGCGTCTGTTCCTCGTCGGTTTCCAGCTTGCGGACCGACAGGCCGATACGTCGTTCGGTGGCCGAGCTATGGATCACCTTGGCCCGGATGGCGTCCCCGACCTTGAGGCCGGCTATCTTGTCCCGCCCCAACTCGGAGATGTGGATCAGGCCTTCGATGCCCTCTTCCACTTCCACGAAGAGACCGAAGTCGGTAATGTTAGTGATGGGCCCGGACACGATGGAACCCACCGGAAAGCGCTGATCGATGGTTTCCCAGGGGTTGGAGGCCAGGTCCTTGATGCTCAGGGAAAAGCGTTCATTTTCCTTATCGATATAAAGTACCTTGGCCTGTATCACCTGGCCCTTCTTGTAGATCTCCGAGGGGTGTTTGAAACGCTTGGTCCACGAGATGTCGGAGATGTGTACCAGGCCGTCGATGCCTTCGTCGATGCCGATGAAGATGCCGAAGTCGGTGATGTTCTTAATCTTGCCTTCGATGA
>JBKQKO010000115.1:0-9766 GCA_052147455.1 Desulfobaccales bacterium | reverse complement strand
TTGGCCCTTACCCCCTCCCCCACGAGGTCCAGCGGCGAGGGCGCCGATGCTAGACATAGACCACCGGCGCCTCGCCGTCTTTGCGGGCGGCGATTTCGCCGATGACGAAGGCATGCTCGTTGAGGCCCTGGAGCCGCAACAAGACGTCCGCCAGTTGGTCTTTGTCCACCACCAGGACCAGGCCGATGCCGTTGTTGAAGGTGCGCAGCATCTCCTCCTCCGGGATGTTCCCCAGCTTGCGGAGGAGGTGGAAAATGGGGGGCACCGGCCAGGATTGGCGGCGGATCACGGCCCGGCAGGATTTGGGCAGGATGCGGGGCAGATTATCGGTGAGGCCGCCGCCGGTGATGTGGCAAATACCGGCCAGGGGGAAATCCCGCCGCAGGTTGAGGACCGTCTCCACGTAGATGCGGGTGGGCTTGAGGAGTTCCTCCCCCAGGGGGCCGCCCAGCTCCGGAATCTCATCGCTCACCCCGTAGCCGTGGCGTTCCAGGAGGACCCGGCGCACCAGGGAATAGCCGTTGCTGTGCAGGCCGCTGGCGCCCAGGCCGATGATCTGGTGGCCCACCGCGATTTCGGAGCCGTCGATGATCTGGTCCCGCTCCACCACGCCCACCACAAAGCCGGCCAGGTCGTAGTCTCCGGACTGGTAGAGGCCCGGCATTTCCGCGGTCTCCCCGCCGATCAGGGAGCAGCGGGCCTGGCGGCAGCCCACCGTGATGCCTTCGATGATCTGGGTGGCGGTGTCGGGGTCGAGGCTCCCCATGGCCAGATAGTCGAGGAAGAACAAGGGGGTGGCGCCATGGACGATAATGTCGTTGGCGCACATGGCCACCAGATCGATGCCGATGGTGTCATGGCGGTCCATCAGGATGGCGATCTTGATCTTGGTGCCCACCCCGTCGGCGGCGGACACCAGCACCGGGTCCCGGTAGTGGTCCGCTCCCAGGTGAAAGAGGCCGCCGAAGGCGCCGATCTCCCCCAAGACGCCGGTGCGGTAAGTGGATTTGACCAGGGGGCGGATCCTCTGGATAAAGGCGTCCGCCTTGTCGATATCGACCCCGGCCTCCTTGTAAGTGCTGATCTTTTTGGCCATCTCCTTTGTTTCCCCCTGCAAAGGATTGCCAGTCTTAAGAGAAATTCCGAAACCTCACTCACCTGGCTTATTGCTGAGGTCTCATTCCGTAAAAATCTCGGTCTGGTCCTAGCCCTTTTTCTCCTCGTCCATCCCCGGGCAGGTGCAACAATCGAGGCGGGCCTCACCGCTCCCCAACGCGGCCCCCTGGCCGCAGAAGCCGCACTGCTGTCCCAGGCGGTAATCCCCGCCTTCGATGCAAATGGCCTTGCCGTTTACCAGGGCTTCGGCCACGGCCCGGTGGGCCCGGGCCAGCATCCGGGTTACCGTCGGCCGGGAGACCTGCATCTTCTGAGCCACTTCCTCCTGGGTCATCTCCAGGAAATCGGCCAGGCGCATGGCTTCCAGTTCGTCCACGGTAATCACCATCTGTTCCAGGGACCTCAGGGGAATCCCCCGGGGCTTGAAGAAGGTCACCCCCGGTTCGGTCTCCACCCAGCGGCATTTTTTGGGCCTGCCCATGTGGGTTCTGCTCCCGAGTGATACTGTATTTTTAAAGCAATCCGGGCTACTGTCAAGGACAAAGCGAAAAATGGCCGCCCGGGTCGCCGGGGCGTATTGACGAAGCCCGGAAAGGGGCTTATGCTAAGAGCACTGATCGGCGGAAAAGGAGCCCGGATTGAGCCGCAACTACCAGAAACAGGTGGAGGAATGCGCCCGGTTGGTGGCTTCCCGGCTTGAGGAAACCCCAACCTGGGGCTTCATCCTGGGGACTGGCCAAAACCTCCTGCCGCAGGAGATTGAGGGCGGGGGATCTTTGCCCTACGCAGAACTGCCCGACTTCCCCCAGGCCACCAGCCCCAGCCACCGGGGCAGCCTTTGCTGGGGGCGGCTGGCAGGGAAACCGGTCCTCGTATTTCATGGCCGGGTTCATGCCTACGAAGGCTATTCCCTGGCCCAGGCCACCTTCTCGGTGCGGCTGATGGCGGCCCTGGGCCTCAAAACCCTGGTTCTCACCAATGCCGCGGGAGGGCTCAATCCGCTCTTCAAGGCCGGGGAATTGATGCTCATCTGCGATCACCTCAACTTTATCTGGGATAATCCACTCGTCGGAGAAAATGTTGATGCCTGGGGGCCGCGTTTTCCTGATATGAGCCGGGTATATGATCCTGCCCTCCGGGAGCTGGCGGAAGAGGTGGCCCGGCGTCGCGGCCTGGTCTTGCGCAAAGGGGTCTATGTGGCGCTCAAAGGACCCAGCCTGGAAACCCCGGCGGAAACCCGGGTCTTGAGAATCCTCGGCGCCGACGCGGTGGGCATGTCCACCGTGCCGGAGGCCATCGTGGCGGTGCACAGCGGGCTCCGGATCCTGGGGGTTTCGGTCCTCGGCAACCTCAATCTCCCGGACGCCATGGCTCCCATCGCCATCGAGGAAATCGTGGCCACCGTGGCCAGGGCCGAGCCCCACCTGGTGGAATTACTGCTGGGAGTGCTTAAGGAGGCGGATTAACACCAGGCGAGAGGAGGATCCCCCCTGCCGCCCTTTTTCAAAGGGGGGTTAAAAACCGTGGTTTGAAATATCCTAGTAATTAAGAAGCATCACACTAATGCTTCCCAGGCCGCGGTTTTTTGGGCTGCTTGGCGGACTTGGACGCCCCGGGGACTGCCGCCGCTTTGGCAGCCGCGGGCTGGACTTCCGGGGCCGTGGTTTTCAGGGGGCCGATGACGTAAACCCGCTCCTGCCGCGGGAGATTATCCAGGGACCGGCCGCACTTGGGACAGACCCGGAGAGAGAGGGGATTGTTGCTTTGACACCCCGGACATTTCAACCATAGGCCCATGGCCGGCTTCTCCTTAGTTTTTCCTTACCATTAGCAAAACCGGCGGCATTCTTCAAGAAATTTTATCCGACCGGCAAAGGAGATATTCTATGAAAAAAGTCATCATTGATACCGACCAGGCCCCGGTCCCCAGCGGGGCTTATACCCAGGCCCTCTCCGTGGGTCCCTTTGTCTTTATCTCCGGGCAGATCGCCCTGGATGCCCAAGGGAACCTGGTGAAGGGGGACATCGTGGTGCAAACCTGCCAGGTGATCGCCAACCTCAAGGCCATCCTGGCCGCGGCGAATCTTACCCTGAGGGACGTGGTGAAAACCACGGTCTATCTGACGGACCTGGCCGATTTTCAGGAAATGAACCGGGCCTACGGCGAGTTTTTCCCCGGGCACCCGCCGACCCGCAGCACCATCCAGGTGGCCGGCCTGCCCCGGGGCGCCGCCATTGAGATCGAGGCCATCGCGGCAAAAAAGGCTTGGCCCGCTTGAGGTGGGAGGCGCCGCAGCCCGCCAGGGAACGCGGCCATTTGGTGTTAAACTGCGGTCGGGAGGTTAACGGCTGATGACCTGTTTGCAGATCGAGACCTTAAGTCCGTCTCTCCAGCAGAAAATCTCTCCCTTTTTCCATGAGATCCTGCAAAGCGCGGCGCCCCGGATCCACTCCCTTTACCTGGTGGGCAGCGTCCTGACCGAGGATTACCTCGAGGGGGTCTCGGACCTCAACAGCATTATCGTGCTCCGGAAGATGGACCTGCAGTTCCTGGAGGTCCTAACGCCGCTGGGCGGCAAATACGGGAAAACAGGGCTGGCGGCGCCATGGGTCATGGACCCCGGCTACATTCAAAGTTCCGTGGATGTCTTTCCCCTGGAATTTCTCAGCCTCAAGTTGGTGCACCACACCCTTTACGGCGAGGACCTGCTGGAGGGCCTTAAGATCAACCGGAAAGAGCTTCAGTTCCAGTGTGAGCGGGAGCTCCTGGGCAAGCTCATCTGGCTCCGCCGGATTTATGTGTCCGCCGGGGGAGATCGAAAGGTCCTGGCCGCCGACATTGTCCGCCATTTTCGCGGCTATCTGCCGCTGTTTAGGGGGATTTTGCACTTGCTGGGCCAGGCGCCGGCCAGCGGGGTGAAAAAGGCCATGGAACAGTTGGTTAACTTAACCGGCATAGAAATCGAGGTCTTTGCAGAGATCCACGCTATCAAGAGGAATCTGAGCAAACCCTCCAAAGAGGAAATCTCCAGGTTGTTCGAGAACTTTTATCGAGCCACGGAAAGATTGGCCGGGGTGGTGGATGGCATTCAAATCCCCTAGCTCCAAGAAACTCCTAATTATTCTGTTATTTTGGGTATTTTGGGCCTGCCCCACTCTGGCCTGGGCGGTAACCCCGCCCCTGCCGGCGCACCCGAGCCAATATGTGGTGGATCTGGCCGGGGTCCTGGACGCCAACAGCCAGGCCCGGCTAAATACCATGCTGCGCGACCTGGAGGCCAGGACCACGGCCCAGGTGGTGGTCCTCACCCTCAATTCCCTGGAAGGGGAGCCCATCGAGGACTTCTCCCACCAGACCGCGGTGAAATGGGGCATCGGCCAGAAAGGCAAGGACAACGGGGTGCTCCTCACCGTGGCCGTCAAGGATCACAAATATCGCATCGAAGTGGGTTATGGCCTGGAGGGCGACCTGCCCGACAGCCTGGTGGGCAGCATTGGCAGGCAATACCTGGTGCCGAGCTTCCGCCAGGGGAATTTTGCCGGCGGCATCACCGCGGCGGTGACCGCGATAACCAATATCATTGCGGGCGGCAAAGGAGCAGGCAAAACCGTGGGAGCCGCCGGCGGTTCTCCTGGGGAGACCATACCCGGGAAAGGTATGGGACAGGTCAACTTACCCTTAATATTATTTATTGTTTTTATTATCGCGCTGCTGGCATCTATCGTATCTAGTGCCAGGGGCGGAAAATTTTGGTTAATTTGGTTCCTCCTGCAGCTCTTCAGCGGTGGCGGCGGTGGCGGGGGCGGGTCCGGCGGGGGCGGCGGCTTCAGCGGCGGCGGCGCCTCGGGAGACTGGTAGCCGGCCAGCTATTTCCAACTCTGATATAAATGAGGCCGGGAACGCTGGACTCGGCATGTTTAAGTCCCCCTGGGAAAAGGGGGATTTAGGGGGATTTCAAGAAGTTATATTAAATCCCCCCTGCCCCCCTTTTTCAAAGGGGGGTAAAAAATCCATAATTTTCGCTGGATAATCAATTGCGAAACATACAACTAGATGCTGCGTAGCGCTCAGAATCGAATTTCTTGATAAATATGGTTTCGCAAGAGCCGGCCAATGAGGCCATTTCAACCTTGAGGGGGAGGAGATTTGGATGAATAAAAATCTGCTTGTGATCCTGGGAGTGATCGCCCTGGTGGTGGTGATTATCGGCGGCTGGGTCATCAGCGGCTACAACCGGGTGGTGGCCATGGACGAGAGCGTCAAGACCGCCTGGGCCCAGGTGGATAACCAGTTGCAACGGCGCTACGACCTGATCCCCAACCTGATGGAGACGGTCAAGGGTTACGCCTCCCATGAAAAGGAGGTCTTCGAGCACCTGGCCGATGCCCGGACCAAATATTTTCAGGCCCAGGACGTCAAAGGCAAGATCGAGGCCTCCGGCGATTTGGAGCGGGCCCTTTCCCGGCTCCTGGTGCTGCAGGAGACCTATCCGCAGCTCAAGGCCAACGAAACCTTCCTGAAGATGATGGACAGCCTGGAAGGCACCGAGAACCGCCTGGCAGTGGAGAGAAAGAGGTACAACGACGCGGTGCGCACCCTGAATACCTATATCCGCACCGTTTTTGGCGGGTTTTTTGCCAATCTGGCCGGGGTCAAACAGGCCGAGTATTATCCGGTCCCGGAGGCCAACAAGGCAGCCCCGAAGGTGAAGTTTTAAACGGAGGGGTCAACCGGGCCTTTAACCGCGGCCAGAAAAACCTGGGAACGGGAGGAGACGGAAAATGGGAGACCCGACCACCGCAATCGAATGTCAGGTATGCCACCAGCATTTTAAGGTTGGGGAGGTCATCAACGCCAATCTCATTGAGGAGCCCATCGCCCGACTGATCCGAGAAAAGCAGCCAGACTGGTCACCCAAGGGCTATATCTGCCTGGCGGATCTGAATCTTTTCAGGACCGGGTATGTCACCGAGACTCTCAAATTGGCGAACCAGGAGGCTGCCGATCTGGGAAAGGAGATGGACAGGGGTCTCGAAGAAGAAGCAGCAGTCTTGTCCAAGAATATCAACGAAGCGTTTGATAAGAGTTTGACCACCGGAGAGCGGATGGCCGACCGGCTGGCGGATTTTGGGGGCAGTTGGACGTTCATCAGCCTTTTCGGTATCATGCTGGTGGTTTGGATGGGCATCAATACCTGGGTCCTTCTGGAAAAGCCCTTCGACCCCTATCCTTACATCCTGCTCAACCTGGTGCTCTCCTGTCTGGCGGCCATTCAAGCGCCGGTGATTCTGATGAGCCAGAATCGCCAGGAGGCCAAGGACCGCCTCCGGTCCGAACACGATTATGAGATAAATCTGAAGGCCGAGATCGAGATTCGCAAGTTGCACGAGAAGATGGATCACCTGCTGATGCATCAATGGCAGCGCCTGATGGATATCCAACAGCTTCAGGTGAACCAGATGGAAGAAATCAGCCAGTTATCCTTGAAGACGAAAGGCAGTTCCTGAGGGTAAGTAAAAAGGCAACAGGCAAAAACTAGTGGCCATTTGCCTTTGCTTTTTGCAGTTACGATGATTGCCCCGATAATGCGGGCAATCTCGTCGGCTTCCTGTCACTAGTTTGCCCTTTGCTTTTGCCTTTTTACTTTTACCTTTTCCCTTCGCCCTCCTCCTCGGAGACCTCCGGCCGCTCCGCGAAACGGCGGGGCAGGCGGATGGTCACCGTGGTGCCCCGGCCCAGCTTGCTGTCCAGGGAAATGGTGCCCCGGTGCTCATCCACGATCTGGCGCACGAAGACCATGCCTAAACCGGTGCCCCCCAGCTTGGTGGTGTAGAAGGGGACAAAGACCTTCTCCACCACCTCGCTGGGCATGCCCCGCCCGGTGTCCTGGATCACCAAAACCGCAAAATTCTTTTCCGTGGAAGTGCGCACCATGATGGTGCCGCCGGGGTGGGTGGCTTCCATGGCATTGCGCAGCAGGTGGGCCAGGGCCACCGTCAGCAGGTGTTTGTTCAGGCGGCCCACCAGGGGTTCGCGGCAGAATTCCCGCACCAGGGTGAGGTTCTTGGCCCGGAGCTCCGGTTGCAGTAGATCCAGGGTATCCTGGAGAATGAGGTTCAGGTCCTCCTGGGTGAAAAAGGAGGTCTTGCGCCGGGCCAGGGTCTCGAAGCGCTCCACCATATGCTCGATGCGCTTGGCCTCATCGGAGATGGCGTTGGCCCAGACCCGGCTGGGGTCCGCGGCGTCGGTCTTTTTCAGCAGGCGCTGGCTGAAGCCGCCGATGACTTGCAAGGGGTTGCGGATGCCGTGGGCCATCCCCAGGGCCATCTCCGACATGGTGCGTTCCATCGTCAGGGCCTCCATCTCCCGGTTCAGGGCCAGGATCTCGTGGCTGGTCTCCTCCAGATGGTGGTGGTCCGCCTCCATGCGGCGGTACAGCCGCTGGATGCGGTGGAAGAAAAAGATGATGGTGGCCAGGGTCACGTAGATGATGGTCTCGAAGCCGCTAAAGATGCGGCGGGCGATGTCCAGGTTGGGAAAATTCCAATAGGAGATGAGATCTTGGAGGCCGTGGGAAATTATATGGATAAAGCCGAAGACGGCAAAGGCCAGGGCCAGCCAGTTGAGAAACAGCCACAGGGCGTTTTCCGGATCCCGGGCCACCAGGATCCGGGACTCCCTCAGGGCCATCAAGGTGAGCAGGATGACCAGGAGCGAGGCGCCGTATCCCAGGAGCCAGAGGGGCGCCAGATAGAAGCACAGGTTGGTCATGGCCCCTCTGCCCCAGGTCCTTCGGGCCGCGGCTCCCGGGCCAGGACCTTGAGGCCGCGATAGAAGAGGTAAAAGGCCGGCGGCAGCAAGAGGAAATAGTCGATTCTGGTGAGGTAGAACAGCCAGGTGTGGACGTCGCACATCAGGAGCTGCCGGGAGAAACCGTGCCCGACAATTACCGGGTTGCTCAGGGTCCATTCGCTCCAATTGCCGACGAAGGCGTCCAGGTTCCACAGGGCCAGAATCCCCCAGGACCAGATGAGCAAGCGGAAGCCGCTAAAGCGCTGCAGGCCGGCATAATAGATTTCCAGGATGAAGAAGAGCATCGCCGCGGTGAACAGCAGATGGGCGGTCTGGCGGACGTAGGAGCCTTCGGTGGGCCATTGGAGGCTCCAGGCCAGGGCCGGGGTCGGCGAGATCAGCAAAAGGGCAAAAAAGGCGAAAACCGCCAAGAGCACAGGATGAAGGCGCCTCATGGATAATACCATTATCGGTGGGGGGCTTTCAGTTATCGGCTAAAATAAGGTTATTTATCCATAAGTTAACGTAGGGGCGACCCTCTGGATCGCCCATTGGGAGGCGGCCACAGGCCGCCCTATAAATTTCCAAGCGCCAGTGAGTCTCAGAAGGATATTTGCCCTCTTGCCGTTAAGCTGGGCATCATCGTGGAAATTGTCAATGAGGTTTTGGTCCCGGTCTCCTATCTCTGGTAGCCCAAGGTGCGCAAGGCCCGGGGGTCTTTGCGCCAGTTCTTCCAGACCTTGACCCAGAGGTCCAGGAAGACGCGGGCCCCCAGCAGGGCCTCGATCTCCCGCCGGGCCTCGACGCCGATGGCTTTGAGCAGGCTCCCCTGTTTGCCGATGATGATGGCCTTCTGGGAGGTCCGCTCCACGTAGATTACCGCCCGAATCCGCACCAGGTCCGGGCGCCGGCTCTCGTCGAACTCTTCAATTGCCACCGCCACCGCGTGGGGCAACTCTTCCCGGGCATGGTGCAGAACCCGCTCCCGGATAAACTCCGCGGCCAGGAAGCGCTCGCTGGCCTCGGTCTCCTGGTCCGGGGGGTAAAGGGGAGGGCCGGCCGGCAGCAGCCTGGCGATTTCGGCCTGCAGCTCCGGCAGGCCGTCTCCCAACAGGGCGCTGATGGGAATGATAGTGGCGGCGGGGAAGGCCTGGTGAAAAATTTGGATGAGGGGCAGCAGTTTGGTCTTGGACACCGCGTCGATCTTGTTGATGGCCACCAGCAGGGGCCGCTGAAGCTGCCGCAAATGGGGGAGCAGCACCAGGTCCTGTAAGTCAGGGGGCCGAGGCTCCGCCAGCCAGACCACCACGTCGGCTTCAGCCAGGGCAGTGAGGGCCGCCTGCGCCAGGATGGCGTTGAGGGGACCCCTGGGCTCCAGGATTCCCGGGGTGTCCAGGAAGAGCATCTGGGCCGCGGGCGCATTGACGATGCCCAACAACCGGAAACGGGTGGTCTGGGGCTTGGGGGAGGTAATGGCGATTTTCCACCCCATCAGGCGGTTCAACAGGGTGGATTTGCCCACGTTGGGATAGCCGATCAGGGCGATAAAGCCGCATCTGAAGGGGTTTTCCGTTTTCCGTTTTCCGTTTTCCGTGGTCATGGCTTAAGGAGGTATCTTTACTTGTTACTTCATTTTTTCTTTTCTTTTCGTAACGATTGCTAAAGCTCTCATTAATAATTTTTCTGGCCGGGGGAGGCGGCTACCTGCCGCCTTCCCCGGCCCCTTACACGGGTTGGGAGGGGGGCTTGGGGGGAGGGCAACGGGCGGGGATACCCCGCCACCACGTCCCTGGCCCTCAGCCCAAACACGCATTAAATCCTACACATTAAGCGCCAGGAGGCGCAGTTCGGTGAGTT
>JBKQKO010000114.1:0-5957 GCA_052147455.1 Desulfobaccales bacterium | reverse complement strand
CCAACTTTGAGCCGATCTGGAATCGCCACTTCGTGCGCACCATTCAAATCACCATGGCGGAAGACTACGGGGTGGAAGACCGCGGCAAGTTCTACGAGGAGGCCGGCGCTATCCGGGATGTCTTGCAGAACCACATGCTGCAGGTGCTGGCCAGCCTGACCGTAGACCCGCAAACCGGCAGGGACCATGAATCGGTCCGGGATGAAAAGGCCCGGTTGTTCAAAGCCATTTCCCCCCTGAAGCCCGAGGACGTGGTGCGCGGCCAGTATAACGGTTACCGTTCCGTGCCTGGAGTCAGTTCTACTTCAGCGGTCGAGACCTTTGTGGCCGTGAAGTTGTCCATCGACAACTGGCGCTGGGCCGGCGTACCCATCTTCATCCGGGCCGGCAAAATGTTGGCCGTCACCGTTACGGAGGTGGTGGTGGAGTTCAAGCGTCCGCCCCGGGAGACCTTCGGGGAAATCGTGCCGGCGCATTCCAGCCACATGCGGATGCGCATCAGTCCGGATATCAGCATTTCCATGGGACTGCGGGTGAAAAATCCGGGAGAACGAATGGCGGGCCAGGACAAGGAGCTGACCCTCATCCGCCAGGCCGCGGAAGACATGCCGCCGTATCAGCGGCTGCTGGGCGATGCCATGCGCGGCTCTGCCGAACTCTTTACCCGGGAGGACAGCGTCGAGGCCCAATGGCAGGTAGTAGACGGGATCCTGGGCGATGTAACGCCATTGTATACCTACGCGCCGGGAGCCTGGGGACCGGATGAAGCCTATCAGCTCATCGGCAAACACGGGCCCTGGCTGAACCCAAGGTCTTCGGAAAGCAAGCCATGATCGAGAAGCATGAAATCGTGTTCCTGTTCGACGTGGACAATACCCTGCTGGATAATGACCACGTGGAGCGAGATCTGCGGCAGTACCTCAGTAGTTGCTTAAGTACCCAGGCCCGGGACCGCTTTTTCGCGATTTTTGAAGAACTGCGCCAGGAGATCGGGTATGCCGACTACCTGGGGGCGCTCCAGCGGTACCGGCTCGAGGCCTTGCATGATCCAAAGGTGCTCAAGATGTCCGGCTGGCTGGTGGACTATCCGTTTGCCCAGCGTCTCTACCCCGAGGCGCTGGACGTCATCGAACACGTGCGCCACTGGGGGGTGCCGGTAATCTTGTCGGATGGTGACGCGGTCTTTCAGCCCCGTAAGATTGAACGGTCGGGGCTGTGGGAGGCCTTTAAGGGCCATGTGCTCATCTATGTCCACAAGGAGGCCATGCTGGCAGACGTGGAAAAGCTCTATCCTGCGGTCCATTACGTGATGGTGGACGACAAGCTGCGTCTCCTGGCGGCCATCAAAAAGATCTGGGACAAACGAGTAACCACTGTGTTTGTCAAGCAGGGCCACTACGCCAACGACCCCGAGACCCTGGAGAGCTATCCGTCCGCCGACATTAACCTGGGCCATATCCACAACCTGCTCGACTATAATCTGGCAGCATTCTTAAAGGGATAAGTTCGGGAGAAAAAGCATGAAAGCGACCAAACAACTGCACGATTTGGGACAAAGTCTCTGGCTCGACAACATCACCCGCGAGCTGCTCACCAGTGGGACTTTGCAGCGCTATATTGACGAGCTGTCGGTGACCGGCCTGACCTCCAACCCCACCATCTTCGATCACGCCATTACCCACAGCTCGGCTTATGACGAGGAGATTCGCCGACTGCTGAAGCTTGGTCATTCCGGTGAGGCCCTGTTTTTCGAGCTGGCCCTGGAGGACCTGACCCAGGCCGCGGATATCTTTGCCCCCATTTACCAGCGCACCGCCGGGGTGGACGGTTGGGTGTCGCTGGAAGTATCGCCGCTCCTGGCCTACGACGCCAAAAACACCGTGGCCGAGGCCAAGACACTCCACCGGAAGGCCGGGCGGCCCAATCTGTTCATCAAGATTCCCGGCACCCAAGAAGGCGCCGCGGCCATTGAAGAGGCCATCTTCTCCGGGGTTTCGGTCAACGTGACCCTGCTCTTTTCCCGGGAACACTGCCTGAAGGCCGCGGACGCCTATATGCGCGGCCTGGAGCGTCGGCTGGCGGCCGGTCTGAGCCCGGATGTGCACTCGGTGGCGTCGATCTTTATCAGCCGCTGGGACAACGCCATCAAGGACAAGGTCCCCGCCAATTTGCGCAACCGGCTGGGCATCGCCATCGGCCAGCAGGCTTACCAGGCCTACCGGGACCTGCTGGACTCCGATCGCTGGCAGCACCTGGAGAATCAGGGGGCCCGGCCCCAGCGCCTCCTCTTCGCCAGCACCAGCACCAAAGACCCTGCGGCGTCCGACGTGCTCTATATCAGCGCCCTGGCCGCTCCCCATACCGTGAACA
This sequence comes from Desulfobaccales bacterium, assembly GCA_052147455.1. GTDB lineage: Bacteria > Desulfobacterota > Desulfobaccia > Desulfobaccales > 0-14-0-80-60-11 > JAPLJC01. Next base: position 3,587 of record JBKQKO010000114.1, on the reverse strand, counting down.
CCATGCCCGAGAAGACCCTCCTGGCCTTTGGCGACCATGGACAGGTGCGCGGCGCCCTGCCCCGGGATGGCGGCGCTGCCGAGCAGGTGCTGGCGGAGTTCGCCAAGGCGGGGATCGATGTGGTCAAGCTGGCCGCCGATCTGCAAGAGGAAGGGGCCAAGTCCTTTGACGCCTCGTGGCAGGACCTGCTAAACGCCATCGAGGCGAAGACCAAGAGCTTAAAACCAGCCTAAGGGAGAGGAATGACTATGAGCGATACGCCAAGACCCACAGAAACCCAGGCCTGGCAGGCACTCAAGGCGCATTATGAGGAGATCAAGGGCGCGCCTTTGCGGCAGCTCTTTACCGACGACCCCGCCCGGGCAGACAGTTTTTCTGCGGAAGGCGCTGGTCTCTTCCTGGATTACTCCAAAAATCGCCTCACGGCCAAGACCATCCGACTGCTGCTGCAGCTCGCCAAAGAACGCGGCCTGGAGGCTCGTCGGGACGCCATGTTCCGGGGTGACAAGATCAACCTCACCGAAAACCGGGCGGTGCTGCATGTGGCCTTGCGCACCCCCAGGGGCGTGTCCATCCAGGTGGATGGACAGGACGTGGTGCCGGAGGTTCATACGGTGCTGGACAAGATGTCAGATTTTGCCAACCGGGTGCGCGGCGGCCAATGGCAAGGCCACACCGGCAAGCGCATTAAAAACGTGATCAACATCGGTATCGGCGGCTCCTACCTGGGGCCGGAGATGGCGTATCTGGCGCTCCGTCCCTTCAGTGAGCGCTCCATGACCTTCCGCTGCGTCTCCAATGTAGATGGCGCCGACTTCACGGAAGCCACCCGCGACCTGGACCCCGGCGAGACCCTCTTTGTTATCTCCTCCAAGACCTTCACCACGCTTGAGACCATGACCAACGCCCAGACCGCTCGACAATGGCTGATTAAGGGGTTGGGCCGCGAGGATGCCGTGGCCAAGCACTTCGTGGCGGTGTCCACCAACGCCCAGGAGGTGCAGAAATTCGGCATCGATACCGCCAACATGTTTGGCTTCTGGGACTGGGTCGGCGGTCGCTACTCCATGGACGCGGCCATCGGGCTCTCTACCATGCTGGCGGTGGGGCCGGAGAACTTTCGGGAGATGCTGGCTGGCTTCCATGCCATGGATGAGCACTTCCGCACCGCCCCCCTCGAGAAGAACCTCCCCGCCCTCATGGGCCTCTTGACGGTCTGGTATAACAACTTCTTCGGCGCCCAGACTATAGGCATCATGCCGTATACCGCCTATCTGGCCCGCTTTCCCGCCTACTTGCAGCAGTTGCAGATGGAAAGCAACGGCAAGCACGTGGACCTGGCGGCCAAAACTGTAACCTATGAGACCGGTCCCATCATCTGGGGCGAGCCCGGCACCGACGGCCAGCACTCCTTTTACCAGCTTATTCACCAGGGCACCAAGCTGATCCCCTGCGACCTCATCGGTTTTTGCCAGCCGGTTAGCCCCCTGATCCACCATCATGACTTGCTCATGGCCAACCTGTTTGCCCAGGCCGAAGCGCTGGCCTTCGGCAAGACCGCCGGAGAACTAACCGCCGAGGGGTCCCCTGCCTTCCAGACGCCGTTTCGGGTTTGCGCAGGCAACCGGCCCACCAATATCATTCTCGCCGAGAGTTTGACCCCAAGGACCTTGGGCAGCCTGGTGGCCCTGTACGAACACAACGTCTTCACCCAGGGAGCTATTTGGAACATTGACTCCTTTGACCAATGGGGGGTGGAGCTGGGCAAGGTACTGGCCAAGCGGATCATTCCCGAGCTTGACAGCGCCACTGAGTCCGATCTCAAACACGATAGCTCCACCAATGCCCTCATTCGGCGTTATCGCCGCCTGAGAACGGGAGCTAACAAGTGAATCCCTTATCTGGTTGCCACCTCCTGGGAAGGAAACATGTCCAAGATTACCGTTTACCCAGACAGTGAAAGCCTGATCAGCGGCGCCGCGGATTTCATCGCCCACCTGGCCAGCCGGGCCATAGCCGAGCGCGGCCGCTTTACGCTGGCCCTCTCCGGCGGCAACACCCCACGACCGGTCTACGCCCGCCTGGCGACTGCGGGCTACCGGGACCGGATCGACTGGTCCAAAGTAGAGATCTTCTTCGGGGATGAACGCTGTGTGCCGCCCGGCGACCACCAGAGCAATTACCTTATGGTCCGGACCGCCCTGCTCGACCAGGTGCCGCTGCCCCCCGGTAACATATACCGCATCCGGGGCGAGGAGGCGCCGGAGCAGGCCGCCGCGGATTACCGCGCCGTACTCCAGCGCACCTTTGGAGGCGATCCTGTTACCGGGGGACCTCCCCGCGAAGGTTTCGATCTGATCCTCCTCGGCATGGGAGACAACGGCCACACCGCCTCGCTCTTTCCAGGCCTGGCCGCAGTGACGGAAACGGCACGCTGGGTCATGGCCCAATATGTCGAGGTCGTGTCCATGTGGCGGGTCACCATGACGCCGGTGGTCATCAATGCCGCCCGACAGGTGGCCTTCCTGGTGTCAGGGGCCGGAAAGGCCGACATGTTGCAGCGGGTTCTGGAAGGACCCTACCAGCCGGTGGTGCTGCCGTCCCAGGTCATCAAGCCTACGTCCGGGGAACTGCACTGGCTGTTGGATGCGCCCGCCGCCGCCAAGCTGAGGGGGGAGTCATGAGCGGCAAGGCCCCTTCTCCCGAACCTTAAGCAAATCTTAAGACCGCCACGCAAACCCTGGAGCCCCTTGCCGAGGGCAAATCTAGAGACTCTGCATCCGAGAGGAGTAGACCATGAGCGGCGAGCAAACGGTTCAATTGGCGATCAACACCATCCGCACCCTTTCGATAGATGCGGTTCAGCAGGCCAAATCGGGACACCCTGGCACCCCTTTGGCACTGGCGCCTTTGATCTACACCATCTGGAATCGTGTCATGCGCTTCGATCCCCAGGACCCTGTCTGGCCCAACCGCGACCGGTTCGTGCTCTCTAATGGTCATGCCTCGATGCTTCTCTGGTCCATACTTTACCTCACCGGGGTGCAGGCGGTGAACGCCGATTACGAGACCCTGGGACAGCCTGCGGTGACCCTGGAAGACATCCGCCGTTTCCGCCAGCTCGACAGCAAGGCCCCGGGGCATCCGGAATACCACTGGACTTCAGGGGTCGAGACCACCTCCGGCCCTCTGGGGCAAGGCATCGCCACCAGCGTCGGCATGGCCATTGGCCAGAAGTGGCTCGCAAGCCGGTACAACCAAACAGGCTTCGACATCTTCGACTATGATATCTATGCGGTTTGCGGGGACGGCTGCATGATGGAGGGTATCGGGGCAGAGGCAGCGTCGCTCGCCGGCCATCTGGGTCTCGATAATCTGTGTTGGGTGTACGACAACAACCACATCACCATCGAAGGAAACACGCGCATTACGTTCACGGAAGACATCGCCGCCCGGTTTTTGGGTTATGGGTGGAACGTCCTGCGGGTCGGCGACGCCAACGACATTGACCGCATCCAACACGCTCTGGAGATCTTCCGACAGACGAAGGGCCGCCCCACCTTCATCATTTTGGACAGCCACATTGG
>JBKQKO010000113.1:0-14706 GCA_052147455.1 Desulfobaccales bacterium | reverse complement strand
CAGAAGGACTTGAAGAGTCCCCAGGAACTCCTGGAAGGGGTGCGCCTGGAGCTCTATCCGGAGGAGGTTTACGTCTTCACGCCCACCGGCGAGGTCAAGGAACTGCCCCGGGGCGCCACCCTGGTGGACTTTGCCTATGCCATCCATACCGAGGTTGGGAACCGCTGCAACGGGGCCAAGGTGAACGGCCGCATGATGCCCCTGCGCACCGAATTGCAGAACGGCGACACGGTGGCGATCATCACCTCGCCGCATCATCAGCCCAGCCGGGACTGGCTGCAGTTCGTCAAGACCACCAAGGCCAGGCACAAGGTTCGCCAGTGGCTCAAGGCCGCGGAGCGGGAGCAGAGCGTCACCCTGGGCAAGGAGCTGCTGGAGCGGGAGCTGCGCAAGTCCGGGGCCAGTCTGCAAAAACTGATCAAGGAAGGGGAAGAGCTAAAAAGGGTGACCCAGGAGTTCTCCTTTGTGGGGGTGGACGACCTCCTGGCTGCCATCGGCCATGGCAAGCTCTCCCCGGGGCAGATCACCGGCAAACTCTTCCGGGTGCCCCAGACCCAGCCGGAAGGGGCGCCCCCGGAGGCGGAGCGTCGGGAAATTAAGCCGGAGGCGGGCGGCAGCCTCAAAATCAAAGACCTGGACGACCTCCTGATGCGCCGGGCCAACTGCTGCCAGCCCATTCCCGGGGATATCATCATGGGTTACATCACCCGGGGGCAGGGAGTCACCATCCATCGGGCCGACTGCCCCTACCTGGCCAGCACCGAGGACTTCCGCCAAATCCCGGCGGAATGGGACGGCGGCGGGGCGGGGAAGGTCTATCCGGTGAAGATCCAGGTGGTCACCGTGGACAAGCCGGGCCTGCTGGCGGACATTACCAGCGCCCTGAAGAGCGCCGACGTCAACGTCACCAAGGCCGCGGTGGAGACCCAGGACCGCAAGGGCATTGCCCGGTTCACCATTCAGGTGGCGGACCAGCAGCACCTGGATAAGGTCTTCGGGTTCCTGAAGCGTTTGAAGGAAGTGATTTCGGTAAGAAGGGTGACGGGGTAGAAAGAAGCTTTCAGCTATCGGCGTTCAGCAGTCAGCTAAAAGCAAAAACAAAAAGCAAAAAGCTGAACGCGGAAAGCTTTCTCAGGCTGGTTTGTTAATCAGTCCCGAGCGCAAGCAGCGGGTGCACACCCGCAGATAACGCACGCTGCCCTGGCGGACGGCCCGGACCTTGCGCAGATTGGGCTTCCAGCGGCGCTTGGTGTGGTTGTTGGCGTGGCTGACATTGTTGCCCACCTCGGGGCGCTTGCCGCAGATCTCACAGACGTAGGACATGGGCCATCCTCCTCAAACTTTTTAACTATATAAAAAATCTCCGGGAAAGCAAGGGGCGAAAAGACGGTTTTCGGTTTTTGGTTTCCAGTTTTCGGCTGAAACCTTCGCATAATCAGTAAATTAATGGAGCCGGAAGCAATTTGAATTTTTAATGTGGAGCCGGCGCCTTCCCGCGCCTTACACTGTAGCCGCAGGCTTCAGCCTGCGTAAGCTAAAGGTTTGCGGCTGCATTTTAAAAGGAATCTGATGGGGCAAAAGATGAAATCCGCTAGGGCGGGATATTTTCTGGGTCTGGTGCTGATCCTGCCTCTATTTTTGGGACTGGCCGCCGCGGTCCCGGCCTGGAGCATACAAAAAACTTCCCAGGAGGAGGCGGCCCTCTTTTCTTACCGCGACCTGGGACCGGTGGACCTGACTCCCAAGAAGCTGGAGGTGGAGGTCTATGTCTCACCCAGCCCGGAGTTGGCCGCCTGCCGCCGCATGATCTCCTTAGTGGAGGACCAGGTGCAGGAGTTTTTCGCCCGGATGGGGGTGAACCTGGTCTTTTGTCCGGCGGGGCCCAGACCTGGGCCGCTGGCCCCGGCCCAGCGGCTGCGGGTGGAGCTGCTGAGCCACCAGGAATGGCTGGATGCGAGCTCTAAGGCCTTCAAGGTGGCCCCGCCTTTTCGCCTGCGCTTCCTCCAGGTCTGCCGGGACAAGTGCGCCTTTGCCCACCTGCCCTTGTCGGTGACCCAGATCTCCTTCAAGCGCTACGAGGAGGCCCAGTTGCGCACCGACCCTAAGGATGAGTCCCTGAACCGCAACTGGCTGGCCAACCTGCTGTGCCACGAACTGGGGCACCTCATGGGCCTCTACCACCCCGAAGAATTCGTCAACCACCCGATCCCGGTGCGCCTGCCGGACAAGGACCGGACTCCCAATTTCATGAGCCAGAAGATCGCCTTCAAAAAGGCGGTGGGCTTCGTGGAGTTCCAGCGGTTGCTGGTGCACAGCTACCTGGGGAAGGGCAGGGTCTACCAGCAATACCAGTACGTAAACTTCGACCCCTTGCGCTACCTGGAGCTGGTGAAGCTCTACAACGGCTACCGGGAGCCGCTGCCCAGGGCGTCAAAGTTGGCCCTGAGAGTGAAGCAGGGCAACCCCAGGGCCTTCGACGATGATGATGAGGACAAGGATGATTGAAGGCAGGCAGGCAGCTAAGTGTCTTGAACCAGACTTGATTTGACAGTATCCCGTAGATGGGCTGCTTTTTGTAACTTCTTTACGTTAATCCGCCGACGTCCCCGCCGCCTAGAGCGAATTTCCTCTCGTTCCCAAGTTGCCCTGGGGAACCGGGAAAAAACCGTCTAGACTCCGATTCTGCCTTTCAAGGCGTCTATTTGAAAATCATAGGCGTGCAAACCCTTAGACGCAAAACTTAAACTTCCGGTCCTCACCCCCAAATCCTGGGCCATGTATTCCTGGACCAGGGCCAGGCCCCCCATGTTTTCAGGCCAGCCTCCATAGCAGTCCCATGATCTGAAATAGACGTTCATACATAGATAGTTTTCACCATCTTCCTTAACAATCTTGGTGTCTACTATTCTCAGGCAGGGACTGGTGCCTCGCTCCATCTCATTGCTATACGCCTGGTCATAGGCAAAGTTCGATTCCGGGTAGCCCACCGCCATGCAGCAATGGTTATTACCAAACCCCACCCGCTTATAATGGTCGAGACACCATTGCACCTGGTCAGGGACTAGCACCGCAGATACCCGGCCCTCTTGCTTAAGGCCGTCTAAGGCGAGTTTGGGTATGGCGTACCTACCCCCCCGCAACCAGGTGGAATACCGGTAGTGTTCATTGGGTTTGAGTTCACTATTCATCAAATATTCGACGAAGTAGTTCTCGATGGCCTCGTCCGAAGTAGGCGCCGGAATTCCCTGGGGGACGCTCACCGCCAGGGGCAGCCTTACCCCTCCCTCGGTGTAGCGGATAGGTTCCAGGATAGTTCCGCTTACCATGTCAAACTCCAGTCTCTCCGCCCCGGCAAAAGAGCCGGCATCGATTTTATATCTGCGCCCGTGGTAATAAAGTTGTCTTAATAATTCGAACCAGGTTTCATCCAGGTTTTTTCCCACCACATGGACCGATCTGAAACCTTTCATTCCTGTATCCCCCGAATTTAGCTGTCAGCTTTCAGCCATCAGCAATCAGCAAAAGCAAAGGCAAAAACCCAAACCCAAACCCAAACCCAAACCCAAACCCAAAAGCTGAAAGCTGACTGCTGACCGCTGACAGCTATTTTAATGCTTAAAACAGCGCTGGCCGGTGAAGACCATGGCCACCGGAGGCTCGGCTTCGTTGCAGGCCTCGATGACTTCGTAATCACGCACTGAGCCGCCGGAGTGGGCCACCGCGGTGATCCCCTGGCGGATGCCCACGTCCACCCCGTCCCGGAAGGGGAAAAAGGCGTCGGAGATCATCACCGCGCCGCTGAGGCCGCCCCGGGCCTCTTGGGTGGCCATGTCGATGACCACCTGGTCGGCGGCGTCCCGTTTGGCCTGGAGGATCTCCAGTTCCAGCTGTTTATAAGGCATGCCGAACTGCTTGAAGCAGAGGGTGTCGGCGTATTTGGTAAAGGCTTTGAAGACCGCGATCTCCGCTACACCCACCCGGTCCTGTTCGCCGGTGCCGATGCCCACGGTGCAGCCGTCTTTCACAAAGATGACCGAGTTGGAAGTGATGCCCTGCTCCACCCACCAGCCGAAGAGGAGGTCGTCGTATTCCCGCTCGCTGGGCTGGCGCCGGCAGCGGTATTCCTGGCCCTGGTGCGTGGCCACGGCTGGTTTGAAGTCCTCCCGCTGGAGGATGGCGTTCAAGGGCGACTGCTGGACGATGAGACCGCCGTCGATCAGGGCCTTGAATTCCACGGTGCGGGCGTGCACCAGCTGTTCGAGCTTGCCGAAATTGGGAATTTTAATGATCCGCAGGTCCCTGGCCTTTTTAAGAATATCCAGGGACCCGGCCTCGAAGTCCGGTGCAGCCACCACTTCCAGGTAGTTCCGGGAAATGAGTTCCGCGGTGGTCTTATCCAGGGGCCGGTTGAAGACCGCGGCGCCCCCGAAGGCGGCGATGCGGTCGGCCAGGTTGGCCCGGTCGTAGGCCTCGGCCAGGGAACCGGCCCAGGCGGCGCCGCAGGGGTTGTTGTGCTTCAGGATCACCGCCGCGGGTCTGGCCTTAAGATACTTGATGATATTGAGGCCGTTGTCCACGTCCGTCAGGTTGGTCTTCCCCGGGTGCTTGCCCGCCTGGACCATGGCAGCCTCGTCGATGGCGCTGGTCAGGCCGTTGCCGGGGTCCAGGAAATGGCAGCCTCCCAGGGTCAGATTGCCCCCCGCCAGTTCGTAGAGGGCCGCCTCCTGGCCGGGGTTCTCTCCGTAACGCAGCCCCATTTCGATGACCTCCCCTTTGGCGTCGGGCAGCTTCCAGGTGCGCTTGCGATAGAGCAGCTTCTGGTCGCCGAAGCTGATGGTCATCTCCGGGGGGAAATGGTCCGCCATCACGGTGCGGTACATGGCCTTGATCTCGCTCATACGCGGTGCCTCCGAAGAAAATTTTTTGTTTTCCGTTTTCCGGGTTTAGTTTTTGGTTTTTGGTAAGGGGGGTGGGCGCCGTCAGAGGCCGCCCGGTTAGCGCTATCTGCGAGCGTTCTCTTTAACCCCTGAAAGACTAAAGGCAATTTCCTCTTGCGCCAGAGCCGACCGAAGGCGGGCAACCTTATTGTGCCATGTGTGGCCCTCCTTGACAAGCGACTTTGAGGCAAACGTGAGAAATTGACAGGAGGTGGGAAGAATGCTAATATTTCAAGTGAGTTGTCGGTGAAGAGGCGCCGGCCGCCCAGCCTTCGGGAAGCGCCGCTGGTAACGCTTCTGCGTGTTAATGGGTCTTATAAGATGGGCGGCGAAGAATGAGAAAAACGCTTTTTGCTCTTTAAAAAAACCGGAAACCGAAAACTGCCTTTAACATGGAGATCAAGACCCTGGATTTCTTGGTGGGGGTGAGCGTGGGAGCGATTCTGGGCGTGGGCCTGACCCTGGCCACCAGGAGCATTCGGGGCTGGCTGGGCTACTCCGAAACCTCCCGGCTAAGGTCCGAAGTCCGCTCCCTGAAACGCCGCCTGGCGGAAAAAGACCGGCACATCGCCCGCATGCTCACCGAGACGGAGCGCCTGGCGGAGCGGTTGCAGGAGGTCAGGGTCCTGGACCAGGTGGAAAGGAAGGGGCTGGATTGAAGGAAGGTGGCGCCAAGGATAGGGCGTAGGGCGCAGCCGTTCATGGGCCTTGGGCCCACCCATAAATTATGAGAAGACCGGTGGGGCGGGCGTCTTTCCCGCCACTCAGTCCGCACAGGTTTTTTTCGAGGGACGCCTGTGCCACCAAATGCTTCACATTTATAAGGCAGGAGGGCAGATGGCCAACAAGAAATTTTCCATCAACGGGGCCGCGGTGGGCGGCCTGGCGGGGTGGGTGGCCGAAGTGGCCATTCAGGAGATCACCGGGCATCATGTTACCAGCGGCATCCTGGAGCTGTTGGGCGCGGCGGCGGGGCTTTGCCGGCTGGACCGGCGACTGGCCGCGGCCTTGCAAGACACCCTGAATGAGGCCCGGGGCGAGGACCCGGAGGATTATCGCCAACTGAAGGAGCGTATCCGGGAACTCACCCGGGATCTCCCGGAGTTGCGGGAGATTCTGGACAACATGGTGGACGCCGGCCTCCAGGCCCAGAAGGCCTAAGGTGTTAGGGCTGAACCTGCTGGTGCGCCTGGGCCGCCTGGTCCTGGCGGGCCCGGTGGCCGGGTCCGGGGTTTTGCCCGCCTCCTATTACCGCCACCTGACGCTGGCGGCCATGGAGGGAGAGGATTTTCCCGGGGCCCTGGATTATCTGCAATGGGCGAAGGACCCCCTGCTGGCCCAGCTCCTGGTGTTGCGCCTGCGCCTGCTGGTGGACCGCCACGGCCGCCGCCGCCAGGTCCTCTCGGAGCTGCTGCAGGAGGCCAGTGGCACAGGCTTCCAGTCTGTGTCTTTCACAGGCCAGAGGCCTGTGCCACTAGAGAAATATCAGGCACTGCTGCTGGCGGAGGAACGGGCCCTTAAGCTCCTCAGGGCATACGAAGCCCGGGCCCTGGGTCTGCTGAGCAAAAAAGCTAACCTGGCAGGGGCGGGGTGCCTCCCCTGACAACCTCTGCTGCCGCCTGGGTGGCAGGTCAAGGGCATCCCCCCGTTTGAGCCGATCTATCCTGCCATCTCCGCCAAGACAAACCGAGGCGCGGTTGGAAACTGATGATTTTTACATGGGCCAGGCCCTGGACGCGGCAAGGCTCGCCCTGGCCGCGGGAGAGGTGCCGGTGGGCGCGGTGGTGGTGGGGGAGGGAGGGAAGATTCTGGGCCGGGCCGGCAACCAGCCGATTGGCCTCAGCGACCCAACGGGCCACGCCGAAGTGCTGGCGTTGCGGCAGGCCGCGGCCGCGGCCGGGAATTACCGATTGCCCGGGATGACCCTTTATGTTACCATGGAGCCCTGCATCATGTGTCTGGGGGCCTTGTTGCAGGCCCGGGTGGCCAGGGTGGTCTTCGGTGCCACGGACCCCAAGGGTGGGGCCTGCGTCTCCCTGTTCCGCTTGCCGGAAGATGAACGTTTAAACCATCGGATTGAGGTAACGGGCGGGGTGCGGGAGGCGGAGTGCCGGGAGCTGCTGCAAGACTTTTTCCGGGCCCGGCGCTAGTGTTGCGTCCCATAAATACCCCGCAAAAAATCCAGGCCTTAATTCCCTCCCCCTTGAGGGGGCGACACCGGGTGGGGGTGGCAACGCTTTTCGCTTATTACGGTCCAATTGCTCATGTTGCCCCACTTCCCCCGTGGGGAGGGGGAGACCATGCTTGATTTGGTTGGTTATTCTTGGGACATGACACTAGAAGCTATTGCAAAATCTGATTTCACTGTCATCCTGAAACAGAATCTAAGGTCACTAAAAATACGAGATTCTTCGCTTCGCTCAGAATGACATTTTTGGGCAGACCGAGGTTTTGCAATAGGGCGGCCTATGGGCGCCATAATTCGGCGTGCACAGCACGCCCTATAAGTTCTGCTAATTATTGTAAAAACCGAAAACCGTTTTTAAGGAGGGGTACCGAAGAGGCCGTAACGGGGTCGACTCGAAATCGACTTGGGGGCTAATCACTCCCACGTGGGTTCGAATCCCACCCCCTCCGCCAGTAAAAATTCTCCGGAGAGATGCCCGAGAGGCTGAAGGGGCACGATTGGAAATCGTGTGAGCGCCTAAAACGCTCCGAGGGTTCGAATCCCTCTCTCTCCGCCAATATGAGTTTCGAGTTTCGAGTTTTGAGTTTCGAGAAGAAAGCCTTCAGATATATATTAAGTAAACCAGGAACCTCACAGCCTCGGAAACTGGAGTCGAGCAGCGGTTTCCTTTTAACTAAAAACTCGAAACTCGAAACTCGAAACTACCCCTATGGCATACCAGGTTCTGGCCCGGAAGTGGCGTCCCCAGACGTTTGAAGAGGTGGTGGGTCAGGAGCCCATCACCCGCACCCTGCAAAATGCCCTGGCGCAAGGCCGGGTGGCCCACGCCTTCCTGTTCAGCGGCCCCCGGGGGGTGGGCAAGACCTCGGTGGCGCGCATCCTGGCCAAGGCCCTTAACTGCGTGGCCGGGCCCACCCCGCATCCCGACAACACCTGCGACGTCTGCCGGAAGATCACCCTGGGCTCCTCCCTGGACGTGCTGGAAATCGACGGCGCTTCCAACCGGGGCATCGACGAGGTCCGGGATCTGCGGGAGAAGATCAAGTATATGCCGGCCCGCGGCCAGTATAAGGTTTACATTATCGATGAAGTCCACGCGCTCACCAAGGATGCCTTCAACGCCCTGTTGAAGACCCTGGAGGAGCCTCCGGCCCATGTGGTCTTCATCCTGGCCACCACCGAACCCCACAAGGTGCCGGTGACCATCCTCTCCCGCTGCCAGCGCTACGATTTCCGCCGGCTGCCCACCGGGATGATCCAGGCGCACCTGGAGAAGCTGGCCGGCCAGGAGGGCTGGCTCATCGATCCCGAGGGCCTGGCCCTGATAGCCCGGGCCGCGGAGGGGAGCCTCCGGGACGCCCAGGGTTTCCTGGACCAGGTGGTGACCTTTGGGGGCGAGCAGGTAACGGCCACGGAAATCGCCCGCATCCTGGGGGTGACGGACCGGAGGGCGCTGCTGGCCGCCCTGGGGGCCATTATTGACCGCAACGGGCCGCAGTTGCTGACCATGATTGACGAGCTTTATAATCAGGGGCACGACCTGCGGCATTTTTATGAAGACCTGGTGCTCTACGCCCGGCACCTGCTGCTGGCGGGGCTGCACCAAGAGTCCCGGCACCTGGCCGCGGTGGCCGACTCGGAATGGGAAGAACTCACCACATTGGCCCGGCGGACCCCCGAGATTCATCTGCACAATCTGTTTACGGTGCTGCTCCAGGGTACAGAAGAGCTGAAAAAGGCGGCCCAGCCCCGGCTGGTCTTAGAGGTGCTGCTCCTCAAGCTGATCCACCTGGAGCCGGTAATGCCGCTGGCCTCCTGGCTGGCCCGGCTGGAGTCCCTGGAACAACTTCTGGAGGGCCGCGGCCCGGCGGCCCCGGAATCGGCGGACCGCCTGGGGGCCAGGGGTGTATCCGGGCCGGTCAGCGCGGCGCCACCGCCGCCTGAGGCGGACGCCGTTCCGGCCCCGGAAGTCCCGGAGGCGGCGCCCCCGGCGGAGAAATGGCAGGCCTTCCTGCAATACGTCCGGGAGACGGAAGGCGGACCCCTGTATGGCAAGCTCTCCCAATGCCGCCTGCTGGGGATCGAGGATCATCGCCTCAAGGTGGCGCCGGGCCGCACCTGGAACGCGGTGGGCCGGGCCCATGAGGCCCGCTTGCAGGAGCTGGCCCGGGCCTTCTTCGGGGACCGCTGTGTCCTGGAAATCATGGCCCCCGAGGTTAGGGCCCCGGGGAACAAGGCGGCGGCCGCCAGTAAAACCTTCAATATGACGGAACTCAAGCAACAGGCCCTGGAAGTCTTCGGGGGCGCCTTCATCTCCCCGGGGAAGGAGGAACCTGAGTAATGAATATTATGTCCATGATGAAGCAGGCCCAGAAACTGCAGGCCAAGATGGCGGAGATGCAGGCCGAACTGGGCAACCGCACGGCGACCGCCCAGGCCGGCGGCGGCATGGTGGAGGCCACGGTCAACGGCCGCCAGGAACTGCTGAGTCTGCGCATCGACCCGGAAGTGGCGAGCCCCGACGACGTGGAGATGCTCCAAGACCTGATCCTGGCCGCGGTGAACGAGGCCCTGAACCGCTCCCGGGAGATGATGGCCCAGGAGATGAGCAAGCTCACCGGGGGCATGCAGATCCCTGGACTGTTTTAGTAATGGATTCGTGAGGGGAGGACCAGGGACTTGGTCCCTGCCCTCCCCCCCACCCCCCTCCCAACCCGCATAAGGGTCGGGGAGGCGGGGTCTTTGGTTCCGACTCCCCGACCTGAAAAAATTATCAGGGATTGGGGGACGGGGTAGGGGAGGGGGTAAGGGCTTTTGCCCTTAGCCCCCTCCCCCTGCGAAGGAGTGGGAATGTCGGGAAACGCTTATCCCGCGGCCTTGCGGCGGGTGATCCAGGCAATTGGCAAGTGGCCGGGGGTGGGGGAGAAGACCGCTGCCCGCATGGCCCTGCACCTGCTGCGGGTCCCCCGGGCGGAGGTCCTGGAGTTGTCCCAGGCCCTGTTGGAGCTCAAGGAGAAGATCCAGCTCTGCCGGCGGTGTTATGCCTTCGCGGACCAGGAGCTTTGTCCCATCTGCGCTGATCCGGCCCGCCGCCCCGGGCAGCTTTTGGTGGTGGCCGAGCCCGGCGATCTGCTGGCCATCGAGAAGGTGGGCTGGTACCAGGGGAGCTATCATGTCCTGGGCGGCCTCATCACTCCCCTGGAAGGGGTAACCCCTGATGACCTGAGGATCCGGGAGCTGCTGGCGCGGATCCAGGCCGAGGCAGTGCAGGAGGTGATCCTGGCACTCAACCCCTCTCTCGAAGGGGAGACCACCACCGCCTACCTGGCCATGGAACTGAAGCCCTTGGGAGTCAGGGTGACTCGCATCGCCTACGGTTTGCCCATGGGCGGTGAGATCAAATACGCCGACCGGCAGACCCTGAAGGAGTCCCTGAGCCATCGGGTGGAGGCTTGAACAGTAGCCAGTAGCCAGTAGCCAGTAGTCAGTTGTCAGTCATACTCTGACTTGGTTCGATGAACATAAACAATGAGAGTTCCACAACTAAAAAAACCCAACGGCAGCCAGAAATGGATCCAAGATATCATTAACATCTGTCCTGAATTACTCAATGGGCTTATTCAGCAGAAATTTAAATCTTTATCTGGCCGAGAAATTTGTTGGAAATCTCCTTTGAAAAAAGACGACTTCTCGGAATATCGAGATACCGCCTTCCTGGAAAATATAAATCTACAAGAATTAGTCGCAGAATTGAAGAAATTCTGGCCAAAAAATGGGCCTCAGTGGGATGCCTTAGGGAGAACATCAGACAGGAATGCTTTTATTTTAGTCGAGGCAAAGGCTAATGTGCCGGAATTGGTTTCCTTCTGCGGCGCAAACGAAAAAAAATCCTTAAATACCATTTCTGAAAGTCTGTCTGAAACCCAGCGATGGCTAAATTGTCGAGAGCCACATATTGATTGGAAATGTGGCTTTTATCAATTTGCCAACAGGCTGGCTCACCTTTATTTCCTCAGGGAAAAAGCACATAAAGAAGCTTTCTTAATATTTCTATATTTCGTGAATGACCAAACGCATATCCGCACTTCCGAAGACGCCTGGAAGTCCGCTCTGAAACTGCAGAAAAAACTGATGGGACTTGACGCCAGAAGGCTATCGGGTAAAGTCATTGATCTATTTATAGACACTAACGAAATAATTCATTCTGACCACTGACCACTGACCACTGGCTACTGACTACTGACTACTGGCTACTGACTACTAACCCATGTTCGACCGCCGCTTAGTGCAAAACTTTGATTACCTGCTCTTGGCGCTGGTGCTGTGCATCGCCGGCATGGGCATTGTCAATCTTTATAGCGCCGGGTACAACCGGGGCGAAGGGACTCCCCTTTACATCAGGCAGTGCTACTGGCTGGCGGTGGGCCTGGCCCTGCTGTTCCTGACCCTGTTCTATGACTACCGGCACCTGGAGAAGCTCGGCTATCCCCTTTATTTCCTCAGTATCCTGACCCTGGTGGGGGTGATGGTGGCCGGTAAGATGGTGGCCGGCTCCCGGCGCTGGCTGCCCCTGGGGCCCTTTTCCTTTCAGCCGGCGGAACTGGCCAAGATCGCGGTGATTCTGGCCCTGGCTACTTACTTCAACCGCCGCCCGCGGCTGGAGGCCATGCGCTTGAAGGATCTGGTGGTCCCGGGGTTGCTGGTTTTGGTCCCGGTGGCGCTGATCATCAAACAGCCGGACCTGGGCTCCGGCATCCTGGTGGCCCTGGTGGCGGGCAGCATGATCCTCTTCGTCGGGGTCCGCTGGCGCACCCTGGCTGGCCTGGCACTGGGAATGGCGCTGTGCTCCCCGGTGATCTGGATCCTTCTCAAGGACTACCAGCGCCAGCGGGTGCTCACCTTCTTCAATCCGGGAAAGGACCCTTTGGGGGCGGGCTACCACATCCTCCAGTCGATGATTGCCGTGGGCTCCGGCCAGTTCTGGGGC
The DNA here is from genome assembly GCA_052147455.1 of Desulfobaccales bacterium. GTDB lineage: Bacteria > Desulfobacterota > Desulfobaccia > Desulfobaccales > 0-14-0-80-60-11 > JAPLJC01. Next base: position 2,594 of record JBKQKO010000113.1, on the reverse strand, counting down.
AAGGGTTTCCTGCAAGGGACCCAGAGTCAGCTCTATTTTTTGCCGGAACAGCACACCGATTTCGTCTTTTCGGTCTTCGCGGAGGAGTGGGGCTTCGTGGGCTCGACGGTGCTCTTGCTGCTGTTCGCCGGCCTGGCCTTGTGGGGCTTGGGGGTGGCCCGGGACTGCAAGGATCGCTTCGGCCACTTCCTGGCCCTGGGAGTGACCGCCCTGATCTTCTGGCAGATCTTTATCAACCTTTGTATGGTTACCGGAGTTCTGCCAGTGGTGGGCATCCCCCTGCCTCTTTTCAGTTACGGCGGCTCCTCCCTGGTCACCACTCTCCTGGGACTGGGATTTCTGTTTAATATCCGCATGCGCCGCTATCTTTTCGGGGCTTAAAAATTTTTTGAAAATAATTTTGACAGCCCGGAAAAAATAGGCTAAAAAAGGGTTCGTGAAAAGTTACACATGAGCTCATCAGCGGGACCTATCCCTGTAGGCAGGTAAGTCTTTGTTTTCAGAGAATAAAATACGAGGTGGCAGCCAGGCATGATTCAGATCGATTGGACCGTAGGCGCACAACTGGTCACTTTTTTGGTCCTGGTCTTTATCCTCAATATGGTGCTGTTCCGGCCCATCCGGAAGGCCCTGAAGGACCGCCAGGCCAGAATGGCTGCCGAAGAGGCCGACATCAATTTGATGGAGACCCAGGGTCAGGAGCTGTATAGTGAAACCAAGGACAAGCTGGCCGCCGCCCGGCGGGAAGGGGTCGGGGCCCGGGAGTCCTTGAAACAGGAAGGGTCGGAGGCGGAAGCGGCCCTGCTGGAGGAAACCAAGCGGGAAGTGGTCCAGGGATGGTCGCAGGTGGAGCAACAGATCAAGGAAGACGTGGGCAAGGCCCGGAAGGCCCTGCAGGCCCAGACCCAGTCCATCGCCCAGTCGCTGGCCTCCAAGATTCTGGGGAGGGAGCTCACATGAACCTGGAGAACCGAAGCGGTTGGCGCTGGGTCGTCGCGGTCCTGGGGGCCATGGTGGTCTGCCTGTTGCTGGTGGGGCTGGCCCTGGCCTCGGAAGCGGCCCCCGGCGGTCACGAGGGCATCAGCCCGGCCAAGGTTACCGATTTCACCTGGCGCACCATCAATTTTTTGGTGTTCGCCGGCCTCCTGATCTATCTCCTCACCAAAAAGTTTCCCATCAAAGACTTCTTCACGTCCCGTTCCCAGGAGATTGCCAAGAGCCTGGAAGATCTGGAGGGGAAAATGGCGGCGGCGGCCGCGACCCTCAAGGAGGCGGAAGCCCGCCTGGCTGACGTGGCCAAGGAGCGGGAAGCCATTCTCAAGCAATATATGGCCGAAGGCGAGATGGAAAAGGTCAAGATCCTGGACAAGGCCAACACGATGGCGGCCCGCATCAAAGAGATGGCAGCCCTCACCATCCAGCAGGAAACCAGAAAGGCCACCCAAGGATTGCGGGAGGAAATCGCGGACCTGGCCACCCAGATGGCCACCGATCTCATTAAAGAGAAGGCAACCCTCGCGGACCAGCAAGGTCTGGTGAAGGAATATCTTAAAAAGGTGGTGGAGACCCATTGATTGATCTGACCGTTGCCCGACGCTATGCCAAGGCCTTGCTGACCCTGGGCCAGGAAGACGGCAAGTACAAAGAGTATGGGGAGGGGATAAGTGGGTTCGCCCATCTTTTGCAGCGGGAGCCGGAACTGCAGGACGCGCTTCTCAATCCGGTCTTCAGCCGGGAGGACCGCCGCAAACTACTCCTTAAGATGATTGAACTTTTGCAAATGCCTACCCTGGTGGGCAACCTGCTGCAACTCATGTTCGACAAGCTCCGCCTCAACGCCCTGGACGGCGTGGCCCAGTCCTATCAGCAAATGGTGGACGGGGTGGAGAACGTCAGCCGGGCCAAGGTAAAGGCCGCCATTCCCCTGGAGGATGCCACCCGGAAGCGCCTGCTGCAAACCATGGAGAAGTTAACCGGTTCCACGGTGGTGATGGAGGTGGAGGAAGACCCCAGCATCATCGGCGGCATCGTAGCCCGGGTGGGGGACCTGGTGCTGGACGGCAGCGTTCGCACCCAGCTCAATTCCTTAAGAGAATCTTTAATAAAAGGCGAGGTCTGATAAATGGAAATTAGAGCCGAAGAAATCAGCCAAATTATTCGCTCGCAGATTCGGGATTATGAAAAGAAGGTGGAAGTCGCCGAGACCGGCACCGTATTGTCGGTGGGCGACGGCATCGCTCGGGTCCACGGCGTGGAGAAATGCATGGCCATGGAACTCCTGGAGTTCCCCGGGTCCATCTACGGCCTCGCCCTTAACCTGGAGGAAGACAATGTGGGGGTCGCCATCCTGGGCGAAGATACCCACATCAAAGAGGGCGACATCGTCAAACGCACCGGCCGCATCGCGCAGGTGCCCGTAGGGGACGCGGTCCTGGGGAGGGTCGTCGACCCGGTGGGCAATCCCATAGACGGCAAGGGCCCCATCGAAACCAAGGAATTCCGCCGCATCGAAGTTAAGGCCCCCGGGGTCATCGAGCGCCAGCCGGTGAATGAACCGATGTACACCGGCTACAAGGCGATAGACGCCATGACCC
>JBKQKO010000112.1:0-3274 GCA_052147455.1 Desulfobaccales bacterium | reverse complement strand
CGGGGTCAGATCGCCCGGGCGACCCAGCGGGTCGCCCCTACGAATTTGGTATTTTAGGCGCCCCGCCTGTGTATTAAATTCATGGGGTCGAAACTGGAGAAAGAAGAGCGGCTCTTGCAATTATTGCCTGGAGCCTATCCGTATCACTGCACCCAGTACAGCCGAAAATTATGCAGCTTCCACGCCGGGGGACCGCGGCGTCCCTGGTGGCGGCTGGGCCTTATACCGGTAAATTAGCGGCGGCTCGCAAAGCCTGCTACCGCTGCCGCGGCCAGAAACACCCTTGACTTCTGCCAGCAAATTTAATAAATATAAGCGTTGAGCGGGCATAGCTCAGCTGGTAGAGTACAAGCTTCCCAAGCTTGGTGTCGCGGGTTCGAATCCCGTTGCCCGCTCCAGCCCGGGGGCGAGCAGGCGTTAAGGAGCCTGATCGTTTAGCCGGGTGACCCGCTTCCCCCATCGAGGTGGACGGCCACAAGGGGCAGGATGGCCGGCTTACTTTGAGGGCGGAGTTGAGTAGTTGCTCTGGGGCGCCCCGAGATTAACAACATCTTGGAATTTCCCGGAAGTGGGCTACAGGCCCACTTTTTTTGTGACAACAGTTGGCAGGAGAAGGTGGTAAATGACACCATTCACGCCAGGTGAATATTTCTGGCTTATCGGACTGGGGGTGGCGGTGGGGCTCTTCGGCACCCTCATCGGCGCCGGGGGCGGTTTTGTGATGATGCCGATACTCCTGCTGCTGTATCCCAAGGCAACCCCTGACGAACTTACGGCCATCTCCCTGGCGGTGGTTTTTTTCAACGCCCTGGCCGGCTCCGAAGCCTATGCCTTTATGGGACGGATAGACTATAAGTCGGGCCTGATCTTCGCTGCGGCCACCATCCCCGGGGCGATCATCGGGGCGCTGAACACCTCCATCGTGCCCCGGCACCTGTTCAACGGCATCTTTGGGATACTCTTAATAGGCGTGGCCATATTTCTAGTCCTCCGCCCCGAAGTCAAACCCCGCTCCGAGCTGCACACCCACCGCGGCCATGCATGGCGCGTGGTGACCACAGCCGACGAAGAGAGGCATTATTACAATTTCAATCTCTACGTGGGCATAGGGATCAGTTTTTTGGTGGGCTACCTCTCCAGTTTTCTGGGGATCGGCGGGGGCATCATTCACGTGCCGGTCCTGATTTACTTCTTAGATTTTCCGGTGCACATCGCCACGGCAACCTCCCATTTCGTTCTGGCCATCATGGCCTTGACCGGTACGGCGGTGCACCTCTGGCAGGGTTCGTATCATACGGGAGTAATCAGGCATACCCTGTGCCTGGCCATTGGAGTTTTACTGGGAGCGCCCATTGGGGCGCAACTATCCAACCGGATACAGGGACCCTGGATTGTCCGCAGCCTGGCGATGGCCCTGGGGCTGGTTGGAATACGCATTTTGATCATGTACTTCGAACATTAGAGTCAGAAAACCCGCAAGTCACCGGGAGAGGTGGTAAATGACACCATTCACGACAAGCGAATATTTTTGGCTTATCGGACTGGGAATGGCGGTGGGGCTCTTTGGCACCCTCATCGGCGCCGGGGGCGGTTTTGTGCTGATGCCGATACTCCTGTTGATGTATCCCCACGCCAGCGCTGACGAACTTACGGGCATTTCCCTGGCGGTAGTTTTTGCCAACGCCCTGGCCGGCTCCGAGGCCTACGCCTTTATGGGGCGGATAGACTATAAGTCGGGCCTGATCTTCGCCGTGGCCACCATCCCCGGGGCGGTCATCGGGGCGTTGAACACCTCCATAGTGTCCCGGCACCTGTTCAACGGCATCTTTGGGATACTCTTATTAGCCGTGGCCATATTCCTGATCCTGCGCCCCGAAATCAAACCGCGCCACGAGCTGCACACACACCACGGCCATGCCTGGCGCATTATAACCACAGCCGACGGAGAGAGGCATTATTACAATTTCAATCTCTACGTGGGCATAGGGATCAGCTTTTTGGTGGGCTACCTCTCCAGTTTTCTGGGGATCGGCGGCGGCATCATTCACGTGCCGGTCCTGATCTACTTCTTAGATTTTCCCGTGCACATCGCCACGGCAACCTCCCAGTTCGTTCTGGCCATCATGGCCTTGGCTGGCACGGCGGTGCACATCTGGCATGGTTCGTTTCATCCGGGAGTAGTCAGGCATACCATGAGCCTGGCTATTGGGGTTTTACTGGGGGCGCCCATTGGGGCGCAACTATCCAACCGTTTGCAGGGACCCTGGATTGTCCGCAGCCTGGCGCTGGCCCTGGGGCTGGTGGGAATACGCATTTTGATCATGTACTTCGAACATTAGAGTCAGAAAACCCGAAAATCCGGGTGCATGGCCATAAGTGACGTAATTTGTTATAGTAATTAAAGATGCCAACTACGGAAGAGATTATCACCCGGGTGAAGGAGCTAATAGAGCCGCTCCTGGAGGCCCAGGGAGTGGAGCTGGTGGACCTGGTATACGCCCGGCCGCGCCGGGGCCGGGGCACCCTGCGCCTGTTTCTGGACCAGCCCGCCGGCATCACCCTTGAGGTATTGACCCGGATCAGCCGGGTGGTGGGAGAACTGCTGGAGGTTCACGACACTATTCCCGGGTCCTACCACCTGGAAGTCTCTTCCCCGGGGCTGACCCGGCCGTTGCGAAGGGCGGAGGATTACCGGCGCTACTGCGGGCGGCTGGTGCGCCTCACTACCCACACCCTCTGGGAAGGCCGTCAGGTGCACCGGGGCATCCTCCTGGGCCTGGAGGGGGAGACGGTTTGCCTGCGGATGGGGGAGGAGACCTGCCGCATCCCCTTGCAGGAAATCGCCCGGGCCCGGCTGGAACTGGATCTAAAAAATCACCGCAAGGAGGGCTAGCACCTCAAATGAACCTGGAATTAAAAAGGATCGTCGATCAAGTCAGCCGCGATAAAGGCATCGACAAAGAGGTGCTGATCAGCGCTATCAAGGATGCCATCCGTTCCGCGGCCAAGAAGAAGCTCGGGCCCCGCCTGGAGATCGAGGTGGAATACAATGATGACACCGGCATGATTGAGGTCTTTCAATACAAAGAAGTGGTGAGCGAGGTGGAGGACCCCAGCCAGCAGATCTCTATGGACGAGGGCCGGAAATTGGACCCGGAATGCGAAGTGGGGGACAGCCTGGGGATCAAGATGGACGCCTCGGCCTTCGGGCGCATCGCCGCCCAGTCGGCGAAACAGGTGATCATGCAACGCATGAAGGACGCGGAGCGGGACC
>JBKQKO010000111.1:0-12467 GCA_052147455.1 Desulfobaccales bacterium | reverse complement strand
ATACCCCTCAAGGGTATCAGACCCCGGAAACCTATTGTGGGATTATGCCGGGGCTCGAATACCTGGCCACCGAGAAATTGTCCTTCGAAGTTGGCTCCTCTCTTGATCTGGCCGGCAAAAACGGGGTCAAGAAATACACCCCGATGCTGTCAATGTCCTATGCCTTTTAGGAGTTGGTTGTGATCAGAGGGAGGAGGTAGGCAAGCTGGCGGCAGTATGCTCTATGGCCTGCCTCCTCCTTTAGGCCCATTGTCCGGCGCCGCCGGGTTGGAAAGATCCCACATTAAGCGGAGAGGCCCAAAAGTCGCGATTAGGGGCAAATTTAGGTAAACGTGTCGTTAACTCGCCATAAATTGGACTTATCGGTTGACTGGGAAAATTGCCGATATTGTCTGGATAGTGCAACACTTCCAGACCCTCTTGAGGGAGCGCATTAATAGCAGAACTTGACAGTCTTAACCCGGATAGGTCAGGGCAGCCTTGCCCCCCTTAACCCGCTATCAGCTTGTGCATGAACTGAGTCGGCTGTCTTTCATTAGCCTTTACCTGAAAGTTAATAAGTTCCCTCCTGGTCAGGCCATCCTGAGGCTTAACCGTTTCTGCATAAATTCCAAGCAGTTTGAAAAAAAAATAATTTTGGCAAAAAAGTGCTTGACACCTCTCAATTAATTTGCAATTATTCTGTTTGTAAGAAATATTGTTAAAGCCCCCGCGAGGAGGGGACGAAAAGCTACGGGTCTCTGATCAAGGAGATAGCCGGGATGGCAATCCGGTTTTTTTATATTGAACTGAGCTCAAAGGGAGTGGGGCGGCAACGGCTAAAAGGCTTTAACTTGTCAGACAGAGGCATCTGGACAATAACCAAAGGAGGTTATAATGCGTGGAAAAGCTTACCTGTTCTGTGTATTAGCGGCGCTGATAATGGCGCTGCCCATGGTGCCTCAAGCGAGCGCCACCCTAGTGAACGACCTGGTCACCTTTAGCGCCACGAATTTTACGTCATTCCCCGTGGGGGGGACTTCGGTGCCGGATCCGGTGACAGGCTCCTTTACCATTACTTTCGACAACTCAGCAAGTGTTTCCACTCCTACCACCGGCACCACGACCGGCATCTCATATGTTAGTTTGAATATTCCACTGGCATCTGCGCTTTCCTTCAGTTACTACCAACCTACTGACTTCCTTTACGTTGGTGGCCTCGCTAATGGTCCGGCCGCTATTCAAATCTCACCCGGGAACGATGACTTCTATCTCCAAATCTCAAACTTCACTTCAGCTACTCCTACGTTCGTCCAGTTAGGATATGCCGAATATACCGGCGATTACTTCTACACCACATCCGCCGTAGGTCAGGGACTCACCGTCGGTCCCGCGCCGGTCCCCCTGCCCGGCACCCTGCCCCTGGTCCTCTCCGGCCTGGGCGCTTTAGTGGCCTGGCGCCGCCGGTCTGCCTAACCATCTCCTGCGAACCTAAGAAGGCGCCACCTCCGGGTGGCGCCTTCTCTTTTTTGTGTGCCGCGCCTGTACAGCAGCCTGGAGGTGAAAGTCCTCTAGCCAACCTGATGGAGGTGAAGGGTTAGCGAAGCGCCAGGGCGTCGTCGTGAGGATGTCGCCTCGCACATTACCAAGATCACCGGGAACGGCGTCGATTACGTCCTAGAAATTACCGGTGCTCCGGTTATGCACCAACTCGCCATTGATGTTTTGAATCCAAATGGCACCGTGGCGCTCATTGCCACCCCAAGTGGTTCAACCCCACTGTCCGGAGGGTGGAAAACCCTGAGCATAATCCAGGGCGATGCCGTGCCTCAGTCCTTTATCCCTAGACTGATTGCACTGTATCAGACAGGGCAGTTTCCCTTCGACCGCCTCGTGAAGGTCTAGGACTTCAGCGAGATCAACCGGGCCATAGCCGATGCCAGGCGTGGCGACACTATCAAGCCAGCGCTACGAATCAGCAAGCCGTAGGGTAGTAGGCACATTTATTTCTTTTCTATTTCCCGCTGCCGGCGGACGGTGATGGATTCGCCGCCGATGCCCCAGTTATCGATGTCGACCTCCTCAATGACCACCACGGTGGTTTGGGGATCCTTGCCCAGGATATCGACCAGCAATTGGGTCACTCCCCGGATCAGCTGGGCCTTCTGCTCGGCCGTGGCCCCTTCCCTGGTGATCTTGATGTTGACGAAAGGCATAACTTCCTCCTTTTGAACTTATAATGGCAGCTCGCTGTCCTTATAAGCCAGGTCCATACACAGGTGCAGGCGGCTTGCCCCCGCAAACCGTGCACTCGGGGTTCTTAGCCAATTCCATAATATGGAATCGCATTGTCCGGCCATCAAAGAAGAGCAACTTGTTCTTGAGCACTTTGCCAATACCCGTCAAATACTTCAATGCCTCCATAGCCTGCAATGTACCAAGCATTCCGGATGTGCAACCCACAATTGGCTGTTCTGATTTCCCCGTCTCAGAAGCGAAAAAACAGGCAAGACATGCAGTTTCAGGAGGATCTAGAAAGGTAATCTGCCCACCAAACCCTAATACCCCAGCATGTATCATCGGGATTCGTTTTGAGACTGAAATCTCATTTAATGCATACCTCGTCTGATAATTATCGAGGCAATCTATTATCAGATCCACCTTCCCGATCAGGCCTTCTGCATTCGCCGGCGTTATTTTTCTATCGAGTTCGATAATCTTTGTATAAGGGTTTGTCAGTTTCAGGGATTTTCTTGCAGACTCAACCTTGGGCATACCTAGACATTGGTGTGAGTGGAGTAACTGCCTGTTCAAGTTGGATAGATCCACCCTGTCGTAGTCACATATCTTCAAGGTTCCAACACCGGCAGAGGCAAGATAAAGGAGGACCGAGCTTCCTAGTCCGCCCACTCCCGCCACGAAGATACTTGATTGCTTCAATTTTTCCTGACCACTCACCCCCCAGCCAGCTAACAGGATCTGCCTGTGGTATCTCTGTAATTCTTCGGGTGTAATCATAAGGGCATTAATCTGCTCGGATAGATTCCCTTAATAAGCAGATTCAGTAGGGGAGATGATTCCTAATTCTTTTCCTTCCGGCCGGATGTATGAACGCATCCCATTATCCGCCACCGGCAAGAGGTGGGAATATTGCCACGACATCGCCTTTTTCCAAAACCTGCTCAAGTTTCCCTAACCGATGGTTTCGAATAATTTCCTTTGGTTCTTCCTCCGGGATGCCGAGATGCAATAGCAAGTCTTCGAGGCTGGATCCCTCTTCCAGATCGATCCAGAAGGAGGGAGCACCGGTTCCGGAAGGAGAATGGTCACGAAAGCCACCGAATAGTTTTACCATGACCTTCAAGGTCTCTCCTCGCCATCACTTTTGGTTCTTTCTGATTCGCCCCTTTCTAAGAGGAGCAAAAACCTCTTCTATCTCTTCCTGGGGCACTGTGAAAAGCGAATTCGTGGGCGGAAGTGCCTCCTCCATCATAAACTCGGGTAGCCGGTCTTCCGCCTCGGTTATCCCAGCCGCCAAGTTGAAGCTAAGCTCGGTCCGAAGTACGTCTTCACCAAGCTCTTTTACCTGTTCCGTAGTGAAATCTTCACCGTAAAATGCTGAGAGCAATTTCCCCAGCCATACGGCTGTCTCAGGAGTTCCATCGGCAAAATGGCAAAGCCCTACGGTGTCATAAGCGCAAGCCATTATTTGCAGATCTTTCGATAGAGAAGCGATAGTTCCGGGTACCAGGTAATCGAATTCTGTTATGCCCGTCAACCGGCCAGCCGTATGATCCGCACCTTGAGGGGAGGTAACGAAAGTCACTCCAGTGGCCTGCGCGGTTCTCGGATCCCATGCTGGCAGGCCCTGCCCCTTGATGGCCGGAACCCGGGTCATGCCGAAGACCTTACCGGTAACGGCGACCCCGTTTCCCAGAATGCGGCCCATTGGTGTGCCCCTGCCGATCTCATGCAGGAGCTCGATTGCCCGACGGCCGTCGCCAAAGGACAAAACGCCGGCCTCCATGGCAACGCCCATGGCCCCTCCCACCTCGATGGTATCCACTCCATAGTCATCGCAAAGACGATCCAGAGTGGCAATCGTGTCTATATCATCAATGCCGCAGTTGGATCCCAGCATTCCAATGGTTTCGTATTCGAAAGAGGAGGTCAGATACTGGCCCTCTTTATCCCTGTACACATTCGAACAGCAAATCACGCATCCGGCATAGCAGCTATGGCCCCTTTCCCCCCCTCGGGCGTCAATACGCTCAACGACGGTATCCCCCCCAATCCGTTCTACAGCCTCGAACTGGCCTGTAGAAAAATTCCGTGTAGGGAGGGAGTTGACTTCATTCGCAAAGCTCAGAAGCCCTGCCGTCCCGTATTTGCCGAGTCGGTGCTTGATCCTGGGCCGCTCTCTGATTACAGCAGTAAAAGACTTGGCAGTCTCCTGGAGAGCTTTCTGATTGACGGCTTTGACCAATCTAGGGGCCCCGGCATCATCAACGACGATGGCCTTGATGCCTTTCGAGCCCATAACGGCGCCCAGTCCCCCTCGCGCGGCGTGTCGAGCCGGATTGCCATCCTTATCGGTAATGGCCACTGTTGCAGAACACATGCGCATCTCACCGGCCTGTCCGATCGAGATGATTCCGATATGTGACCCGTAATGCTCGCGCAGGCTCTGCACAACGCCATAATTGCCGAGCCCCTTCAGATAGTCAGCCGGTTCGAGCCGCGCTCCGTCCTTCGCCAAGTGGACCAGGTACAGCCCATCTCCTGGCGGCCTTCCTTCCAGTACAATGGCCGCGGCTCCGAGCCGGCCCATCTTCTGTGCGGCGGTCCCCCCCGCATTGGCTTCCTTGATTCCTCCGGTCAGGGGACTTTTGGCCCCCACGGACATCCTCTGCGAACATGGTGAAACGGTGCCGGCCAGAATACCGGGCGCGATAACGAGCTTGTTATTTGTTCCCAACGGGTGACAGGTCGGTTTGACCTCCCGGGCTATCAGTGTGCTCGTAAGTCCCCTGCCGCCAAGTCGTTGGTACTGGGGGGGCATATCCGTCAACTCGCATTTGCAGTTGCTCATATCGATTCTGAGTATCTTTTTCATGCCGCCTCTCTTGGTGTGGCCTCCAGCGTGACGTGATCCAATTATTTATACCGCTTTTAGGGCTGTTTCGTTGAGCATGGCTGACAGAATTAATCCAAGCACGCTGACAATCACAAACATCAGGAAAACGGTGGTAAAGTTCGCCGTCCCCTTGGCCCCAACCGTTACGAAAAAACCTGTGACTGCAGGAGCGACAAAGGAACCGAACTGTCCTACTGCTTGCGTAATGCCGGTTACCGATCCTATCACATCTTTCGGGTATCGCAGCTGCACAAAAGCGTATATCGGCCCGTCGTAAAACACGTTAAAGAAGCCCAAGATTCCCAGTGCAAAAATCAAGAGCACTGTGTCTCCTTTCGGAATAAGAGTTATGCCGTATAGAATCAAAGCCAATCCGGCAAATGCCACGATGATTAGCGGCTTCGCTCTCGACTTCGTCACTTTATCCATCATCCAGCCGGCGCACATTTGGCTGCCGAAACCGACCACGTAAGGCAGGGAGGCTAAAGCCCCCATGGTGGTGATTTTGAACCCGTGTTGCTCGGCCAGAAAAGATGAAAGCCAAAAAGAGGTACCCCAGAAAACAAAAAGCCTCAGGAACACAATGAAGGATATAATCCATAATTGCAGGTCTCCGAGCATTTTTCGAAAACTTGCCTTGGCCACTCCCCCTGAATGAACTACCGGTTGGCCAGCCTTGATGTAATCTAATTCTTCTTTCGTTAATTTTCCTGCTTGATAAGCTTGCTCGGGTTTGTCCTTCACATAATACCACAATGCCAGGATGCCAAAAATGCCTGGAACAGCCAGGAAGTAGAATACCGACCGCCACCCCCAGGCAGCTGCAATAGTGGTGACGACGATGGCAGCTATAGCCGGAGCCACCGTCCAGGAGGTCGTAAAGAAGGATGTGGCCCGTCCTTGTTCCTTGCTTGGAAACCAGTCAGAAATGGCTCTTATACTAGGTACGAATTCAAACCCTTCCCCCAAACCCAATCCCAAGCGGACCATAATGAAAGAGGCCAGAGAATAAACTCGGCCGGTCAAAAAAGTAAAGCACGTGAAAACCCCAATAGCAATGGCAATGACCCGCTTTGGTCCGAACTTATCTGCCAGCAAACCGGATGGAAGCTGGGCCGCCCAATAGGCGAAGAAAAACAGCGAAGCCGCAAAGCCGATCATCTGGTGCGACAGCTTTAGATCTGTCCGGATATAGGGGAGTAAGTAAAGAACCGCAAATTTATCAAAGTAGTTAACAACATAGAGAAACCAGATCACCACCAGTACAATAATTCGATAATGCTTAATCTTAGGTTTGGTCGAAACGTTCTCCACGGCTAATTACCTCCTTTTTTATTAATTGATCCCTCTCACAGATGGGACCGCGCCGATCATCAAAAGCGACCCTAAACCTAAAAAAAGCGCGCTTTGCCTCTCTGGTAAATTTCCCCCTCAGTAAGCTCACTTCCACTGGTTTGCGCTTCATGAACTCAGCGGCGACATTTTTAGATGAAGTTCCGTGAGTCTGTTTTGCCGCTGGATGTTCTCCTGGGCCATTTTGTCATAACTTTTGGCGATGCTGCGCCGGCGGGATTTCATCCGTGAAGCGAGATCGAGATAGAATGCATTAATCCTGCCTTCCATCTCGATGACTTCCCTGAGAAAAGTGGATGTCCCGGCGTCGGGCGAAGGTTGCGCGTTGGTGGAGTACTTCTCGCTATACATGACGGGTAATGGCTCGAATATGCCAACGTCCATGTCGGAGTAAAGGTTTTCGCGATATTGCTTTTCCAGGAGGACTCGGCGATTTTTGCTGGAGGCCGAGAGTTCCAGGAAGACCCCTTCGATCTCCTCGTTCCCTCTAGTCCGGGCTGCATCCGCGAAAGCCTGCATCGCCATGTTTTCCAAGTCCATTGCAAATTTCAGGGCAGATCCGAACGTTGTCAGTTCCATCTTAAAACCACCTCGAAATGATAATCTTTCTCTCAGTGAAGAACTGGACTGATTCCGCACGTCCGTGCAGGTCTCCGTAGAAGGAGTCCTTCACGCTCCCCAGGGTGGAGAAGGCCTGCGTCGCTGCCACTCCGACATTGATACCCACGTTACCGCACGGCACTCTATATGCAAACTCCCTGGCCCATTTGCCGCTAGTGGTGAAAATCACCGCCGAATGACCAAATCGACCCTTTTGGATGGATTCGAGTGCTTCATCCAAATCTCTTGCCCGCATGATGCAGGCCACCGGCCCGAAGATCTCTTCCTGGGCAATGGTCATGTCCGGCGTCACCTCATCGAAGATGGTCGGACCGAGAAAGGCTCCTTGAGGGTATCCATCCACCTTGACTGTCCTGCCGTCGAGGAGCAGCTTTGCCCCCTCCCGCACACCTTTCTCGATGAACTCGATGACCTTTTCCAAGCGTGCTCTGGATACCAGTGGGCCCATTTCGGTATCTGCTTTAAGCCCGTCGCCGAGTTTGATTTTAGAGGCAGCCCCAACGAACATCTCTTTAAGCGGCTCATACGCCTGCCCTACCGGAACCGCCACCGCACCGGCCAGACAGCGTTGCCCTGCACAGCCAAAAAAAGAAGACATCATTGCCTTGACCGTTCTCTCCAGGTCGGCATCAGGCATGACGATAACGTGATTTTTGGCCCCGCCGGCGCACTGAGCCCGCTTGCCGTGCTGACAGGCCTTATCGTAGAGAAGCTTGGCAACCGGAGAAGAGCCGACGAAAGAGAGTCCTTTAATATACGGGCTCTCCAGAAGAGTATTAACTACATCTCGTTCCCCGTGCACCAGATTGACCACACCGGGAGGGAAACCGGCCTGGTCCATCAGCTCGAATATTTTCACCTGGGTAATTGGGACCTCTATACTCGGCTTGACGACATAGGTGTTGCCGGTGGCAACTGCATAAGGCAGGTACTCAAGAGGAACCAGGGCCGGGAAATTGAAAGGGGGGACCACGCAGAAGACCCCCAAAGGCTCCAAAAGGGCTTTCAGTTCGATTCCTGGAGAGATGTCGTCCAGTACATAGCCTTTCATGAGAGAAGGGATTCCACAGGCGCACTCAACTTCCTCGATGGAACGCCTCAGTTCCCCCCTGGCCTCATCGATTGTCTTCCCCATCTCCTCCACGAGGGTTCTGGACAGATCCTCAAAATTTTCTTCCATCAGGTTTCTTAAAGTGAAGAAGTATTTTATACGCCTGGTGGGGGGCGTTTCCCTCCATTCCGGGAAAGCTTCCTGGGCTGCTGCTATCGCCTCTTTCACCTCCTCGGAGGTTGACAGCGGCACTCTCGCAATTACCACGCCAGTGGCTGGATTGACTACATCCTGAGCCTGGGACGAGGTCGACTCCCTCCACTCTCCATCGACATAGTTTTTGAGCATTCCGTATTTTGCGCGGGCTTCCTCAACCAGAACACGCGATGTTTTCATTTTGAAGACCTCCCAGTAAGTGAATTTGGCTGGATGTTTACACTGAAGAACAGATTTGCCCCTTTCTGGAATCCATTTGAGGGCCCTCCCGGACAATGCAAAAAATCCCCTTGGAGGCGCGCGGCGAGTTCCATCTTTTCCTGAGGCCACCACTGGGGCAGCTTCTACAATCGATCCTGACTACGAATCCTCTTGCAGCTTGGCGAGCACTCCCAATGCGACAGCTTCCGCATGGCGCACATGAATGACGCTGCTCTCCCATGCCGCTTCCGGGTCCCGCTGTTCGATGGCCCGCACGATAGCGCTGATCTCCTTAAGACTCTGCAGATGTCGCCCCGGCTGAGACAGGGATGTTGATCGCAATAGGCTGATTCGAGCATGCAAGGATAAAAGAAACGACTTGACCAGCTTGTTCCCGCAGCCGTCCAGAAGAATAGAGTAGAAATCATTTTTTGCTTTGACCAACTCTCTTCCATCTGCATGGGGTGCTACCCTCTCAAAATGCTTCAGCATGCCAACCAGCGCCTCGATTTGTGAGGTACTGGCCTGCTCGGCGAAATCTCGACAGGCCAAACTCTCCATCACTTCTCTCACCTGATAAATGTCCCGTGCCTCTTCAGGAGTTACAGTAGCAACGATAGGCCCTTTGTTCGGGATGATCTTGATCAGTCCTTCGGCTTCGAGCTGTCGTAGCGCCTCTCTTATAGATGTGCGGCTTACACCGATGAGCTCACAAAGCTTCCTCTCTATGAGGCGTTCACCAGGCTTGAATTGTCCTTCGCTAATTTCATTTCGCAGGATGACAACAGTCTGCTGCCGGATGGGAGCAGGCTCTCGGGAAATTCGCATAATCTCCAACCCTTTTTTGTATTATGGTAATACCGTAATATCTAAAAAATCTAATGTCAACCGGAAAATGACCCTCGGTCGAGCATCTCAACCATTCGGCTTGGCCCTCACAGATCCGGACCTGCGGGTTTCCCGCAACGGTCAAACCACTGAGCCCGTATGCCCGGGGGGAATTATAGGCGCATTTTGGGCAAAAGAACTCTCCTCGCAAGTCACGAAAACGATCCCAACTCAGGCCGCTCCTCTGGCTGCGACGCCGGAAGGCTCTAAATGCCCACGTCGCGCCGCACCCTGCCCCTAGCCGTTTTAGGCATCACTGCCATTTACCACCTCGACCCTCAGGAGCAGCCCGCCCTAAATCAAGGCGCCGACTAACTGAGTGAAGGCGAACTCCATGATGGTGACGGCCACGGTGGCAGCCGTTCTTTCCATGGATAAGGGAGAATCGGTTATCCCGCTCCCTGCCATGGCCGGAGACAGATATCCCAATTCCATCAGGAAAGAAATGATCTCTCCTTGTTTAAGGATGCGAGGATTGTAAAGGATCAACACGTTCCCGGTGGTGGGGTTGGCGGAAACCTCCTCCACCCCGGCAACTTGCTCGAGACGCAGCTCAACTTCCAGGGCCTCCCTGAGGGCCCGTTTCATCTTGGGAAGCTTGATCCGCAGTCTCCCTTCCAGAGCGTGAACATAGGTGGAAACTACTCCATTCATGGCAATCACCCCCTTTGTCGAATTTGAGGGAAATGACGCAGCTCACGCCATGGGAAAGAGCGATACTGGCAGGGTTTTCCTGTGGCAGGAAAAAGAACCCCCCGGGCAGGCCTGCCCGGGGGCATAGAGGGAAGATCACGCGCCAATGGCGCCTGCTTACCTTATAGGCATCCCCAAGAGGACTGTCCGGAGCGCCAGATCGCCATGACCTGCGCTGCTAATCAGTCTTATGGTGCTACTACCGCCAGGGTCGTCCATATAAAGCGACGAATCTCCTCTATAGAATTTGAACTCCGGGAATGAGGATAGCCGCCCGGTTTTCCTTTGTCAACTCAAAAGCCCGAAAAAATTTAATGATCAGGGTCTTAAGGGAGCACCTCGAGGGAGAATATCAACGAGGCCCTTTCCCACTGGTAAAGCCATGGTTACCGGACAGCTCGTTGCAGCATTTTTCTCAATTTTCCGGTAATATTAAGTATCCAGCCTCCTTGACGAGATGAGAGGCAGGCCTCTTTAGGCTCCCGGGTGATCCTGTAACCAAAAATAACCGAAAATCCGTTCCATTTCCGGATTTATCCTAACCCGCAAGCACTATGTGAGAGAAACCCAGTCAGGCCGCCACGGTGCGGCCTTTCCCGGAGATTTTTATGCATATTCGTGAAGATTTGCGAAATCTGGCCATTATCGCCCACGTCGACCACGGTAAAACCACCCTGGCCGATGCCATGCTCTGGCAAAGCGGCATCTTTCGAGAAAACGAGCAGGTGGCCGAGCGGGTCATGGACAGCCTGGACCTGGAGCGGGAAAAGGGCATCACTATCATGGCCAAAAACATGGCCATCACCTATAAAGGAGTAAAGATCAATATCGTGGACACCCCGGGCCACGCCGATTTCGGCGGTGAGGTGGAACGCACCCTGAATATGGTGGAAGGGGTCATGCTCCTGGTGGACGCCACCGAGGGCCCGCTGCCCCAAACCAGGTTTGTCCTGGGAAAGGCCCTGGAGAAGGCCCTCCCGGTGATCGTGGTCATCAACAAGATCGATCGCCCTGACCGGCGCATCAAGGAGGTTCTGGACGAGATCTACGATCTGTTCATTGACCTCGACGCCACCGAAGAGCAACTAGATTTCCCGGTGCTCTATACCAACGCCAAGGCCGGCATTGCCCTGAACGACCCCGAGGGCGAGGGCCGGGATCTGGCGCCCTTGTTTGACGCCATTCTCTCCGCCATCCCAGCCCCTTCCTTTGATCCGTCGTCTCCGTTGCAGTTTCTGGTCACCATCCTGGATTACAGTGATTATGTGGGTCTGATCGCCGTGGGCAAACTGGTGAGCGGCACGCTGCGCCGCGGCCAGGAGGTGGCTCTTTTGAAACAGGGGCGCCTCGCCGGGAAGGCCCGCCTCAGCCTCCTTTACAGTTTTGAGGGCCTGGACCGCCTCGAGCCGGAGGCGATTGAGGCTGGGGATATCGCCGCGGTGGCCGGGGTGCCGCAGGCCTTCATCGGCGACACCCTGGGCGATCTCGAGGACCCGCGGCCGCTGCCCCCCATCAAGGTGGAAGAGCCCACTATTTCCATGGTCTTTTCCGTGAATACCTCTCCCCTGGCTGGCCGGGAAGGAAAGCTGCTCACTTCGCGCCACCTCAAGGACCGCCTGGATAAGGAAATTCTTTACAACGTCAGCATCAGAGTGGAGCCGGCGGAAAGCCGGGACGCCTTTAAGGTGAGCGCCCGGGGGGAGCTCCAGCTGGCAGTGCTCATAGAGATGATGCGCCGGGAGGGGTTTGAGCTGTCCCTGTCCAAACCCAGGGTTATCATTCGCGAGCGGGATGGAGTGCTGTCAGAACCGGTAGAACTTGCCGTGGTGGACATCCCCGAGGAGTTCATCGGGATTGTCACCGAGCAGATGAGCGCCCGCCAGGGGCGCCTGGTCAAGATGGTCAATCACGGCTATGGCCGGGTGCGCCTGGAGTTTGAAATCCCTTCCCGGGGTCTGATCGGCTTTCGCGGCCAGTTTCTGAACGATACCCGGGGGACCGGGCTTTTGAACACCATCTTAGAGGGCTTTACTCCGGTTATGGGCGAGATCAACGGCCGGCCTAACGGGGTCCTGGTCGCCGACCGGCCCGGGAAGGCGGTGGCCTATGCCATCTTTCACCTGCAGCCCCGGGGGACTATCTTCGTGAAGCCTGGCGACCCGGTCTATAAGGGGATGATTATCGGGGAGAATACCCGGTCCGAAGATATGGCGGTGAACATCACCAAGGAGAAAAAACTCACCAATATGCGGGCCTCCGGCACCGATGAGGCCCTACGGCTCGTCCCCGCCAGACAGTTTAGCCTGGAACAGGCCATGGAGTTTATCA
>JBKQKO010000110.1:0-12873 GCA_052147455.1 Desulfobaccales bacterium | reverse complement strand
CCGGTGATGGTCTCCGCCACCCTGGGGGTGGCCGGGGCCATCCTGGTGGAGAGCTCCCTGAGCTTCCTGGGCCTGGGGGTGCAGCCCCCCACCCCCAGTTGGGGCAACATGCTCACCATGGGCAAGGACAACATCGAGATCGCCTGGTGGCTCTCGGTCTTTCCCGGCCTGGCGATCCTGGTGACGGTGATGAGCTACAACCTCCTGGGCGAAGGCATCCGGGAGGCCATTGACCCCCGCCTGCGGGACTGATTTCCGGGGCGCCGGACCTGTTTGCCAACCCCTTAAATAATCCACTTCTCCGGGTCACCCCTTGGCTGGCCCCAGAGGAATTCGGGCCGCCGGGGGGGGAGCTGCCGAAAAATCCGCCATCAGGACCGAAATATCCGGGGATATTATTTGACAAGCGGAGAACAGTAGTTATATTGCGATGTAAGGGCGGCTTGCACTTATCAAATTCGGCATTTTAACCTTAAGGGAGAGCGATATGAAACGGATGCAGATTAAAGTCATTGGCCTGGCGCTAGTCCTGGCCCTGGTCGGGGTGGGAATGGCCCTGGCCGCCGATCAAACCAAGGCCTTGAGTGACAGCTATAACCTGATCTCTCAAGGAAAATACGCCCAGGCCCAGAAAGTGTTGGATGCGGTCCTGGCCAAGGATCCCGGCAACCCTCTGGCCCTGAATAACCTGGCCGCGGTGATGGTCGGCATGAAAAAATTCGATAAGGCCGATACCTATTTGAATCAGGCCCTCCCCAAGGCCCAAGGGTACATGGTTCAAGTTAACCGGGTGTGTACCGTGGGCAACATTTGCGTGGCCCTCAACCCGGTCACCGGAGCAACGGGCAATCAGGATCTGGCGCCTTTAATCAAGATGAACATCGAGATGGTCCAAGGGATGATGACCGCAAGTCCC
The DNA here is from genome assembly GCA_052147455.1 of Desulfobaccales bacterium. Classification (GTDB taxonomy): domain Bacteria; phylum Desulfobacterota; class Desulfobaccia; order Desulfobaccales; family 0-14-0-80-60-11; genus JAPLJC01. The sequence goes on along the minus strand of JBKQKO010000110.1, from coordinate 11,957 downwards.
ATCCCTGGCAAGGGCCTCAGGTAAACGATCCTTAACCTGCCGCCCCATTTTGGCCCCTTCCCGGGGCCTTTTTTTTTTAGGGGTTTCCGGTTTCTGCTATTGGCTGGAAGCGGGCGCTGGGGGCTGGGGAGATTGACCGCGGTACTCCGCCCCCTTATTTTTAAAGAAGGTCCCCGTGAAAGTGAGGGAGAGAGATGAGGCTTCTCCGGCCAACCATCCTGCCGCTCCTGGTGAGCCTGCTGCTGGCCTGGACCGCTTCTGCCCTGGGGCAGGGTGACCAGGCCAAGATCCAGCAGATGCTGGTTTCGAGCTATGATCTTCTGGAGGCGGGCAAGCTGGACCAGGCCAGGTCCATCTTCGCAAAGCTTCTGAAGCAGGCCCCCGATAACCCCCTGGTCCTGAACAATCTCGCGGCCGTCCTGGCGAAGGAGCAGAAGTATGGGGAGGCCCTGAACTACCTGGAGAAGGCCCTGCCCCGGGCCCGGGGCTACCGGGTGAAGGTGAACCGGGTGTGCGGCGCGGCAGACCTCTGCCTGGCCTTCCGCCCTGCCGAGAAGGTTTACGGCGACCAGGAGCTGGCGCCCCTGGTGCAATTGAACCTCGAGATGGTAAAGGCCAGGCTGGCGACCAAGAAGTGAAGAGAGATGGGGTACGGCTATTTTTTTCCCCGGGCCTCGTCGGCCCGCAGCTTTTCCTCCAGGTAGGGAACTAACAATGGATTGCCGGGTTGATCCAGGACCATTTTCCAGTAAACCGCGGCCGCCGGATAGTCGCCGGCCTGCTCCAGGAGCAAGGCCAGGCGCTGGCTGAGCTCGCTGCTTAAGGGCCCGGGGAGCTGCGCCTGTGCGGCCTTCAAGGCTGCCGCCGCCTTTTTATAGTCGCCCAGCCCCTCGTAGCAGTAACTGAGGCTTTCGTTGAGCAAGGCATCCCAGGCGGGGTCGCCGCTGGGGAGCAGGGATGCGTAGGCCTTGGCGGCCTCGGGGTAATTTTTCAGGTGGTACAGGAGATTGGCCCGCAGCAACTGGGCCTCCCGAGCCCCGCGGCTGCCGGGGTAGTCCCGGACCACCTGCTCCAGGGCCTGGGCGGCCTCGGACCCGGCCTCTGCGGTCAGCCTGGGACGCAGTTGTGCCAGGGCGGCGGCCGCCTGCTTTTCCTGGCGCCCCTTAATGCCGGCGTGGATGCCCCAGGCGGCCAGGGCCAGGAAAACCAGCGCCAGACCAAGGGCTATCCACTTCCAGCGGAGTTTTCCCTGCTCCAGCAGGCGTTGGGCCAGGTTTAAGACCTCTTCAGGATTTTCCAACAGCGAGCGGTGCCGGGCGCTGATTTTGGCCATCAAACTCTCCTAATATCGTGATTCTGGAACATTTTTAATATATCTTGGCCCTAAAAGCGCCCCTCCCTGAGAGGGGAGGGGGTTGGAGGGAGGGTGGTAACATATTAAGATAACGATAAAAATAATCACCCCCACCCGGTGTCGCCCCCTCAAGGGGGAGGGGATAAAAGCGTTCTTTTTTCACGGTTTTCATGAAACCCTGCATTAGGGGGCAGTTTTCCTTTTTCTGCTTTCGGTTTTCTGTTTCAGATTCTCCAACAATTCCCGCCCCCGGCGGCCGTGGCCCAGGAAGGTGAGTTGCCGCTGGCTCTCGTTTAGGATAGCCAGCCGCACTTCCAGGTAGTCCCGGGGAAGCAGCCCGGCCAGGCGCTGGGCCCATTCCACCGCCAGCACCAGTTCCCCGGAGAGATACTCCTCCAGGTCCGGCAGCAGCTCGGCGGGGAGGTCCTCCAGGCGATACAGGTCCAGGTGTGCCAGCAGCACCCGGCCGGGGTACTCATGGACCAGGGTGAAGCTGGGGGAGGCCACCGCCACCGAGGCCGGCACCCCCAGGCCCTGGGCCAGGCCATGGACGAACTCGGTCTTGCCACTGCCCAATTCGCCATTCAGGGCGATGACATCCCCCGGGGCCAGCCGGGCTGCCAAGCGGGCCGCCAGGCCCCTGGTTTCCCGGGGTGAGTTGGTCACATACTCAAGGGGCCTCACCGGCCCCCTCATCGGCCCACTCCCGGGCCAGACCCCGGACCAGGTCCATCTTGCCGATAATCCCCACGATCTTTCCCGCCTCCAGCACCGGCAGGGTGTGCACCTTCTGCCTGTCCATCAGGGCGGCGAGCTGGGGCACCGGGGTGTCCGGGGAGACGGTCACCGGCTTGGGGCTCATGATGTCCCCCACGGTGGCGCCCAGCATCTTCTCCAGCTTGCGGAAGAGATGGGACGGGACCTGCAGATAGACGTGGAAGTCCAGGATATTAAGGGCCGGAGGCATTTCCAATTCCTGGGCCCGCTCCACCAGGTCGCTCTGGGTGACGATGCCCACCAGGCGGCCGTCGGCGTCCACCACTGGCACTCCGCCGATATTCTTACCCACCAGGGTCTTGACCAGGTCGCTCACCAGGGTCTCCGGGGAGACGGTGAGCACCGCTTCCGTCATGATATCACGCGCTTGTAGCATATGCCTTCCTCAACGAGGGGGATAAAGCCCCGGGTGAATTGGCCCAACACCTCGGGGAACAGCGAAAGCAGATCTCCGGCCACCAGGCCCCGGGGTCCGTGTCGGGCGGCGAACCAGTCGGCGCTGAGGCCGTGGAGGTAGACCCCCAGGCGGGCTGCATCCCAGGCAGAGAGCCCCTGGGCCAGGAAACCGCCGATGAGGCCGGTGAGGACGTCGCCGGTACCGCCGCTGGCTAAGGCCGGGTTGCCGGTGGGGTTAAGGCTGAGGCGGCCGTCCGGGGCGGCCACCAGGGTCTGGGCCCCCTTGAGGACCAGCACCGCCCCGTATTGGCCGGCGGTCTCCCGGGCCAGCGCCAGCCGCCGGGATTGCACCTCCTCAGTGGAGCAGCCCAACAGGCGGGCCAGCTCCCCGGGATGGGGGGTGAGAATGCGAGGGCCGGCGGCCCCCAGGTTTTTGGTTTTTTTGGTTTTTTGGGTAAGTGGCAGGCCAGGAGGGTCCCCGGCGAGGGCGTTAATCCCGTCGGCGTCCACCACCATGGGGCGATCCAACCGCTGCACCAGGGTCCGCACCAATTCCCGGGTCTCCGGGTGGGTTCCCAGGCCGGGCCCCAGGGCCAGGGCGGCGCAACCCCTGGCAAAGGCCTCAATGGGCTCCAGGGCCTGGCGCCCCAGGGCCCTGGCCCCTTCGGCCTGGGGCAGGGGCAGGGTCATGGCCTCGGTGAGCTTCACCGCCATAATGTCGATGAGGCTCTGGGCGACGCCTAAGGTCACCAGGCCGGCCCCGGCCCGGAGCCCTCCCCGGGAGGCCAGGGCTGCCGCTCCGGTCTTACCCTCCGAGCCGGCCAGCACCAGGAGATGGCCGAAAGTCCCCTTGTGGCTGCCCCAGGGGCGAGGAGGCAGCAGTCCCCGCAATTCCCGGGCCTCGGCCAGCGAAACCTTCGCCTCCCGGGCCAGGTCCGGCGGGATGCCGAGGTCCACCTGCCACAGGCGGCCCACGTAGTCCCGCCCCGGGGCCACGATCTGGCCGATTTTCGGCCAGCCGCAGGTCACGGTGACCTCCGCCTTGACCGCCACCCCCAGCGCCTCCCCGGTGTCGGCGGACAAGCCGCTGGGGATATCCACCGCCAGGACCTGCCGCTTAAGGTGATTGACCTGCTGGATAAGGCTGGCCAGCAGGCCGGTCACCGGGGAGTTGAGACCGGTGCCCAGGAGGGCGTCGACGATAAGGCCGGCCCGGGCCAGGCGGTCAAGGGCCGCCTGGAGATGGGATTCATCCAGGACCTCCGCCACCTCCAGCCCCTGGTGGGCCATGATCTCCAGGTTCACCCGGGCGTCGCCCCCCACCTGGTCCCGCCGGCCCAGCAAGAAAACCGCCACCGGGGTCCCGGCGTTGGCCAGGTAGCGAGCCACCACGAAGCCGTCGCCGCCGTTGTTGCCCCGGCCGGCCAGCACCGCCACCTCCCCGGATAGCTCGGGAAATTCCCGCCGGAGCACCTGATAGGTGGAGCGCCCGGCATTCTCCATCAAAACCAGGGAGGGGATCCCCACCTCGGCAATGGCTCGCCGATCCAACTCCCGCATCTCGGCAGCAGTGAGCAGTTTCATGGCTCTCGCCTTATCAGGAAATTTTACCGGCTAAGATAACACACCTGCGGGGGGATTGCCAGGGTGAGGAAGAGAGGGCCCGGGAACCTCCGGCCCGGCCGTAGTTCAAACTGCTGCCTGCCGGTTAGCAAAAACCTTGCCTGACACTGCTGCGGCCCGGATGTATTTGGTCCAGGGCCATGACAAATCTGGTTTAAGGTGTTAGACTTAATATTTGAAGGAATTTTGGCCCGGCGGATAAGCTTATTGACTCAGGGATGCGGATTGGTTAAATTTTCATGATAAGGTAACGGATCCTTTTTGGTTATCATCGATTATCAGGCGGGCAATCTCACCAGTGTGGTCAACTCCTTCCAGGCCCTGGGGGTGGATGGCCGGGTGACCCAGGATGCAGCCGAGGTGGCGGCCGCCGACCGGGTGGTGTTTCCCGGGGTGGGAGCGGCCGGTAAGGCCATGGCTATCCTGCGGGAGCTGGGCCTGGACCGGGCCTTGCAAGAGAGCTTCCGGAAAGGCACTCCCATCCTGGGCATCTGCCTGGGAGCCCAGATCATCCTGGAATACAGCCAGGAAAACGAGACCCCCTGTCTGGGGTTGCTCCCGGGCCGCACCCGAGTGCTGCCCGGGCAGCCAGGGTTGAAGATTCCCCACATGGGCTGGAACCGCGTCCGCTTCCTGAAGCCGCATCCGGTGTTTCAAGGGTTGCCGGAGGAGGCCGAATATTACTTTGTCCACAGTTACTATCCGGAGCCGGCAGATAAGGCCATGGTTCTGGGGATTACCGAGTACGCGCTCCCCTTTCCCAGCGTCCTGGGATGGCGCTCGCTGGTGGCTACCCAGTTTCACCCGGAAAAAAGCGGCCGTTTTGGGCTGAAAATCCTGGAAAATTTTCTGGCCTGGGACGGCGCCGATGCTGAGTAAAAGGATCATTCCCTGCCTGGATGTCAGGGACGGCCGCACCACCAAAGGCATCAAGTTCCGCAACAACGTGGACGTCGGCGATCCGGTGGCCATGGCCCGGTTCTATTACGAAGCTGGGGCCGACGAGCTGGTATTTTATGATATTACCGCCTCCAGCGACCGCCGGGAGATTATGATCGAGGTGGTGCGCCGGGTGGCCGCCGAGATTTTCATTCCCTTCTCGGTGGGCGGCGGCATCCGCAGCCTCGACGACATGCGGGCCGTGCTCCTGGCCGGGGCGGAAAAGGTGAGCGTCAACACCGCCGCCATTGAGAATTCCCACCTCATCAGCCAGGGGGCCCGGGCCTTCGGCAACCAGTGCGTCGTTTTAGGGATGGATGTCAAAAAGGTGGGGGCCTCGGAGGCCATCCCTTCGGGCTACGAGATGGTGATCCATGGGGGCCGCACCCCCACTGGCCTCGACGCCCTGTGGTGGGCAAAGGAAGGCGAACGCCTGGGCGCCGGGGAGATTTGCCTCAATTCCATCGATGCCGACGGTACCCAGGCCGGATATGAGCTGGCCCTGACCCGGATGATTTCCCAGGCCGTGTCCATTCCGGTCATCGCCTCCGGCGGGGCCGGCACCCCGGAGCATCTCTATGCAGTCTTGACGCAGGGCTGGGCCGACGCGGCCCTCATTGCCTCCATGGTCCATTACGAGAATTACACCATCAAAGAAATCAAGCAATATCTCCAGAAACGCGGGATCCCCGTAAGGCTCGCCTGGTAACGGGCGGCCTTTCCTCGATCCGGGAAGCCAACAGTGAGCGACCAGTACGAACTGGAAATTTCTGAGTGTCCGGAAGAGCTGACGGAGATCCTGGAACCGGAGGTAGCCCCGGAAATAGAGGAGAAGGAAGAGCCGGAGGCGGAGCTTCCCATCCCCGCGGATCTCGACCTGGTGCAGCGTTACATCAGGGAGGCGAACCGCTTTGCCCTCCTGACCCCGGTGGAGGAAAAGGCCTTGAGCAGCCGGTTTCGCGAGACCGGGGACCCGGAGGCCGGCTCCCACTTAATCACCAGCAACCTCCGCCTGGTGATCAAGATTGCCCTGGAGTTTCAACAATATTGGATGAAGAACCTCCTGGACCTGATTCAGGAAGGCAACATCGGCCTGATGCACGCCATCAAGAAGTTCGATCCCTACCGCGGCATTAAGCTCTCTTATTACGCCTCTTTCTGGATCAAGGCCTATATCCTTAAATTCATCATGGACAACTGGAAGCTGGTGAAGATCGGCACTACCCAGTCGCAACGCAAGCTCTTTTACAACCTGAAACGGGAGAAAGAAAAGCTCCGGGCCCTGGGCTTCGAGCCCGGTACCAAGCTACTGGCCGACACCCTCAAGGTACGGGAGGAAGAGGTTATCGAAATGGACCAACGCCTGGGAGGCTGGGAGCTTTCTTTGGACGCTCCCCTGAAGGAAGGCTCCGACGAGTACCACAAGAACTTCCTCCCTTCTTCGGAGCCCCAGGTGGAGGAGATCCTGGCCCAGGCGGAGCTGAAAGGTATTTTCCGCCAAAAGCTCTCCCAGTTCCGTCTGGAACTCAACGACAAAGAGCTGGATATCCTGGACTTGCGCCTGCTGGCGGAGAAGCCCCTGACCTTGCAGGAGATCGGCGCCCGGCATCGGATCTCCCGGGAACGGGTGCGCCAGATCGAAGACCGGTTGATTAAAAGACTGCGGCAATTCCTCAAGTCAGAAATCTCCGATTGGGAAGATTATCGCAATCCCCTGGGTGATTGACTCCGGGGTCTGGTGGGAGGTAGTTTGGCGGCATTGATAGGCACGGGTCAAACCTATATGGTCCAACGCAGACGAACTTTTAGGGCCAGGGCCGGGCTGGCGATCCTGAGCCTCGGGCTGGCCTTGAGCTTGAGCGGCTGCGCCAGCCTGGGCCTGGGCCCGGGAGCAGCCTCCCCGGAGGACCAGGAAACCCCCAAGGGCCTGGCCTATTACCACTATCTCCAGGCTCAACAAATGCTGCTGGAGGAAAATGAACCCGGGGCCATCCAGGAATACGAGGAATCCCTCAAACAAGACCCCGTAGCGGCCCGCCTTGAACTGGAGCTGGCTTCCCTTTACCAGCGCCAGGGGGACGTCAAAAAGGCCCTGGCTCACGTGGAAAAGGCCCTGAAGCTGGATCCCCAACAACAGGAGGCCTACTTCCTGCTGGCCGGCCTGCACGTGGGCCTCAACCAACTGGATGAGGCCATCCGGTCGTACGAACATATCCTGGTATTGGACCCGGAAAACCGGGAAGCCCGCCTGTTCCTGGCCACTCTCTATGCCCAGCAGGGCCGCTTTCCCCAGGCCATCCGCACCATCCAGGAGATCCTGCGCCTGGAGCCGGAATCGGTGGTGGGTCATTATTACCTTGGCCGCTTCTTCCTGGCCTCCGACCACCTGGCGGAGGCGAAACAGGAACTCAACAAGACCCTGAGCCTGGACTCCCAGTTCGTGCCGGCTATTTTCGACCTGGCGTCGATCCTGGAAAGGGAAAAACAGTTCAACCGGGCCCTGGCCATGTACCGCCGGGTCTTGCGCTCTCAGCCCAACAACCCCAGGGCCTGGGCCAACATCGGCCGCCTGCTTCTGATCCTCAACCGTTACGGCGAGGCCCAGAAGGCCTTCACCACGGTCAAGGGATTTGAGAAAAACGACCCCGCGATCCGCTTCAATGTCGGGGTTATCTTTCTGGAACAGAAACTCCCGGACGACGCCATCAAGGAATTTCGGCCTCTGCTGGTTAATCCTCGTTTCCAGGATCGCGCCCACTATTATATTGCCCTGGCCCTGGAGGAAAAGGGCGATAATCGGGGAGCCATACGGGAATATCAATTGGTGGTCCCCGAGTCGGAGGCCTTCCTCCTGGCCCGCCTCCGCATGGCCTACCTGCAGTATCACCAGGGGGACAAGGAGCGGGCTCGCCAAATCCTGGAGGACCTCCAGAAACTGGCCCCGGACCGGGAGGAGGTCTATCTCACCAGTGGCTCCTTTTATGAAGAGGAAGGCCTTTGGGATCGGGCCATCGAGGTCCTCAAGCAAGGGCTGGGCAAGGTGGAGCACCCCGAGGAAATCTATTTCCGGCTGGCGATGCTCTACGAAAAGAAGCAGGAGCGGAACGAAAGCATCATCTATATTAAAAAGGTCCTGGAGGTTAACCCGGGTAATCCCGACGCCCAGAATTTTCTGGGCTACACTTATGCCGAGCAGGGAATCAACCTGGATGAGGCGGAACGATTAATCCGGGCCGCCCTGCAAGCCAAGCCCGACAGCGGCCAGATCATCGACAGCCTGGGTTGGGTCTATTTCAAGAAGGGGCAATTGGACAAGGCCCTGGTGGAACTGGAACGGGCCCATCGTCTAATGCCCCAGGATGGCACCGTGAGTGAACATCTGGCCGACGTCTACGTGCGCCTGCAGCGCAATCGGGAGGCACTGCGACTCTACCGCCGGGCCCTGGGGCAGGAGGATGCCAATCCCAGGGAACTGCGCAAGAAAATCGACAACCTGGAGCATTTGCTGCAGGGATCGGTCCTATGAAACCCGGCGGGATGGCCCGGCTGGTATTGCTGGCGCTCCTGGCCTGGCTGGGGCTGGCGGGCTGCCGCGCCCTGCCCCCGGCGCCACCGCCCGCCGTCCTGCCCGCGGAGGAAGTCCTGGCCCGGCTCCATAACCGGCAACAGGCGCTGGAATCTTTACAGGCCCGGGGCCGCATCACCTTCCTGAGCCCGGAGCGCAACTACTCCGGCACCATCCTGATCAAGGCCCGCCGCCCGGAGAGCCTCCGGGTGGACATCCTGGATTTTCTGGGACACACCCTCTTGGGCTTTGCCACCGACGGCAGCCGGGTCCAGATATTGTCCCCCCATGAGGGGAAGCTTTTCCTCGGCCCGGCCACCCCCCGAAATCTGGCGGTCTTTATCCCCCCGGAGGTACCCCTGTCCCAGGTGGTGCCGCTGCTGGCGGGGGCCCTGCCCCTGAGCCCGGGCCCCCCGACCCGGTTTGATTACGACACCGCTACCGGCCGTTACCTGCTGGAATGGCGCCAGGGCGACAGGCTTCAGGAGCGCCTGTGGGTGGCGGCCCAGGGTCTTTACCCGGTGCAGGAGGAATACTTCCTGGGCCAAAGCCAGCCGCGTTTCACCCTGAAGCTGGCGGAGTTCGGCGAGGCGGGGCCGGATTTGCCCGGGCAGATCATCCTCCAAACCGAGTCCCCCAAGATGGAACTGCGCCTGGCCTATAAGGAACTGCACCTCAACTTGCCCTTGAGTCCGGCTGATCTGACCCTGGCGCCGCCTCCCGGGATAGCGGTGGTTCAACTCCCTTAAGAGACGGTCGGCGTCCTGTTTTATGTTTGTGGGGCAGGCTGCAGTGATCGCCTGCGGCGGGGCGGCCAGGAACGGCCGCCCCACCAGGATTTTATTCTTGGGGAAAATCTAGCCGCGGGCACTTACAAAGAACCAAAAAAACCAAAAACCGGCGTCGCGGCTAAGCTGACTTCCGGGAGGGTTTGGGGGGCCATGAAATTCCTGGTGGACCAGCCCCTGGGCGGCCTGGCCAAGTGGCTGCGGTTTTGCGGCTTCGACGCCGACTGCCGCCGCCTGGCGCCCCCTGGCTCCGGCTCCCTGCCGCCGCCGGACCCGGACACCTTTATGCTGACCCGCCAGGAGCCTCTGAAACAACTGAAGCGCCCGGACCTGCTGTTCATCAAGGCCGTATCCCCCGAAGCCCAACTCCAGGAAGTGCTGTCCCTGCTTAAGGTCGCCCCCCGGCAGCTCAAGCCCCTGAGCCGCTGCAGCCGCTGCAACCAGAGGCTCAGCCCCATCCCCCGGGAGCAGGCCCAGGGCCGGGTGCCGGAGCACGTCTTCCATTACCATGACCAGTTCTTCGAGTGCCGCGGTTGCCGACGCCTTTTTTGGCCCGGGAGCCACCTGCCCGCCATCCTCAAGACCCTGGAGAGCACCCTGGAGGACTAGTGTTGGGCTGCGTAACTAGTAGGGCATTAGATCAAGAAAACCTGAGTTCCAAGGGTATTAAAGTCCCCCGGTGGAAAAGGGGGATTTCTGGAGATTTCAGGAGGTTATTTTAAATCCTTCCTGCCCCCTTTTTCCAAGGTGGGTTAAAAAACCGTAGTTTGGCAGCACCAGGAAGGGACTAGCTCAGGCAATGCGATAGGTGTATGTTTTGGAGATCCAAAGAAGGCTTTGGCGAAGGATTTTTGGGGAATGGCATCGCCCTGCTCCCAGCCCGTTATGGGGGAGAAAACCGCCGGATATCATCTCCTGGCCCATAACCCACAAAGACGATTTTTGTGGAGATTTTGAAGCCCTGAAAAATACCTGAGATCATCTGAGCAGCCTTTGCTGCTGCTGTCCAAAAGAGATTGGGGGCGCCTCTCTTCCCCGGCCTGACCTTAAAAGTTCCCGCGGTGGGTAACTGAATTTGCTTGCGGAAGCACCTTAACAGTTCCACCCAACCCAGGGGCGGGTTGAAACTGCCCCGGGGCCTTCCTGCGGCCTGCTCTTATATAAATTGTTTCCGAAAATCGGCCTTAAGCGGCGCCGCACTCCGCCGGGCTGCCGCCAAGTTTTTCCAGGGCGTGGGGCAGGGCGGGAAGGATGGCGGCCAGGTTTTCCCGGGCTCCCTTGGGGCTGCCGGGGAGGTTGACGATCAGGGTGCAGCCCCGGAGCACCGCCACCCCCCGGGAGAGCATGGCGTGGGGGGTCTGGGCCAGGCCGGCGGCCCGCATGGCCTCGGGCAGGCCCGGCACCTGCCGCTGGGCCACCGCCAGGGTGGCCTCCGGGGTGAGGTCCCGGGGGCTCAGGCCGGTGCCGCCGGTGGTGAGGATCAGGTCCAGCCGTTCCCGGTCGCACCAAGCCAGCAGTTGGGCGGTGATGGCCTCCAGCTCGTCGGGGACTAAGGCGGTGGCGGCCACCTGGAAATCTGCGGCCGGCAGCAGCCGGGCCAGCTCCGGCCCGGAGGCGTCGTGGCGCTCCCCGGCGTGCCCCTTATCGCTGACCGTCAGAATCCCTACCCGGAACATTTTATAAGACACCTCCATGCTCTTCCCCTCTTCCGGATAGAGCTGTGGTGGCGCAACTAGGCTGGGCCCCGGGGCATCTTATAAGACACCTCGATGAGATCCCCTGGCTTCACCAGACCTTCCTGCAGCACCCGGGCGAAGACCCCTTCCCGGGGCATGACGCAGTCCCCCACCTGCTCCCGGATGGCGCAGCCTTTATGGCAGGCCTTGCCGATCTGGGTGATCTCCAGCAGCGCCTGCGCACCCACCTGGAGGCGGGTCCCCACCGGCAGGGACATCACTTCCAGGCCGTCCACCGTCAGGTTTTCGGCAAAATCCCCCGGGGCGACCGCGGCGCCCATAGCCACCATCTTGTGGATGCTGGCCAGGGACAGCAGGCTCACTTGGCGGCAGCCGCCTTCGGCGTGGGCGTCGCCTTCCAGGCCATGCTCCGCCAGCAGGCGGGCCGCCGGCACGTTGTGTTTTGCTACCCCTTTGCGGTCGCTGAGGGAGACCGCGACAATCCGGCCTGGGGCGCTGCGGGGGGGTCTCATGGTTTTATCTCGGGCAAAGACGCCGGGACGCCGGGGATGATCTCCCCCTGGTTTCCAAGCTAAGTGCTTTATTTCTTAAATACGGTACGTTTCTTGTCGCCCCCCCTCACCCCAGCCCTCTCCCCCCCGGTGGGGGGAGAGGGTTAGGGTGAGGGGGAATTAATCACTTGCTCCCGCGGTTAATTAAAACATTACCGTGTTTATGAACAACTGTACTAAGCTGGGGAACCAGGAAATCAAACCACAGGCGGGACGCCTGTGCCACTTTCACAAATATCTGGGGTTGGGGGAGGGGGTTTGGGGGAG
>JBKQKO010000109.1:0-8644 GCA_052147455.1 Desulfobaccales bacterium | reverse complement strand
CCACCACCGGGGCGATGGCCCGGCAAGGACCGCACCAGGCCGCCCAAAAGTCCACCATGGCCGGAATATCCGACTTCAAGATTTCCTGTTCGAAATCGGCATCGCTCACCTGCAGAAGTTCGGACATCTTACTCTCCTGAGTTGGATTGGGGCATATTTGTTAAATTTTATACGTTAACCGCTTTTTGTCAACGACTTTTAGAACCCCGGGGAGCCGCGGGTCCACCTCAAGAAAAAAAGCCCGGTCCGGGGACCGGGCTTTGGCGGGCGAGACGCCCGCCCTACCTGTTGATGTTTTAATCGGCTTCCACCTTGGGCCGGGGCAGCAAGCCGGCGGTCTCGATGATCTCCGGGGCCCGGTCCTCCCATTCGATAGCCATCAGGTGGATGCCGGAGACCCCCTTGATGGACAGGCACTCATGGATCTGCTCCACTGCGATCTTGATGCCTTCCGCGGCCACCTTATCCTTGGGTACCCCCTTGAGCCGGGCGATATAGTGGTCGGGCACATCCAGGCCGGGGACGAATTTCTTCATATAGTTGGCCATGCCCACGGATTTCAGCGGGGTGATGCCGGCCATGATATAGGCCTTTTCCGTGAGGCCCATGTCATTAGCCGCCTCCATGAACTTCACGAAGCGCTCCATGTTGTAAATGCACTGGGTCTGGATGAACTGGGCCCCGGCCGCGATCTTCTTGCCCATGCGCACCACCCGGAACTCCTGGGGATCGGCGAAAGGGTTGGCGGCGGCGCCCAAGAACATGCGGGGCCGGCCCTGCAACTCGGTGCCGCTCACCAGCTTGCCTTCGTCCCGCATGGTCTTCACCGTGTGCAGCAGCATCACCGAGTCCATATCGTGGACATTTTTGGCCTGGGGATGGTCGCCGAAGGACTGGTGGTCGCCGGTGAGGCACAGCAGGTTCTTGATGCCCATGGCGGCGGCCCCCAGCACATTGCTCTGCAAGCCGATGCGGTTCATGTCCCGGGTGACCATCTGCATCACCGGCTCTATTCCCATTTCCAAAAGGATCTTACTGGCAGCCATAGAACAGAAACGCACCACCGCAGTCTGGTTGTCGGTGACATTCACTGCGTCTACGACGTTTTTTAGAAAATTGGCCTTGTGTCGGAAATGCTCGGCGTCGGTCCCGCGGGGGGGGCCGCATTCGCCGGTGACTGCCTTCTGGCCGCTTTTGAAGATCTTTTCCAGTTTGCTTGCCGCAACATGTTCGGCGGTCATTGTTTCAACTCCTCCCGTATCGATGTGCGCAGCCCGCCGTCGCGGCTGGTGGACCAATTCTTAGATAAATGGACTTCGGTGAGTTTGTGAAGCTCCCCCAAGTTCTGCAGACGATCATAGATGAGCTGCCAGATGCAGGGGATGCTGCCCTTGCCCACTTCGCACATGCCCTGGGAAGAGCCGCCGCAGGGGCCGTTGAGCAACTGCTTGGCGCAGCGGGTGATGGGGCAGAGGCCGCCGAAGTCGTCGATGATGCAGTTGCCGCAGGCCTGGCAAAACTCCTTCCAGACCCCATGCTCCACGGCGCCGCCAATGCTGGTGGTGTTGACCCCGGGAAAGACCTTGAGGTAGGGGTAGCGGGCCACGATATACTGGGGCCCGACGCTGCAGGCGATGGAGACCACGGCGTCGGCGTCGGCCACCAGGTCATCCAGAGGCTCGATGTATTCCGGGTCACACTGCCGCTCGCAGGTATATTCCTTCACCTCCAGCTCGCTGCCGGCGGCCTTGCGGGCAATCCGGAGTTCGGAGGCCAGGATAGCCACTTCTTTCTCACCGCCCACGCAACAAACAGTGACGCAACCTTTGCAGCCGGCCACCACAATCTTTTTAAAATCCTTGACCTTTTCCAGGATTTCCGCCAGGGGCTTTGATTCCCCGATGACCATAGGGTTCCTCCTCTCCCAGTAATGCAGAGCAAAAAAAAAGACTCCTGCCTCCCCCTCCCTTTATTCTATCCCCCGGGAAGCCGCAGGGTAGGGAAATTATGGTTGCCGGGCCGCTTCCTGGAAAATCGCGGGGATGGGCTTACCCCCAGACTTGTACATCTATTCACTTAATTTTATGGAGAAAGAAAGGGGTTGTCAAATATAAAAATCCACCGGAATTTCGCTCCCCCGGCTTTCCCAGAGTAAAAAATTTATTGACAAATCCATGGCCGGTCGTTTACAAGGGAGGCTATGTGAAAAAAAGTATGAGCCCTGGCGTGACTCTATCTAGGAGATGGTCCGCCCAGGGTCGAGTTTGCGATTATCCCCGGCATTGCTTCATGTCAGGATAAAGTAAATTATTATAATATCTTAAGGAGGCAGTTTTATGGCGAAGTACGATCCGGTCAAACAGAAAGATTGGCAGATTGCGGAAATCGCCGAAGCGGAGATGATTCCTTTCGACAAGATGTGCGATAAGCTGGAAATCCCCAAAGAAGAGCGCATCCCCCACGGCCAGAAAATCGGCCGCGTCGACTACCTGAAGTGCCTGGAGCGCCTGAAGAGCAAGTCTGACGGCTACTACATCGACGTCACCGCCATCACCCCCACTCCCCTGGGGGAAGGCAAATCCACCACCTCCCTGGGCTTGATCGAGGGTTTGGGCTTGCGGGGCGTGAACGTGGGCGGCGCCCTCCGGCAGCCCTCCGGCGGCCCCACCATGAACATCAAGGGCACCGCGGCCGGCGGCGGCATCTCGTTGCTCATCCCCATGACCGAGTTCTCCCTGGGCCTCACCGGCGACATCAACAACATTATGAACGCCCACAACCTGGCCATGGTGGCCGCCACTTCCCGGCTGCAGCACGAGTTCAACTATGACGACGCCCAGTTGGCCAAACGCAACCTGAAGCGCCTGAACATCGATCCTAAGAACTTCGAAATGGGCTGGATCATGGACTTCTGCGCCCAGGCCCTGCGCCATATCACCATCGGCCGGGGCGGCAAGATGGACGGCTTCCTGATGGATTCCAAGTTCGGCATCGCGGTGTCCTCGGAAGTCATGGCCATCCTGTCGGTGACTACCTCGCTGGCCGACTTGAAGGAAAGACTGAACAACATCACGGTGTGCTATGACAAGAAGGGCAACCCCGTCACCACCAAGGACCTGGAAGTGGGCGGCGCCATGACCGCCTGGATGCTGCCCTCCATCAACCCCACCCTGATGCAGAGCGTGGAGAAGCAGCCCATCTTCGTGCACGCCGGCCCCTTCGCCAACATCGCGGTGGGCCAGTCCTCCATCATCGCCGACCAGGTCGGCCTCAAGCTCTTTGACTACCATATCACCGAATCCGGCTTCGGCGCCGACATCGGCTTTGAGAAGTTCTGGAACGTCAAGTGCCGCTTTAGCGGTCTGAAGCCCCATGTGGCCGTGCTTACTGCCACGGTCCGGGGTCTGAAATCCCATGGGGTAAACGCCGGCGCCCTGCCGGTCCCGCCGGGCAAACCCGTCCCCAAAGAATATTTCGAGGCCACGAAAGCAAACTTAAAATGGCTGGAAGAGGGGGTGCAGAACGCGGTGCACCACGTCCGCAACATCAAAAAGGCCGGCATCAACCCGGTGGTCTGCATCAACGCCTTCCATTTCGATTCCAAGGAAGAGCACGAGGTGATTCGCCGGGCCTGCGAGGCGGAAGGCGCCCGGGTGGCGGTGTCCAAGCACTGGCAGTTCGGCGGCGAAGGCGCCCTGGAATTTGCCGACGCGGTCATGGATGCCTGCAAAGAGAAGAACAACTTCAAGTTCCTCTATCCCAACGAGCTGCCCCTCCGGAAGCGGGTTGAGCTGATCGCCAAGGAAGTTTACGGCGCCGACGGCGTGGACTTCGCCCCTGAGGCCGCGGCCAAGGCCAAAAAGTTTGAAGCGGATCCCAAGTACAACGAATACGCCACCATGATGGTGAAGACGCACCTGTCTCTGACCGCCGACCCCACCAAGAAGGGGACCCCCAAGGGCTGGCGGCTGCCGGTGCGCGACTTCCTCATTTACAGCGGCGCCAAGTTCATCTGCCCGGTGTGCGGCGCCATTTCCCTGATGCCCGGCACCAGCTCCGACCCGGCCTACCGGCGGGTGGACGTGGACACCAAGACCGGCAAGGTCACCGGCCTGTTCTAAAGGACCATCCCGGCTTAGGGGCGCACCGCGCTCCCTGACAAAAAAACAGAAACCACAACCTCCAGGCCCCCCGGGGCCTGGAGGTTTTTTATCTAATCCGGCCTTCCGGGCTTCTTTGTGGAAGCAAGATTTTTTTCGGTCTGGTCGAGGCCGCACCATGGGCGCAGGTGATTTTGTGATATTTATCACTTGCTTCTTGCACCGAAGGCGTGGTAAAAAATTAAGGATAGGGATAGACCGGGTCCGGCTCAGCTAAGGGCCGGCAGTAATGGCGCGGCAGATAAATTTTTCCCGAAAATGAGGAGAATGGTGGCTATGTTTGAGATAGTGGAACGCCAGGAAATGGCCCAGGGGACGGTGATCAGCAACTGGATCAAGGCCCCTAAGATCGCCCAAAAGGCCAAGCCGGGACAGTTTGTCATCCTGCGGGCCGATGAGACCGGGGAGCGCATCCCCCTGACCATGGCCGACACCAACCCGGGGAAGGGCCTGGTTAACATCATATACGCGGTAGTGGGCAAGAGCACCGCTCTGTTCAAGACCCTGCAGGTGGGCCAGGGATACCTGGACGTCATCGGCCCCCTGGGCCAGCCCACCCACCTGGACAAAGTGGGCAAGGTCATTTGCGTGGGCGGCGGAACCGGGGTGGCGGTGCTGCACCCCATCACCCGGGGTCTCAAGGAGGCGGGCAACTACGTCTTCTCGGTCATCGGGGCCCGCACCAAGGAGCTGCTCATCCTGGAGGACAAGATGCAGGCGGCCTCCAATGAACTGATGGTCTGCACCGACGACGGCACTTACGGCCACAAGGGTTTCGTCACCGATAAGTTGAAGGAAACCCTGGAAAAGCACAAGGACATCGCCCTGGCGGTGTGCATCGGGCCGGTGCCCATGATGAAGTTCTGCTGCAAAATGACCAAGGAATATGGGGTCAAGACCCTGGTGAGCCTCAACCCCATCATGCTGGACGGCACCGGGATGTGCGGCTGTTGCCGGGTGAGCGTCGGCGGCCAGATGAAGTTCGCCTGCGTGGACGGCCCGGAATTCGATGGCCACGCCACCGATTTCGAAGAGCTGACCCTGCGGCTCCGGGCCTATTGCGCCGAGGAGAAGCTCTCTTATGACCAGTTCCAGGGCAGTCCCACCACCTGCTCTTGCGGTACGCCCGGATCCTTGCCCAAATAGCAAGCCACCAAGGAGATACGAGAATGACCGAAGAAGTCCAAGCTCCCAAGAAAGAGAAGATTCCCCGCCAGAAGATGCCGGAGCAGGAACCCAAGGTGCGGGCCCGCAACTTCGAGGAAGTGCCTTACGGCTACACCAAGGAGCTGGCCATGCAGGAAGCGCAACGCTGCATCCAGTGCAAAGACCCCCGCTGCAAACAGGGCTGCCCGGTGGAAATCGATATTCCCCAATTCATTGCTAAAATCAAGGAAGGCGAATTTGAGGGCGCCATCCGTAAACTATGGGAAAAGAACTCCCTGCCCGCGGTGTGCGGCCGGGTCTGCCCCCAGGAGGTGCAGTGCGAAGGCATGTGCATCGTGGGCAAGAAGGACGCCCCGGTGGCCATCGGCAACCTGGAGCGCTTCGCCGCCGATTATCAAAGGACAAAGGGCAAAAACATCCTGCCCCCCAAGGCCGAGTCCACCGGCAAGAAGGTGGCGGTGGTGGGAGCCGGCCCCGCCGGACTCACGGTGGCCGGCGACCTGATACTCAAAGGCCACGAGGTGACCATCTACGAAGCTCTGCATGGTCCGGGCGGGGTGCTCCTCTACGGCATCCCCGAGTTCCGGCTTCCCAAGGCCATCGTCGCCCAGGAATGCAACTTTCTGGAGCGCCTGGGGGTCAAGATCGAGGTGGACGCGGTCATCGGCGCCAGCGAAACCGTGGATGAGCTCTTCGAGCAGGGCTTTGAGGCCATCTTCCTGGGAGTGGGCGCCGGCCTGCCGGTGTTCCTGAAAATCCCCGGGGAACACTTCATCGGGGTTTATTCGGCCAACGAATACCTGACCCGCTCCAACCTGATGAAGGCTTACGACTTCCCTAACTACGACACCCCCATCGTCAAGGGCAAGAACGTGGCCACCTTCGGAGGCGGCAACGTCGCCATGGACTCGGCCCGCACCGCCCTGCGGCTGGGGGCGGACCACTCCTATATCATCTACCGGCGCTCCATGTCCGAATTGCCCGCCCGTACCGCGGAAGTCCACCATGCGGAGGAAGAGGGCGTCGAGTTCCTGCTGCTCGCCAACCCGCTCCGGTTTCTGGGCGACGACGGTGGGCGGCTCACCGGGGTGGAATGCCTGAAAATGGAGTTGGGCGAGCCCGATGCCTCCGGACGGCGGCGCCCGGTGCCGATCCCCGGCTCCGAATTCACGGTGGAGATCGATACCGCGGTGATCGCCATCGGCTCCGGCTCCAACCCCCTGCTCACCAAGGGCACCCCGGGACTGGCCCTGAATAAGTGGGGCTACATCATCGCCGACCCCAAGACCGGCAAGACCATGAAACCCAGGGTCTGGGCCGGCGGCGACATCGTCACCGGCTCCGCCACCGTGATTTTGGCCATGGGTGCCGGCCGCCTGGCCGCCAACTCCATCCACGACTACCTGGGCATGGGATGGTAGTGAATTAGAGTCTTGGGGGCGGGGCTAAGGGCCGCTGGGCCTCACCCCCTCCCAATCCTCAAAAAGCAGGGCGACAGTGGCACAGGCTTCCAGCCTGTGAAGGGGTCGCCCTTTTTCATTAGATCTACCCTGGCCCGCACCCAAAATTCGTCACTTCCCCAGCTTTTCGACCCGGACCCCGACGAGGCGGATCATCTTCCGTTTGGGGTTGGCCCGGCGGTCCAGAAAAGGCATCAGCAGTTTCATGGCCTAGAAGCGCAGGGTGCGCGGTGAATGCGAGGGGTTGGGCCGCGTATGGGAGCGGGAATGGGTGGTGAAGTCAGCGAAGCGCACCGTAACCACCACGGTGCGGTAGCTCTGAAAGCCCTCGGCCTGCACCCGCTGGAAAACCTCCCGGCACATGAGCCAGAGGCGGGTGAAAATGAACGGCAGGTCCAGGTTGTCCCGGGCGAAGGTCTCCTGCTCGCCCACCGATTTCGGTTCCCAGTCCAGCACCAGGGGGCTCTCATGGCGGCC
Organism: Desulfobaccales bacterium; assembly: GCA_052147455.1. Lineage (GTDB taxonomy): Bacteria > Desulfobacterota > Desulfobaccia > Desulfobaccales > 0-14-0-80-60-11 > JAPLJC01. The sequence continues at coordinate 1,380 of JBKQKO010000109.1, read as the reverse complement.
GCGAATGCGCTCGTAAAGTTCCGGGCCCCACTTGCCGAACATCTCTTTAAGTTCCAGGGGCGAAAAGCGCTTCAAATCCAGGACCAACTTGATCCCCAGGCCGGCCAGGAACTTTTCGCTTTGTGGACCGATGCCCGGAATCTTGCGCACCGGCAAAGGGGCCAGGAAGTCTTCCGCCTCTTCGGCCGTCACCACCGTGAGGCCGTCGGGCTTCTGGAAATCCGAGGCGATCTTGGCCAGCAGTTTGTTGGGGCCCAGGCCGATGGAGCCGGTGAGTTGCTCCCGGGCCCAAATCTCCGCCTTGATTTTCCGGCAAATGGCCACCGCGGCATCCAGGGAACCGGCGAAACTCAGGTCGAAGTAGGCCTCATCGACGCTGGCCTCCTCCACCAGCGGGGCATGCTGGCGCAAGATCTCCATGAGGCGCCGGGAGGCTTCCGAATACTTCCGGTAGTTTACCCGGACGAAGGCCGCCGGCGGCAAACCCCGGCGCTGGGCCGCCTCCGAAAGCTTCCAGGCCCGGGAGATGGGCATGGCGGAGTGGATGCCGTATTGCCGGGCCGGGTAGTTGGCGGTGGAAACCACCCCCCGGCCCTGGCCGCCGCCGGGGTCGGCCCCCACCACCAGGGGCCTCCCTTTGAGCTTAGGTTCGTCCCGCTCTTCAATGGCGGCGAAAAAGGCGTCCATGTCCAGGTGGCCGATGAGGCGCATGGTTCCCATTTTAATCATTGCGGGAGCTGAGGAAAAGGGGAGATAAAGCGGCTGCCAGGGTGGGCCGCCGGCTCTGGCTGCCAAAGAATCCTAAAGGCCAAATTTTGGGGTGGAAAAATCTTATTAAATGTTTAATAATAGTGTTTAATAATAAAGAACATGGAGGTGGCCCCAGGCCCGGGTTTATCCAGCTCACGCGGTTAAGGTTTGGGCAGCCCGCAAATTACGCTGATGAACAACATCATTGACTTTAAGCAGGCGCAGGGTCAGGTGAAGAGATGGCGGCAGGTGCACCGGCCCTGGTGGCGTTTATGGTTCTGGCCCGCGGCCATGCCGCCGGAAGGGTTGCGGCGTCTGGCCCCGGAAGAGCTGCGGCGGGGCTGGGTTTGGGGGCCAGCGGTGGACCGCGGCCGCCAAAGCGGGGCCGACTTGAGGTTGATCTAACCGGCTGGGACTGGGGCCGGCCGCCGCTTAAGGCGGGCCAGCCAGGGTCCGGGACCGCGAGGTCTGATAGCATGACGAGGTCGGCAGCTCTGGCTTGCCGACCTCGCTTTTTTCTGGCGGATATTGAGGATGGCTGATTTTTCGCCGAATTTAACCGAACTCCGGACTGCTAAGGAATTGCACCGCCACCCCGAAATTACCCGATCCCGCCACCTGGCGTTCGAT
>JBKQKO010000108.1:0-5715 GCA_052147455.1 Desulfobaccales bacterium | reverse complement strand
TCCCCAAACCCCACCTCCAATCCCCATAAGTAGGGGCGACCCGCTGGGTCGCCCTTTTTTATTTGGTGGGGGAGACCTAGTGCCTGTGGCACCAGCACAATTCAACCTGGCTTCCCAGGTCCCTTATAGGGGTTGGGAGGGGGGTTTGGAGGGAGGGCAGGGATTTTTTGTAAGTATCCCTGGCCCTCCCCCCAACACATCACTTCCCCAGCTTTTCCACCCGGACCCCGATAAGACGGATCATTTTCCGTTTAGGGTTGTCCCGGCGGTCCAGAAAGGGCATCAGCAGTTTCATGGCCTCGAAGCGCAGGGTGCGCGGTGATTCCGAGGGGTTGGGCAGCGTATGGGAGCGGGAGTGGGTGGTGAAGTCGGCGAAGCGCACCGTAACCACCACGGTGCGGTAGCTGTGAAACCCCTCGGCCTGCACCCGCTGAAAAACCTCCCGGCACATGAGCCAGAGGCGGGTGAAGATGAACGGGAGGTCCAGGTTGTCCCGGGCGAATGTCTCCTGCTCCCCCACCGATTTCGGTTCCCAGTCCAGCACCAGGGGGCTCTCATGGCGGCCGCGAATACGCTCGTAAAGTTCCGGGCCCCACTTGCCGAACATCTCCTTAAGTTCCAGGGGCGAGAAACGCTTCAAGTCCCGGACTGATTTGATCCCCAGGCCGGCCAGGAACTTTTCGCTCTGGGGACCGATGCCCGGGATCTTGCGCACCGGCAAAGGGGCCAGAAAGTCCTCCGCCTGCTCGGCGGTGACCACCGTGAGGCCGTCGGGCTTCCGGAAATCCGAGGCGATCTTGGCCAGCAGTTTGTTGGGGCCCAGACCGATGGAGCCGGTAAGCTGCTCCCGGGCCTGGATCTCCTCTTTGATTTTCCGGCAGATGGCTGCCGCGGCATCCACAGAACCGGCGAAACCCAGGTCGAAGTAGGCCTCATCGACGCTGGCCTCCTCCACTAGCGGGGCATGGTGGCGCAAGATCTCCATGATGCGTCGGGAGGCTTCCGAATACTTCCGGAAATTTACCCGGACGAAGGCTGCCGGGGGCAAACCCCGGCGCCGGGCCGCCTCCGAAAGTTTCCAGGCGCGGGAGATGGGCATGGCGGAGTGGATGCCGTATTGCCGGGCCGGGTAGTTGGCGGTGGAGACCACCCCCCGGCCCTGGCCGCCGGCGGGGTCGGCCCCCACCACCAGGGGCCTCCCTTTGAGCTTAGGTTCGTCCCGCTCTTCAATGGCGGCGAAAAAGGCGTCCATGTCCAGGTGGCCGATGAGGCGCATGATTCCCATTTTAATCCTTGGGGCCGCGGAGGAAAAGGGGTACTAAAGCGGCTGGCAGGGTGAGCCGCCTGCTCTGGTGCCCCCAACCCCAATCCTAAACCCAAAAATTTGGGATGCAAAATATTATTAAATGGTTAATAATTAAGTATATGGAGGTGGCCGCCAAGCCCGGGTTTGTCCGGCAGCCCGATTAAGGTTTGGGCAGCCCGCAAATTACGCTGATGAACAACATTATTGACATTAAACGGGCCCAGCCTCGGGGCCAGCTGAAAAGATGGCACCAGGTACACCGGCCCTGGTGGCGTTTATGGTTCTGGCCCGCGGCCTTGCCCTCGGAAGACTTGGGGCGCCTGGCCCCGGAAGAGCTGCGGCACGGCTGGGTTTGGGGGCCCGCGGTGGACCGCGGCCGGCAAAGCGGGGCCGACTTGAGGTTGATCTAACCGGCTGGGACTGTGGCCAGGCGCCGATGCAGGCAGGCCAGCCCGGCCCCCTGAGTCTGATAACATGACGAGGTCGGCAACTCAGGCTTGCCGACCTCGTTTTTTTCATTAAGGCGGTAAGAGCCATGGAGAACGACAAGAAAGCAGGGCATCAGGCTGCCATTCTCGACCAGTTCACCCGGCAGGCGGTACCCTTCTCGGAACAGCCGGCCCATTCCCAGGAGGCCTTCCTCGATCTGCTGTTGCAGATGTCCGGGGTAGGCCCGGCTGACACCGTCCTGGACGTGGCTTGCGGCCCCGGCCTGGTGGCCTGCGCCTTCGCTACCCGGGCCCAACACGTCACCGGTATCGATCTCACCCCAGCCATGATTGCCCGGGCTAAACAGATACAGCAGGAAAGGAAGCTCACCAATCTTACCTGGCAAGTCGGCGACGTACTGCCCCTGCCTTACCCGGACGCCTCATTTTCCCTGGTGGTTACCCGCTATACCTTCCACCATTTTCTTGACCCCCGGGCGGTATTCGCGGAAATGGTCCGGGTCTGCACCAGGGGGGAGGGAAGGTTGCTGGTGGCCGATGTTGCGCTGCTTCCCGAAAAACGGCAGGCCTTCGACCGGGTGGAGAAACGGCGGGACCCCTCCCACACCCGCTCCCTGACGCCGGATGAGTTTTTGCAGATGGCTGCCAGTCTGAACCTCCGGGATCTCAGAACCCGGTTCCTCAAGTCGGAACGGAACCTTAAAGCCCATCTTCAGGCCTCTTTCCCCAATCCCGGGGAGAAAGAAAAAATCACCAGGATCTTTCAGGAAGATATCGGCAAAGACGACCTGGGAGTGGGGGCGCACGTGCGGGATGGAGAGATTTATTTTGCCTATCCCGTCATGGTGCTGGTGGGCCGCAAGGCCGAAAGGTGAGGGCCGGGGAGAGTTTTCCATATCCGCTGGCGGGATTCTGTGGTAAAAATGACGATTATTTGAGAAAACGGGGGGGACGCGGGGCGAAGCTTAGGGGCGCAGAGGACAAAATGAAACTGAACAAACTGGCCAAGGCCGCCATCTTTGGCTTTTGTTATTATCTGATCCTGAACCTTTATCTCCTCCTGGCCCTGGCCATGAAGGCAGCCCACACGGGCATCCTGGCGGACAAAAGTTTCCAGGCCGTCATGTATGGTTTGGGATTGCCGCTCACCCTGCCATTTGTGGTTTTTTCCTATAAATATCACTGGCTGGCAGATTACTCTTTGATCCTTAATGCCCTTGTTTGGGGCCTCGCTTTTTACACGATCTTACTCCTTAGAGAATGGAGGAGAAAGCCCGACTCCGGTAAGGGTCGATGAGTGATTGATTATTAACGGGAGCATGAAAGGGGTTCCAGCTTTATCCCCTCTCCCCCGATGGGGGACGACACCGGGTGAGGGGGAATTTAATCTCTAGTTTCTGCTCCCCTTAATTAATCAGGACGGCCTTTCCGGCTTCAACCGATATGAGAAGGGCGCTCATGAAGAATAGACTGGTTAGGTTTTTTTTGGTTGCGGCTTGGCTGGGGGTGGCGCCTTTCTGGGCCCAGGCAGAGGAACCCATCAAGATCGGCGCCTGTTTTGCCCTCTCCGGGCCGCAGGCGCCCAGCGGCATTGCCGGCAAACTGGTGGCGGAAATCGTGAAGGACGAGATCAACGAGAATGGGGGCATCAACGGCCAGCCCATTGAGCTGGTGGTGGGGGATACCGAGAGCGACCCCAACAAGGCGGCCAGCATTGCCCAGAAATTCGTTTCCTCCGACAACGTGGCGGCCATCATCGGGCCCACCTCCACCGACGAAGCGCTGCAGGTGAAGAAAATCGCGGAGGAGGCCGGCATCCCGACAGAAATGACCGTGGGGGGCGATCAGCCCATCATGAAAGAAACCGGCCCCTTTAGCTGCATCTTCAAGTCGCCGCAGCGCTCCTCCACCGCAGTGAAAAAGCTTTACGGCTATCTTAAGGAGAAGAAGCTGACCAAGGTGGCCCTGTTCACCGCGGCGGACGACTTCGGCATGGAGGGCTCCGGGTGGCTGACCAGGCTGGCCCCGGATTACGGGATCACCCTGGTGGCCGCGGAATCCTTCGGCCCCAAGGATACCGACCTGACGGCCCAGTTCACCAAGATTAACAACGCCGCCCCCCAAGCGATTGTGGTCTGGACCATCGGTCCGGCCGGGGCCATCCTGGCCAAAAACAAGGCGAAGTTGGGCATTAAGGCGCCCTTGTTCCAAAGCCACGGCCAGCCGGGACCTGAATATCTCCTACTGGCGGGCAAGGCCGCCGAGGGGGACCGCATGCCCGCCACCCGGCTGCTGGTGGTGGACCAGTTGCCCGACACCGACCTGCAGAAGCCGGTGATCCAGAAATTCATCCGCCTCTATAAAGACACTTACCACTTTGACCGGCGTTTCCCCATCAACACCGATTCGGGTTCTGCCTGGGACGCCCTCTACATCGTCGCCAACGCCATGAAGAAGGCGGGCACCAGCCACAAGGCCCTGCGGAGCGCCATTGAGCAGACCAGGGGCTACGTGGGGATCTCCGGCATCTACAACCTGACCCCCGAGGATCACAACGGCCTGGACGTGGACTCCCTGGTCATGGTCCAGGTGAAGGACGGCAAGTTCAGGCTGGCGGATTAGGGAATCGCGCTTAGCGGTCAGCTTTCAGCCAGATTTGTAAAGAAAATAAATGCAGGTTATTCCTCCCCCAGTTAAGGAAGCAGATGAAGGACGAAGAGCTGGACATGGGCGAACTCATCGATGAATTGGCGGCGTTGCGCCAGAAGGTCGCGGACTTGGGAAAGGAAGAATCCAGGTTGCATCGGTTATCCGAGGCCTGGAGGGACTTGTGGGCCCAATATGAAGCTATCCTGGAAGCCTTCGATGGCCTCATCTATATCTGCTCGCAAAAATATGAAGTGGAATTTATGAACCAGCGTTTCATTGAGCGGACAGGCTATTATCCCCTTGGACAGAAATGCCACAAGGCCCTTCACGGCCTGGAGAATGTCTGCCCCTGGTGCGTCAATGAGAGGGTCTTTCGGGGAGAAAAGGTAACCTGGGAAATACTTAGCCCCAGCGACAACCGCTGGTATCATGTGATTAACACTCTGGTTCGTCATTCTGACGGAACCATGTCTAAGTTGGCGGTAATTCATGACATCACTGAGCGAAAGGCGGCGGAAAAGGCCTTGCAAGAGGCAGAAGCTAAATACCGCGGCATCTTCGAAAACGCCGTGGAAGGCATCTTCCAGAGCACTCCCGGGGGGCGCTTGCTCAGCGTCAACCCGGCTCTGGCCAGGATGTACGGCTATGATTCGCCGGAAGACATGCTCACCAGCATCATGGATCTGGGGCACCAGGTCTTCGTGGACCCGGAGCAACGGAATGAATTTAAGCGCGAGATGGAAAAGTCAGGGGTCATCCGAGGCGGGCAATATCAGCTATATCGCAAAGACGGCAGTACCTTCTGGATATCGGTGGACGCCCGGAGCGTGCGTGACGAAAAGGGCGCCATTAGCTACTATGAAGGTTTTATCCAGGACATTACGGATCGCAAGCAGGCAAAGGCTGATTGATAAATCCATGTTTCAACATATTTAACCTGCCCCCAATAGCGGTTCTCTTAATAGTTATGGCGGTAGCTAACTTCAAGGATGCCATGCTACCTGAAGAGTCCATACAATCCAAAGACCCCGGCGCCACTGGCCAGGAGGGACAGGAAGGTGATGGCCGCCATCAGGAGGGAAACGGCGTACAGGAGGCGGATGGCCTGGCGGTATTTTTCCCCGGGAAGAGTTTTATATAAAGGGGTAGGGGTGGGGTCGCCGATGAACGGCTTGTCCAGCCGGTGGCCGGAGTAGGTGGCGGGCCCTCCCAGGCGCACCCCCAGGGCCCCGGCCATGGCGGCCTCGGGCCAGCCGGCGTTGGGACTGCTGGCCTTGGCCGCATCCCGGCGCAGGATGCGCCAGGCTCCCC
>JBKQKO010000107.1:0-10427 GCA_052147455.1 Desulfobaccales bacterium | reverse complement strand
ACAGCTATGATGATTACGAAGGCAGCGGGGTCGGCCTATCCATTGTCAAGAGCATCATTGAGCGCCACGGTGGGCGGGTCTGGGCTGAGGGGAAAGTCGACCAAGGGGCGACCTTTTACTTTACTCTGCCAAAAAACGGAGATTAAGTTTTGTCAAATGCTACTCAGAGCGCTTTTTGAGAGAGTGTCGCACACTGCTACCTATTTGCTCCCTACCTTCCAGAATATTGCTATTGATCTCCAACTCATATCTATCTTTTATCTCACCTCTGATATTATCCCAAGACCCCGAGTGGTCAGCGATCCCAATTTCTAATTTAAACGGCATTTCAGGGGCTCAGCAATTACTGCCGGCTCTTCAAGCCAGCGACACCTTGATCTGGTCCTCCCGGGGGGAAATCCGGTCCAGCCGCACCAGGACGGTGTCCCCGGGGGAGAGCCTCATGCCGGCGGGGGCCGCCATAAACAGCTCCAGCAACAGGTCGGGGAAGATGAGGCGGTAACGGTGGGGCAAGGACTCCAGCACCAGGGCCTCCTTCTTCTGTCCCAGGCGGCCAGCCAGGTACTTCAGCAGCCAATAGCGCAGCCGCCGGGCCTTAAGCTTTCCACCCCGGCGCATGGCCGGCTCCAGCAGCGGCAGGATTTGCTCCAGGTCCTGGCGGCGATAGGGCGGCGGGCTGTCGCTCAGGGCCGCCAGGAGCTGGCGGTGGGTCAAGAGGTCCAGGTAGCGGCGGATAGGGGAAGTGGCCAGGGTATAGCAGCTCAACCCCAGACCCCAGTGGGGCAGGGGCGAAAGGCCCGTCACCACCCGGCTGAGACTGCGCCGGTCCCGCCATAATTCCCACAGACCCTTGTGCTCCTTTGGCTGGATAGGTTCCCGGGGCTCCGGCTGACTGCGATAGATCGCGGGGATGCCCCGCTCGGCCAGAAAGCGGGCCGCCAGGGAATTGGCCAGCACCATGGCCTCCGCTACTAATTGGCGGCTGGAAGTCTGCTGGTCCTCCACCGACACCTGCAATTCCCCCTGGGGGCCGAACATCACCCAAACCTCGGGCAGTTGCAGTTCATAGCCGCCCCGGGCCAGGCGCTCCTCCTTGAGCCTCCGGGTCAACCGGGAGAGAACCGCCAGGGTTCGCTCCTGTTGAATCAGGGCCTCCGCCTCGTGGTAAGTCAGCCTGCGGCTCACCTTGATGAGACTGGGTTCGATGGCCCAGTCCAGGACCTCGGCCTCCGGGCTCAGGGTCACCATGAAGCTCAGAGCCCGGCGTGGCCGGTGGGCCAGGAGGCTCAAGAGATCTTCGGAAATCTCCTCCGGCAGCATGGGCAGGCGCCGTTCCGGCAGATAGATGGAACTGCCCCGTTCCCCGGCTTCCCGATCCAGGGGGTCGCCGGGTTGGAGCACGTTTGAGACATCGGAAATGTGGATGCCGAGGCGCCAGCCTTCCGGGAGTTCTTCCAGGCTGAGGGCGTCATCGAAATCCCGGGTGTGCTCCCCGTCGATGGTGATCAGCGCAAGGTGGCTCAGGTCCCGGCGCCGGGCCGCGTATGGGTCCGGACCAGGGGGTGAGCTGGCCAGTTGCCGGCTCTGGGACAGGGCCGCAGGGGAAAACTCCACCGGCGTTTCCAGGCGGTGCAACTCCAGGTCTTCATCTTCATGAAAGACTCCCAGGCGCACCAGCAGGCGAAAAGGGGCCGCACCGGCGTTCAGGCCGGCCTGGTCCAGATAAGCCTTTCCCTGCTCATAATCCGGGGCCTCATCCCCGCTGACCGCCATCCGGCGCAGCAGCGCCACCACCGATTCCCGCCAGGGATAATGCCTGGAAAGCTCCCGCCCCTCCCAGACCGCCTGCAGCCAGGCGCCCACTTCCGCCAGTTCTAGCCGCCGGGCCGCTTCACGTTCCTGTTGCTGCCGCAGTTGGGCTACCAGCTCCGGCGGGTTGGCCTCTACCTGCTCGTCTCTGAGCTTGAAGAGGAGCCGATCTTCCCGCAGCCTTCTACCGGTGGCTGCCACTTCATCCGCGGAGGCGCCGCCGAACCACAGCTCGGCCAACTCCGTCACGGTGGCCAGATGGTTCTCCGGGGCCAGCAGTTCCCAAAGCTCCTCCAGATTAATGGCGGCCTTCAAGATTTCCCGCCTCCCGGCGGCCTCCTCCAGGCGCTTCAGCAAATCCTGGCGGATTAATCGGTTCAGGGGCAGAGAGGGTCCGGCGTGCAAGAGACGCTTGGGGGGCAGGGTAAGTTCCCGGCCGTTCTGGCTCAGGACATGCAAGCGCTCCCCTTTGAGCTCCAAGACCACGCCGCAAAGGATGCGCTTTTCCTCGAAAAATTCTACAATGCTGCCGGGTTCCATGTGGGGCCAAAATTACCAGAATCCCCGGAAATGTCAACGAAGAGGGGTTTTGGTCTGGGGCGGCCAGGGACCGGTTGCGATCCGGTTCCCAAGCTAAACCTGGGAACCAGATTGGATCAGGATGAACTTGGGTGCGCCCCCCAAATAAATGCTGCGGCTGTGCAAAGCGAGAAACGCTTGCTGCCCCCTCCCTAACCCCCAACATCAATCCTGGTTCCCAAGCTCCTGCTTGGGAACCACCTTGCTTGCCAAGCTCCTGCTTGGCAAAAGATATCACGCAGTATCAGTAGGTTATGGGTGATACAAAGATGTCCCTAAGCAGAGCTTGGGGTAAAATTTGCGTTCCCAAGCAGGAGCTTGGGAACGAGAAACAAAACCTGGGCACCAGATCGGATCAGGATGAACTTTAGTGCGCCGCCCTGAAAATAATCATTTGGTATCCTGCTCTTGGCGCAAAAATAGCTATTGGGGGGCCAGGATAACACCCCCTCACCATCTATAAAACTCCTGATAACGGTTCAAGACCTCAATCCCCTGCGGCTGCAACCACACCATATTCTCCAGGCGAACCCCGCCCCAATCCGCCAGATAGATGCCCGGCTCCACCGTTAAAACGCTGTCGGACTTGAGTAAGGTGCGGCGCTCCGGGTTCGGGTTCAGGGAGGGGTTTTCATGCACCGCCAGCCCCACCCCGTGGCCCAGGGAATGGCCGAAGGCCTCGCCGTAGCCGGCTTCGGCGATCAGATCCCGGGCCAAGGCGTCTCCCGTCAGGCTGTCCAGCCCGGCCCGGAGCCCCGTCTCCGCCCGGGCCTGGGCCTGGCGCACCAGGGTGTAAATCTCCCGGAACCGCTCATCCGGAGGTCCCAGGAAATAAGTGCGGGTGATGTCGGCGCAGTAGCCGTGCAGCCGGGCGCCCATATCGATGATGATGGGTTCCCCGACCTCGATGGCCCGGTCACCCGGCTGGTGGTGGGGGCGGGCGCTGTTGATCCCCGCGGCCACGATGGGGGGAAAGGCCAGGGCCTCCGCCCCCCCCTCTCGCAGACCCTTTTCAATCTCCCAGGCCACCTGGCGCTCTGTCTTCCCCGGGGCCAGTGCCGCGGCAACCCGGCGCAGGACCAATTCGCTCAGTTCCAGAGCCCGGCGCATGGCCGCCAATTCATCCGGCGCCTTGGTTTCCCGCAGCTCTTCCACCAACCCTTCCAGGGGCTCCCACTCCACCTGGAGGCCCTGCGAGGCCGCGGCGGCACTCAGCCGCTGATACTGCCGGTAGCTAAGGTGGGCCGCCTCGAAGCCCAGGCGGCGCACCCCCAACTCTTTAAGGAGTTCCGCCAGGCTGTCCCCCAAGTTTTGCCGGTAAATTTCAATCCGAAAGGCCGCGGCGGTCTCCCGGGCCCAAATTTGGTAGCGGAAATCGGTGATGAGCACCGCCGCGGCCTGGGTGATGAGAAGCAATCCCCAGTCGGGATCCTCGGCGCTAAAGCCGCTGAGATAACGGCGGTTCTCCGGGCCGCAGACCAGAAGGGCGTCCACATCCCGGGACGACAGCAGCTTTCTCAGGGCCGAGAGCCGCGAGCTTTCGGAAGTAGTAGGCATTTCTGCATTCTGGGAAAAACCCTGCTAAAAATCAAGGGAAAAGCCCTTTATTAAGGGGCGCGCCCTCCTGAAAATACCCCTACGCGGAATTGGTAGCATAGGCCTCTGGCCTGTGTGAACTAAACTCACAAATTAACTTTACACAGGCGGGACGCCTATGCTACCCGGACTCGCCCCGGTCCAGCTCCGGCGGCTGGGCTCTTGACAACCCGGAGATTTCAAATTAACTTATCCGGAGTTAAATCCTGATCGTGAGCAGGGTTTCCGCCCCCGCCTCAGGTGGGGACGCCTTCATTTCTATTTATTCCGGGACAAGTGGTTTGATCAAGCTGGTAGCCTTTGATTGCGATGGGGTCTTGTTCGACTCCCGGCAGGCCAACATCGCCTTTTATAATACCATTCTGGCCCGTTTTGAGCGCCCGCGCTTAAACTCCCAGGCCGAGGATTATGTCCATAGCCATACCGTCCAGGAATCCCTGGAGTATCTCTTTCAGGGCTATCCCCGCCTGGAGGCGGTCTTCGATTTTGCCCGCAACTTCGATTACCAGCCCTTTATTCCGATGATGGTGGAAGAGCCGTACCTCCGGGAATTCCTGGACTTTTTGCGCCCCGCCTGTTTTACCGCCCTGGCCACCAATCGCACTACCACCACCGGCGCGGTGCTGCACTATCACGGTTTGACGGAGGGCTTTGATCTGGTGGTTTCGGCCCAGGACGTCTCCCACCCCAAACCGCATCCGGAATCCTTTGAGCGCATTCTGGGCCACTTCGGTCTTAAGGCCCGGGAAGCCATCTATATCGGTGACTCTGAGGTGGACCAGGACTTTGCCGCCAATGCCGGGGTGGCCCTGGTGGCCTACCGCAACCCCCGTCTCCAGGCGGCCCATCATCTCGAGTCCTTTGCGGCCGCACCAGCCCTGATTCGGAGACTTAACCGGGTCGCAGACCCCTGAGAAAGGAGCCCATTATGAAGAAATATCAGTGCCAGATTTGCGGTTATATTTACGATCCCGCCGCGGGTGACCCGGACAACGGCGTCCCTGCCGGCACCCCCTTTGAAAAACTGCCCCCGGAGTGGGTCTGCCCCCTTTGCGGCGCCCCCCAGGATCAATTTGAGCCCATGGATTAAGGGCTTCTGGCGCTGCCCCGAGCCGCTTGCGCCATTACCATTATCCGAGGGGAATGAAAACGTTGTTCGCCAAACTGCAGAAATCCGCCCCGCGCCCGCGTCGACCGGAGAAATCCATCTTCCGAGAGTATGGCGAGGCATTGGGCATCGCCCTTGTCCTGGCCCTGATCATCCGGGCCTTTCTTTTCGAGGCCTTTTCCATTCCCTCCGGGTCCATGGAAAACACCCTGCTGGTGGGGGACTATCTCCTGGTAGACAGATTGAGCTACGGCATCCGCAATCCCTTCAGCAACCGGGTAATGATCCCCCTGGGCACACCCAAGCGGGGCGACGTGGTGGTCTTCATCTTCACCCTGGATTCCAGCAAAGACTATATCAATCAACCGCCATCCAGTATCTACCGCAATAACCCGGCCTATGCCGACCCCAAAGACTATATCAAGAGGGTCATCGGCCTGCCCGGGGATAAGCTGCAGATTATCAATAAAAAGGTTTACATTAACGACCAGGAATTCAAAATACCCCAGGCAGTCTTCAAAGACAGCGGCGAACCGGAGCAATTTATTCCGGCCGATCAGGCGCCCCGGGATAATTACGGCCCGGTAGTGGTCCCGCCGCAATGCTATTTCTGCATGGGCGATAACCGGGATCGCAGCTTCGACAGCCGTTTTTGGGGGTTCGTGTCCATAGACGCCCTCAAGGGGAAGGCCATGATCATCTATTTCTCCTGGAAGGGGCCTCCCGGGGAACCAAAATTCCTCCTGAGCTTCATGGAGGGACTGAATGGGCTGATCCACCACCTCTCCTGGGACACTCGACAATTTCAGGTGCGCTGGGACCGGATTGGAAAAATCATCCATTGAGAGGCGGTCTCATTTTCGGTTTTCGGTTGCGGGAAGATCGATAACCGCGGTGAGGCGCACCGATTAACCGGTATCGGTTCGATAATGTTTGCCATTCCGACTAAGAGATGCAAATACCGAAAACCGAAACCCCCAAACCGAGAGCTCCTGATCCTTTTCCTGGCCCTGGCGCTGGCCACCTGGGGCTGCCGCCCTTCCGGGCAGAATCCCATCGTCATCTTTTGCTCCCCGGATTCACCTCGGATGCGCCAGGCCATTGGGGGCCTGGAAGAAAACCTGAAGGACCTTCCCCTGAAAGTGGTGTGCGCCCCGGCCTCCGACCGGGGAATCCGGGAGCAACTGTGGCGGGCTCGGCAGCTCCGGCCCCGGCTGCTGGTGGTCCTGGGCACCCCGGCCTTGCTGCAGGTGGCGCCGGTGGAGAAGAGCACCCCGGTGGTCTTCGCCCTGGTGGCCAATCCCTATTTCAGCAAAGCCGCCTATGCGGCGGAGCATCCCGAGGATCATCAGGAGAACGTTACCGGCATCGCCTCGCCGCCCCCCCTGGAAGCAGCCTTGAAAGAGGGCTCCGGCCTCCTGGGGAGCGCCCCCTGGGGTCTGTTGTACGATCCCACCGACGGAGTGGCGGCGGAGCTGGCCCAGGAATTTGGCCAATTGGCTCCCAGCTTGGGGATCAAACCCTTGATCGAGGAAAGCCGCGCCGCGGCCACGGATCGCCCCCAACTGGAACGCCTCCTGGCCCGCGGCGCCCGGGTGATCTATCTCCCCCCCGCGGCCAGCGCCATGCGCTACGCCCCCTTGCTGCTGGACTGGGGCCGCCGCCTCAAGGTCAAGGTGGTGAGCGGCTATCCCGAAGGACCGCACCGGGGGGCATTATTGTGGCTGGCCCTGGACTACCGCCGCCTGGGGGCGGAGACCGCCGCCCTGGCCCGGCGGGTCCTCCAAGGCGAGTCCCCCCAGGCCATTCCCATTGCCCAAATGACGCCCATAATCATGGAAGTGGATGAAAAGTTGCTGCGCCAATGGAGCGGCTATCCACCCCCTCGCCCTGTTCCATAAGAGGGATCTTGCGGATCTCTGCGCTCCTGTTCCCATCTGGATTCCAACTTTAACTTGGAAACCAGATTTGAACCGGATTTGAAAACGTGTTATCAATCCAAGCGCCTCCCACGCGGTGATAGGGAAGCGAAAAATCGGCAGGAGGAGCCCGTGACCCCATCCCCCAAGTTTGCGCCGGCAGCCTGGCAGCCGGGAATCGACCTGGTGCAATTCACCCTGGATAATGGCCTCACCCTCCTGGTCTTGCCCGACCCGAGTCTCCCCATCGTCTCCCTGCAGCTCCATTATCAAGTGGGCTCCCGGAACGAATTGCCGGGGATTACCGGGATCTCCCACCTCTTCGAGCACCTGATGTTCCGGGGCACCGAGACCCGGGGGCCCGAAGAGTTCTCCCGCATCCTCCAGTCCAGGGGGGGCGAGATCAACGCCTTCACCACCCGGGATCACACCTCATACTTCGAAAACCTGCCCTCCGAGCACCTGGAGCTGGGGCTCGAGTTGGAGGCCGATCGCCTCTTGCACTTGAAGCTGGATAACGACACCTTCGCCCCGGAGTTGCAGGTAGTGATCAGCGAGCGCAAACTGCGGAGCGTGGACAGTCCCCTCGGCCTGGTGGAGGAGGAGTTGTTCGCCGCCGCCTACACCCAGCACCCCTACCAGTGGCCGGTGATCGGCTGGGACCAGGATTTGCGCCACCTGAGCCTGAAGGATTGCCTGGCCTACTACCGCAACCATTATCAACCCGGCAAGCTGACGGTGGTCATCGCCGGGGACGCCGACCCCGGGCGGGCCCGGGACCTGGTGGCCCGCTACTTTGGGGCTATCCCCAACCCCGGGACGCCGCCGCCGCTTCCCTTCACCGAGCCGCCCCAGCGGGGCGAACGCCGCGCCGTGGTCAAGAAGGTTTCCCAGGTAGAGGCCCTGCTGGCAGGCTACCATGTGGTGGACATGGGGCATCCGGACCATTATCCCTTGCAGCTCTTGTCCATCATCCTCAGCGGCGGCAAGGCCTCCCGCTTTCACCAGGAGTTTATCCGCCCCGGCAAGGCCGCCTCCCTGGAAGTGGAACTGGCCCCCCTGCCCTTTTCGGCCCAGGATGCCGACCTCATGGTGGTGGTGGCGGTGGCCGCTCCAGGCGCGCCCCTGGCGGCTCTGGAAGAGGAGGTGTGGCAGTCCCTGGAGCGCCTGCGCCGGGACGGCGTGGAATCCCTGGAATTGGCCCGGGCCAAGAAATTGCTCCGGGCCCAAATGGTTAAAAGCCTTTCTCACAATTTCTTCCGGGGCCTGCTGGCGGGGCTCTTTCACCTGAAGACCGGCGACGCCTCCCGCGCCAACCGCATCCTGGCCTCCTTCGAGGCGGTCAGCGAGGCGGACATCCTGCGCGTGGCCCAAACCTATCTGCGCTCCGACAACCGCACCGTGGTCACCTTGCAGCCGGTCTCCCCGGAAGAAAGCGCCTCTTTGGGAGCGTTGGCGTGAGCAAAAAAGCCAAACCCTAGAGCGAGCCGGGACCGCAGTGTCGGCGGCCATAGGCCGCCCTATTAAGACTAAATGCGAGATGCGAAGCGATGCGATGCCTGACCAGAAGTCGAGAAAACCTAGGGTGGGCACTGCCCACCGATTCCTTAGAACCTCTTTAAATGAACCGTATTGAGTTTAAATCGATGTGATTGTTGAGGTTACTAAGGCGTCTCGGAAGGATTCTGGTCCCATCATTAATTTTTTTGCCGCAAACCGAAAACCGAAAACAGGAGTTAAGATGGCGAACTATATTCCCGAAATCCACCAGGCTACCCTGCCCAACGGCATGAACCTCCTGGGGGTGGAGTACGCCCGGGCGCCCTGGCTGAGTCTCACCTTCATGGCCAAGCGGGGCTCCGAGACCGACCCGCCGGGCAAGGCCGGGGTGGCCGACTGGGCCGCGGAGCTCCTTACCCTGGGCTCTTCCAGCCGCAGCCAGTTGCAACTGGCCCAGGATATTGAAGCCCGCGGAGCGAGCCTCTCGGGCCACTCCGGCTTTGACGCCACCCTGATCTCTCTTGAGGGCCTGGCCGAGGATTTTGAGGAACATCTGGCCACCCTGGCGGAGATTGTCCAGACCCCGGCCTTTCCGGAAGATGAGTTCCTGCTGATCCGGGAGCGCCGCCGCGCGGAGCTGGTGCAACAGTTGCAGGACCCCCGGGAGATGGCCAGTCTGCGTTACCTGCGCCTGTTCTTCGGGGATTCGCCTTACGGCCACCCGGCGCCGGGCGACCTGAGGACCCTGGACGCCCTCTCGCTCACTGATCTGCAAGGCTTTTATCAGCGGGAGTTCACTCCCGGGACCGCCACCCTGGTGGTGGTGGGCATGGTGGATTTCGCCACCCTGGTTCGGGAAGCCAGTCGCCTCTGGGGCTCCTGGAGCGGCGGCGGCCCCGCCAGCCAGGCCTTCACTGCGCCGCCTGATAAGCTCTGCTCCCCCGGTATCTATCTCCTGGACCGCCCCGATTTGACCCAAAGTGAGATTCGGGTTGGGCACCTGGGCCTGCCCCGCTCCCACCCGGATTACTTCCCCGTGAAGCTGATGAACTACATCCTGGGTGAGGGCGGCTTCTCCTCCCGCCTCATGACCCGCATCCGCTCGGATCTGGGTTTCACCTACGGCATCCGCAGCAGCTTCTCCTTTCGCCGGGCCCCGGGCCCCTTTATCATCTCCACCTTCACCCCGGCGGCCAACACCGCCGCGGTGGTGAAGGAAATCGACCAGGTGGTCCGGGACTTAAGGCGACAGGGGCTCACTTCCCAGGAACTGGAGGAAGCCCAGAGTTATTACGTGGGTCATTTCCCCCTGGGCCTGGAGAACCCCGGGGGCATCAGCCGCCAACTGCTGTCCATCGATCTCTTCGACCTGGGCCGGGATTATCTGCAAGGTTATTGTGACCAAATTCGCGGCGTTTCCCTGAAGACCGCGGCCCAGGCGGCGCAGGAGCATCTGCACCCCGAGTCCCTGGTCATCCTGGTGATGGGGCCGGCGGCCCAATACACCGAGGCCTTGCAGGAGCTGGGACCGCTGCAATTCCTGGAGGCATCTTAGGCTCCAATTTTTTAGTTGACAAATGTCTTGCGATGTTATGAGATAGGAATGATTTTGTGAAAAAAAGAATAAGCCCTTTGGGGACCATTACAAGAGGGAGGAGAGGTTCATGTCCGATACCCCGTTGTTGGATCAACTTGAAACCGGACCTTGGCCCAGCTTCGTCAAGGACCTGAAGCGGGTGGCCGCCAGAAAGCCGGCAACCCGGGACTTACTACGGCAGTTGGAGCGCTCCTATAAAGACAAGATCACCCATTGGAAGCACGGCGGCATCGTGGGCGTCCTGGGTTACGGCTCCGGCATCATCGGCCGTTACTCCGACCTGCCGGACGAATTCCCCGGTGTGGCGCACTTCCATACC
>JBKQKO010000106.1:0-11966 GCA_052147455.1 Desulfobaccales bacterium | reverse complement strand
GCCTGGTGTTGGAGTAGATGATATTGAGCATCCTGAGGGGTTCGGATTCTAAGGTGGCCGAGTATTTGTGCATCAGAATCCGGGAAAAACCTTCTATGGCCCGGACCGGAGTCTTGAGGTCATGGGACACGGAATAAGAGAAGGCGTCCAGCTCCTTGTTGGCTATTTCTAACTCGGCGGTGCGCGCCTTAACCCGTGCCTCTAGCTCTTCATTTAGACGGTGGATTTCCTCTTCCGCTTGCCGCCGCCTGGCTTCCCGATCCATGGCTTCCATGGCGAACGACAGGTCCTGGGCCAGGGAGTTCAGCACCGCGACCTCTTCCTGATTAAAATAATCTTTTTGGCCGGAATAGAGCGTCAGGACTCCTTCGACCCGGCTGCCCACGAACAAAGGGAAAGCGGCGGAAGACCGGAAACCCCGGGCCAGCGCCTGTTCCCTCCAGGGGACCATGCGGGGGTCAGCGGCAATATCCAGACACACATCCCAGCGCCCCTCCCGCACCGCCACGCCGGTGGGACCCCGGCCCTCCGGGACATCTGCTATGGAAATGGTAATGTCTTGAGCATAATCGTCAACCGGGTCATATTGCGCCGCCGCCCGGGCCAGCCCGGCTTCCCAGTCCACCCGGCCGATCCAGCACAACAGGAAGTCTCCTTCCTCCATCATGATCCGGCAGGCTTGCCGGAAGAGCTCTTGCTGGTCTTGGGCGCGTACGATGGCTTCATTAACCCGGCTTAAAAGACGATAGAGCCTTCCCTGGGTGGCCGCTTGCTCCTCGGCCTCCTGCCGCTCGCTCATTTCCATTTCTAATTGAGCTACTGTTTCTGTCAATTCCTCCGTGCGCTCCTCGACCCGCTGCTCCAGCTCGTCTTTGGCCCGGCGCAGGTCCTCCTCGCGCTCTTGTAGGGAAGCGGCCATCTGATCAAGAGAGTGGGCCAGGAGGCCCAGTTCTCCCCCCGTGTAATCAGGGCTGGCCCGCACCGTCAAATCCCCCGCAGCCAGCCGTTCGGTGACGCCTAGCAGGCCCCTCACCGGACGAACCACAAACAACTCTCCGCCATACCAGGCCGCGGCCATGGCAAAAAGCGCCACCAAACCCAACCAGATGAGGTTGCGCCACAGGATGCGATTAACCGGACCCAAGGCCCAATCCCTGGGGAGGCCGATAAGCACCCACATCTCCTGCCAGGGCGGCGACAGCCGGGCAAAGGCGAAGAGGCGCTCATCTCCGGGCAAGCCCACCCCTGCCGCCACCCCTTCATCGCTGCTCGCCATGGGCTTGATGAGGACATCAGGCAACATTTTGCCGATATATTTCTGGGGTTCGGGATAACGGAAGAGAACCTTGCGGGAGGAGTCAGTCAAAACCATAGCGGTGGCAGGCGGGAAATCACTCTTAGCCAACAAGCCTCCCAGCCATTCCAGGTCCAACTGGGTGGTTAGCACCCCCTGCAACCGGCCTGCACCGTCCAAAATAGGGTATGCTAAATTGTTGCCAACCATGCCGCTGATGCGGCCCACGACTATCCCCCCAATCACCAAGTTCCTGGCCTGGCTAATTTTTTGAAACCAGGGACGATCTGCATAATTGACCGGGCCCGGGGCAGAAGGAGCGCTGGCGAACAGCCGACCCTCAGAATCCGCGGCGGCGATGGTCACGCTGTGAGGACTTTGCTTCAGCAATTCGGCAAAAAGGGCGTTGCAGGCCTCCCGGTCGCGCCGTTGCACCTGGGGCATTCGGGCTAATGTCTCCAGCAGCTGTCTGGTAGTACTGATTAGGGTCTCCTGGATGGTGGCGAGGTTCCTGGCCGCAACTAACTCGCCTCTTTGCACCTCACCAATAGCCCGGTCACGTTGGTCGAAATATGAATAGAGGGTTAACGCCAACAACGGCAGGATGGCCAGCAGGACCAGGACAATGGCACGACTACGCAGGCTGGATAGAGAAAACTTCAACATGGCCTTCCCATTTTTCCAGGATTAGGCGGCAGTTTCAGATTGTTAATTTACCAGAAGTTTAAATTTTGAAGATTCGTTTCCCATAATTAGCATAAATCGTTGTGGTATCCAAGCCGGACTGCTAAGAGGCTTAAAGACAGAAAGATGAAGCTGATTTGCCGGATAGGAGTCGGGTCAAGATAGCTGCCAGAATCAGTACTTATCGCTTGAGCGGGCAAGATTCCAGATATGATCTGGATAGTAGGTCTGAAGACTAATCGTGCCGGGGACGATCCCAGGGCTTAGCATGTTGCGGCGCTCATAAAAAAAGTCGGCCCGATGCGGGGGAGGTGCACCAGGCCGACAAAGGTGGGAAAACATGAGGCGAACCTCATGGTGAATGTAAGTTAACCACGCAAGCGATAAAAAACAAGGAGCAAGAGCAACATCAAATCCGCCTCTATCCTCCCTGCTCAATGCCACTCCTTTAAGCTGATGGCGCCCTGCTTAATTTCCAGATAATGGAGTTTCTCAGAGGTCCAGGCCCCGGCATTGGCGAAGATCTTACCATTTTCCATCACCTGTAGGCCGTGCAGATGGGTATGAGCAAGGATAACGATATCAAACCCTCTGGCAAAAAGCTCCCGAGCGGCGGAAAAGTTCCTATGGGCATCAACCAGGACACTATTGGGCCCATTGACTTTTTTATTTTTCATTACATGAAAGAACCATTCAATTTTAAAGAAAAGATGAAAAAAATTCGGCGAAATGATCAGTAATTTGCCAAGAACCTTCGAGAGATGATGGAAAAGTTTGGGGAAATGGTTATATCGATAGTCGTAAGCATGCCCGTGTTCAATATGAATCCGCCGCCCTCCGGAAACTACCTCCAGGAAAGGAATGAAAGAGAAAATGCCCAGCTCGGCTAAGTATGGCTCCAAATGAGTGTCATGGTTGCCGAACACATAGTAGATCTTTTTGCGCCCCTGGGATACGATTTCCTTTAAACTTTTGACAGCCGAACGTAAATCTTTTACTAATTTTCTGGTTGTACATTGCAATAAATCAATACCGTCACCATTTATACAAAGGCTAGTGCCTTCTCTTGACAGGTGAATTAAAAATGATCTTAAATAGTCCGATCTTAAGAAGGCGGGATTACCTAGATGAAGGTCCGAGATTACACAGAGATGATCCTCTTTAATTTGGATGCTGGATTGGTTCATTACGATTAACAGGGAGTATGAGAGTTACAAATCAACTTTAGAGTCAACATAGAACCTTCGGAAAGGTTAATCATCATTTATCTATTGTCAAGCGCTCATCGGTATTTCTCCCTTCATTGACTTATGGGAGATCCAAAAATCCCCCCACCGGCTCTCTGGGCGACAATAAATTTTCCCCTGTGCTGGTATAGAGGGATTTTTAATATCTGAGAATAGTGAATTTTCAGTGAAGGAAACCAGAGAAAAAACGGGGAGGAATTAGAGGGTGGCTGGAGGAAGGTGATGGGCCTCGGATCACAGGATACAAAAATGGAAAGAGGTATAGGGAGTAAGTCACCTGGATATCCTTGTGCTTCTATAAAAATGTGGGGCCATTATGGGGCAAATTCAGATTTTATAAAGAAAAAGGCCGCCGAAAGCAGCCTTGAAGTTCTTGATTTTCCTGGTGGCGGGGGACGGAATCGAACCGCCGACACGGGGATTTTCAGTCCCCTGCTCTACCGACTGAGCTACCCCGCCGACCGTTAAGTTGTTTATCTTGCCCCCGGGCTTTTGTCAAGACCTTAGACAGGCATTGGTGCGGGCCCGAGCTAACCTGGTGGCCAATGGCCGTCTGACACCCCGCAAAATGCGCAATGGCCATCAGGCAGCGCCGCGGCAAAGATTAATTTTCCCAGAAACTATAGGAAGCAGCAATATTTCGGTGCGCAGTGCGCACCCTACACAGGATTTGCGCTTCTGGCCGGGTGTGCCGGCCGCCCCCTCAACTCGACCCGAAGTTGACATTTTGGTGGACAGTTCCCACCCTATAACTGCCCCAAGGAGTTTTTGAAATAGTTAGTGATCCATAATAATCCCGGGTAATCTTAAATTTTCGGCCTAATGGCCCTGAGTGAGGACCGGTTGCGCCATTTTCCCCACTGCGGCGCCCAGAGTGGCAGGTGGCCATGGATCCAGTGACCCACGTGGCCATGGGGGCGCTGCTGTCGCAACTGCTTCCCAGCCCCTCCCCGGTTTGGAGCGCCGTGGCCGGGATGTCCTTCACCCTGCTGCCGGATTGCGACTATTTCTTAATATTTTTCGATCGGCTGGCCTTTATCCGTCACCACCGGGCCTTTTCCCATTCCCTGACGGCCCTGCCCCTGTTGGCCTTGTTGGCAGCCGGGGTGGCCTGGCTCTTGGGCGGCCCCCGCTGGTTCCAACCGATCTTCTTCCTGGGTCTGGCAGTGCTGGCGAGCCATCTTCTAATGGACCTGGCCACCCCCTACGGCACCCAGCTCCTGTTTCCCTTCTGGCGGAAACGCTTCGCCCTGGATTGGCTCTTCATTATCGACCCTTACCTCACCGTCCTGCTGCTGGCCGGGGCCGTGGCCGTTTTCCTCCCCGGTTGGGGCCACCGGGCCGGGCTCGCCTTTCTGGCCGCGGCCGGTGGTTATCTTCTCCTGTGCGGCTGTTACCACCGCCAAGCCCTGGCCCTGGCCCGGCAGGTGTTTCACCCGTCAACCGCCAACCCGGGGCCGCTCTCCGCCCCTTCTCATCCCGGGAAGGCGGAGTCGCTGGCAGCCGGGGGCCTAAGGGTGGCCGCGCTGCCCCAGCCCTTTTCCTGCCGCCGCTGGCTGCTCCTGGCCAGCAATGGGCGGGAAGTGGCGCAGGCCCTGGTGCAGCTGCCGTACCTGGCCCCCTTGGGGTTATGGCGCCCTCCAGCGCCGCTGGCGGCGACCCGCCTGCCGCTCAACTGCCGGGCCCCCGCTGAGGAATACCCGGCCCCGCAGGACCTGCGCCTCCAGGTCTTCAGTGGGCTGCCCCTGCCGGAGCTGGACCTTGACCCGGAAGCCCGGGAAATCCGGGACCGCTACCTGAAATTCGCCCGCTTCCCCCTGTTGCACCGGGTACAAGTCCTGGAAGACGGGCTGGCGCTGGAGTGGCTGGACCTGCGCTTCTCCGTGCCGGGGAGAGTCTTCCCCTTTGCCCTGCGAATGCGCCTGGACCCGCAAGGGCGGGTGCGGGAATGGCGCCTGGGCCCCTGCGGCCAGGGGGCCGATAGCGCTTAAGCGGGGCGGCAGCAGGCGGTTGGCGGTGGCAGATAAAGGAAAAAGTCAAAGGCCCTTTAGCAGAGACAGAAAAAAGGAAACAGAAAACAGTTTCTACAAGGACGAGGGGCTACAACGTGATAAAATCCAGGCAAACCTAAAAAATCCCAGGAATATTCATGACGCCTAAACGATTTTTCGGAAAAGTCCACCAGGACCCGGGTGAGGCCCTGGCCAAGGGCTCCCGGGAGGTGATGGCCTCCATTTGGGAAGAATACCTGGCGGCGATCCTGCAAGTCTCCACCGGCAGCGGCCGTTTCCAGATCCTGCGCCGCCAGATAGAGAACGCCGCCGGTTTCAAAGAAGTCTTCGAGAATTGGAACACCTTGCCCTTGCCGGCCCGGGGGGCGGCCTGGCGCCGTCTGATGACCGCGGCCCAGGAGAAATATGAGGCCGAGCTCGACCGTTGCAGCCGCTGCGGCGAGTGCTGCCAATTAGGCAGCCCTACCCTCCTCAGTCAGGACCTGCCCTTGTTCCAACAAGAGATCCTCACCTGGAACGACGTCTACACCCTGCGCCGCGGCGAGGGGGTGAGCAGTCTCGCCGGCCAGGTGGAGCCCCTGGAGGAGGAGCGTCTGAAACTTCGGGAGCTGCCCGGCAGCCGGCAATGCTGGTTTTTCCAGGCGGCCAACAATTCCTGCCGCATCTATGAGAACCGCCCGGAGCAGTGCCGCCGGCAAAACTGTTGGAGGGAGCCGTCCCCGCCCCCGGAAGGGGACCAGATGCTCATCCGGCAGCACCTGTTCGCCGGGGTGCCGGAAATCTGGGAACTGATCAGGGGGCATCAGGAACGCTGCGACTATAGCCAGGTGGCCCGGGCCCTGGCGGAGCTGGGCGCCGGCCGTGAAGAGGCCGGCGAGGCCCTGTTCGAGGCCCTGCACTTTGACCATTATTTGCGCCGGATGCTCATCGACGAATGGGAGCTGACCCCCGCAGCCACGGAATTGCTCCTGGGCCGGCCCGTGACCGAATTCCTGAAGTCCCAGGGGGTGGACGCCACCCTCACCCCGGAGGGGGTTTTCAAGCTGGCGCCGCGACAGGATACCGGGCCATAAGTGCGGCTGCCAACCTGCCAGCCTCTATGGCGGTTGAAAAACTCCAGTAAGGCGAACTTGAGACCCGATTACGAAAATACGAAAATACGACAAATTACGAAAATCGCCCCCAGGGTTGGCAGGGCGGCCAGGGACCGCCGCCCTGCCAACCAGAACTGTCCAGTGTTGCGCTTCGTAAATAACCTGGCATTAGATGCAAGGAAAACTAAGTTCCAAGGGTATTAAAGTCCCGCTTTGGGAAAGGGGGATTTAGGGGGATTTCAGGAGGTTACTTCAAATCCCCCCTGCCCCCCTTTTTCAAAGGGGGGTTAAAAAACCGTAGTTTGAAATGTCCTATGAATTATGAAGCATCACATTAGGTTGGTGGTTCTTATGTTCCTCCTGAGTGAGTGACCTTCAGGTGCTGATGGTTCGCTCAGGGTGACGGAAAAAGGGGGGACAATGGTTTGCAGTAACCCATTCTCTGGAGGTGTGCCAATGATAACGGAACTTATCAAGGGAAATCGCAGCTATCGCCGTTTCCACCAGGAGATCCCGGTGTCCCTGGAGGCCCTGAAGGGGCTGGTAGACCTGGCCCGGTTGTCCGCCTCCGCGGCCAACCTCCAGCCCCTGAAATATCTCCTTTCCTGCGAACCCGCCAGGAATGCCGCCATCTTCTCCTGCCTGGCCTGGGCCGGCTACCTGAAGGACTGGCCGGGGCCGGCGGAGGGGGAGCGGCCGGCCGCCTACATCGTCATCCTGGGGGACACGGAGATTTCCAAAAACTTCGGCTGCGACCACGGCATCGCGGCCCAGTCCATCCTCCTGGGGGCCCGGGCCCAGGAGTTGGGGGGCTGCATGCTGGGTTCGATTCAGCGGGACAGCCTGCGCCAGGTGCTCAAGATTCCGGAAAATTTGGAAATTCTCCTGGTGATCGCCCTGGGCCGGCCCAAAGAGACCGTGGTCCTGGAAGTGGCGGCCCCCGGTGACAGCATCAAGTACTGGCGGGACGCGGCGGGGGTCCACCACGTACCCAAGCGGCGGCTGGAGGATATTATTCTCTAGGGAGGGCCTGGCCCGCCTGGTGATGGCGCCGTAGGCCGCAATGCTCCTGCCGTCCTGAAGTTGATCTGGTGGGCAGTGCCCACCTTAGAACTTCGTCAGCCGCCCAGGGGCCTGAGGAGCCGCGCCCAGAGTTCTTCCCGGCCCTCGCGGCTCAGGGCCGAAAACCAGATGAATTCTCCGGGGGCCACCCCCAGGGGGGCCAGGTTTTCGGCCAGGTGTTGCAACTGCCGGCGGCGCTCCCCCTGCTTCAACTTGTCCGCCTTGGTGAGCACTGGAATCACCAGCCTTTTCCGGTCCCGCAGATACTCCCAGAGAAACAGCTCTTCCGGGCCCAGCCGGCGGCGGCCGTCCTGGAGGAAGACCACCGCGGCCAAAACCTGGCGGCGGCCCAGATAGTCCAGAACCATCTGCCCCCACCTGGCCTTGAGCTCTTTGGAAACCGCGGCATAGCCGAACCCCGGCAGATCTACGAAGTGCCAACGCTGGTTCACCAGAAAGAAATTGAGGGCCCGGGTGCAGCCCGGCTCGGCGCTGGTGCGCACCAGTTTTTTACGCCCCAGCAGGACGTTGATCAGCGAGGATTTGCCCACGTTGGAGCGGCCCAGGAAGGCTACTTCGGGCAGCTCCCCGCCGGGCAACTGCTCCATCCGGTGGACGCTGAGGAGGTAGTCGGCGGAGATGATCTTGGGGATGGCCATGGTTTAAGAAAGTTTTCCGTTTTCCGTTTTCCGTAAAATAAATCCGCTGGTGGTGACTGGGGGTAGGTTATACCAGAATTACGAAAAATACCATGATCCCTGCCGCCACCGGGGCAAGAACCTTCGAGCGCAGAGGTGCTTGAGGTTTATCGTGAGCCATGGGACTTTAGGTCTCGGATGGTTCGCTCAGAGACAGTTGGCATTTTCCGGAAGTTCTGCCACAGCCCGCCGAGGCTTGACGCCGCCAGGTTTTCCGGGTAGATTCTGGTAGATTGATGGAGGAGGACGCTCACCTGGTGGCCTGGGGGTTGTGGTTTCATTTCTGGTTGTGGGTTATCACCCTGTTTGCCGGCTCGATGGTGTTGTTGGTGGCCCCCATCGACCGGGAGGGCAGATTAATCCAATTCACCGCCAAATGGTGGGGCCGGACCTTGCTGCGGGTGGCCCGTATCCCCGTGGAGGTGCGAGGTCTGGAACACCTGGCCCCGAACCAGGCTTACGTCTTTGCCGCCAACCATCGCTCCAGTTTCGATATCTTCACCCTGCTCGCCATCCTGCCGGGCCGAATCATGTTCGTCGCCAAAAAATCCCTCTTCCGGATCCCCATCTTCGGCCAGGCCTTGATTCGCATGGGCTCCGTGCCCCTGGACCGGAGCAACCTCAAACAGGCCGTCAAGAGCCTGGACCGGGCCGCGGCCCGGGTGCGGGCCGGGGCCTCGATGATCATCTTTCCGGAAGGCACCCGGGTAACCACCCCGGAGCTCATTCCCTTCAAGAAAGGGGTCTTCATCATGGCCGCCAAAGCCGGGCAGCCCATCGTGCCGGTGAGCCTCAGCGGCACCCGTTTTATTCAAGGCCCGCACGGCATGCGGATGCGGCCCGGACCGGTGCGGGTAGTAATTTCGCCTCCCATCCATCCCCAGGATTATCGCCGCAAGGAAGACCTGATGGCCGCGGTCTTCCAGGCCATCGCCGCCAACTATGACCCCGACTTCCCCTATGGCCCCCGCAGCAGCCCCGAATAACTGGGTGGATCTCACCTTCCTGGGAGGGGTGGGGGAGATCGGCCTCAACATGATGACCCTGGAGACCGCCGACCACCTGGTGGTGGTGGACGCGGGCCTCATGTTTCCCGAGGACCCCATTCTGGGGATAGACATCGTCATCCCCGATTTCACCTATCTGCGGGAGCGCCGGGACAAGCTTACGGCCCTGGTCCTGACTCACGGCCATGAGGACCACATCGGCGCGGTCCCTTTTTTTCTCAAGGAATTCGCCGCCCCTGTCTACGGCACCCCCCTGACCCTGGCCCTGTTGCGGGAGAAACTCAGGGAACACGGCCTGCTGGCGCAGACCGACCTCAGGGAGATCAGGCCATCGGAACCCCTGGCCCTGGGACCCTTCGAATTCGAATTCATCCGGGTGTGCCACTCCATCGTGGACGGGGTGGGCTTTGTGGTGCGCACCCCCCAGGGCTACCTGGCCCATTCCGGCGACTTCAAGATCGACCAGACCCCGGTGGCCGGCGCCGCCACAGACCTGAACCGCTTTGCCCATTACGGCGAGCAGGGGGTGCTGGCGCTGCTCTCCGACTCCACCAACGCCGAGCGCCCCGGCTACACCCTGTCCGAGCGGCAGATCGGCATCACCCTGGAGGGGCTGGTGCGGGAGGCCCCGGGCCGGGTGATCGTGGCGGTCTTCGCCTCCCACATCCACCGGATGCAGCAAATTCTCGACATTGCCGCCAAGTACGGGCGCAAGGTGCTGTTCAACGGCAAGTCCATGGTGACCAACTCCCGGCTGGCCAAGGAGTTGGACATCCTCTCGGTCCCCCCGGAACTGGAGATCAAAGTGGGGGACCTGGAGCGGCTGCCTCCGGCCGAAACCATTGTCATCACCACCGGCAGCCAGGGGGAGCCCCTGAGCGCCCTGGCTCGCATGGCCCTGGAGGCCCACAAGCAGATTCACATTCGCCGGGGCGACCTGGTGATCCTCTCTTCCAAGTTCATCCCGGGCAACGAAAGGGCCATCACCACGGTAATCAACAACCTCTATCGCCTGGGAGCGGAGGTGGCCTACCAGGAGGTGGCCGACATCCACGTTTCGGGTCATGCCTCCCAGGAGGAATTGAAAATGCTGCTGAATCTGACCCGGCCCCGCTATTTCATCCCCATTCACGGGGAGATGCGCCACCTCATCAAGCACGGCCACCTGGCCCGGGCGGTGGGCATCCCGGAGGAGCGGGTTCTTTTGGCCGGCAACGGCGATCAGGTGCGCTTCGATTCCGGCGGTGCGGCCCTCCAGGGCCGGGTGGATACCGGCCGGGTCTTCGTGGACGGCAAGGGAGTGGGGGACGTCAGCCGCATCGTCCTCAGGGACCGGCGCCACCTGGCCGCCGACGGCCTGGTGATCGCCTATGTAGCGGTGGACCCGGGGGCCCGCCGCATCGTTACCGAACCGGAACTCATCACCCGGGGCTTCACCCTGGAGGAGGAACAGGCGCCCCTGCTGGAGCAGGCCCGCAAGGTCTTCCACGAGATCGTCCTTAGGGCCTTGAGCGAACCTACCCAGGACTGGCTGGAGATCCAGACCCAGGCCGGTAAGGCCATGCGCAAACTCTTCTTCAAACACCTGGAGCGCCGCCCCATGATCCTGCCGTTGATTCTGACCTTGTAGGGTCAGCTGTCAGCCATCAGCTGTCAGCTATCAGCCAAAGACTAAAGAACAAAAAGGAAAGCTGATGCAGGATTTCAAAAAAAGGTTGTCAAAAGAGCCATCAAACGGCTTTAAATTCCAGTAGGGTGCGCACTGCGCACCATTAGATTAAAGCCGAGCAGCAATATTTCGGGGCGCAGTGCCGCAGCTTACTGGCTCCATGGCTCCTGCTTGGCCTTGCATCCACCGGTGGCGCGGGCCGCAGTAATCGCGGCCTTTAAGGGTGGGCTTGTGCCCACCCTTGTATCTTAACAGCAGTTAGCTATCCGTAGGGGCGACCCGCTGGGTCGCCCGAAAGACCTGCTTTTTATCCGGCTTCCTGCCTGGAAAAAAATCTTGCCATTTATTAAGGGCTTGATATCCTAGAAAGTATGAAAAGGAGCGCCGCCTATCGTTGCCTGGCAGTGGCCGTAATCATCGGCGCGGTTCTCATTTTCTCTCTGCCCGGGGGCCTGGTGGCCGCCACGGGCGGCTCGCCGTGCTGCTGCCATCATGGTCCCGGCTCCGGCCCCGGCCTGGTGTCCGGGTGCTGCTGCCAGCAGACCGGGATGCCCGGCCATTGCGGTGGCTGCGGCCAGGGCTGCGGCTGCGCTTACCGCTTGGGTTCCGGCCCTTCGGCCTTAAGCTCGCCGGGCGCCGCCTTAGGGGCCCCCACCTGGCATAGTTCCCCCCTGGTCTTGACCATGTTTATGGCCATTAAAACCTTCCCCAGCACCATTTTTCATCCCCCCCATTTTAATCAGTCCTGACCCAAACCTGGTTCTTGATCATATTTTGAGTTGCGCGGCGCTTTAAGTTCCTGTAGGGGGCGCACTGCGCACCATTAGATCCTGGGAAGCAGCAATATTTCGGGGCGCAGGGCGCACCCTGCACAGAGCAACAGGGCGGCGCTTTAAGGTTGCGGAAGTCTGTAAGCCTGTGGCTGCCGCGGGAGTCCTGCCTGGTCGTGAAATGTCTGTTTTCTGTTTAATGTTTTCTGTTTTCCTTCTATATTTGGTGGGCAGTGCCCGCCCTTGTATATTAACGAAGTAGGCGGGCACATGTCCGGTTCCTTTGAAAATGATAAGATTTGTGCCCGGATTAGTATGATTCCCCCCCGGCCAGGCCCATGGGCCTGGCCTGGGGGCACGGTTGCGGACGTGGCAGCCCGGCCCGCCCTGGGTCCTTAGAGACCGTCCCGTAGCATGGGCGCCACGTCC
>JBKQKO010000105.1:0-55637 GCA_052147455.1 Desulfobaccales bacterium | reverse complement strand
CTACCAAATTCTGAGGTTTTGCATAAAGGCAAAGATAAACTTATTTCTTCTATAGTTAATACTATTAAACCATTTTTATGCAAGAATAAGGAATTACCTATAGAAGACGATGCTCGGATCGAATTTATGGTGTCTCAGCTATACGGATTGTCGAAAAGCGATTATGAAACCATTTATAATACTTTGAATGGCGTCGAAGATTTATTACCAGTTCGAGCGCTAAAAAGATGTGGTATCAATGACATCTTCCCAGATTAATGGTTAATTATTATGGGAATTAGATATATTGGAGCTAAGACTCAAATTATTGGGGAGATTATAGACCAAATCTCTCAAATAGTTTCTCCGGGAGCCCATATAACTGACCTAATGTGTGGAACCTGCTCAATTTCAACCGCCCTTCGCAGGTTGGGCTTTCGTGTCACTGCAAATGATGTAATGACCTATTCATATCATCATGCCCGTCAAGCTCTTCTATTTACCAAGCCACCTTCATTTGAAAATGCACATGACTTTATGGGAGAATTCTGTCCTAAGGAGAGTGGAAAATTATTCCCTCTTTCTCCCTATGAAAGAATGATAGAAGCATTGAATCAAGTACCTCCGGAAGAAGGATATTTTAGGCGGGAATTTAGCTTAGCCGGTTATCCTAAGAACACAGAAAAGCCTCGCAATTACTTTTCTCCTGAGAACGCCAAAAAGATCGATAGCATCCGCAAGTGGGTTCGGCAGTTATATAAAGAAAAGCAAATCAACGATATCGAGCATTCATTGCTGCTCCATGATCTTATCTTGGCGGCCAATGACATTGCTAATATCGCAGGAACTTATGGTCATTATTTAGCCAAGCTCACTGGGCGGGCAAAGGACAAATTAATAATTAAACCATCACCGCTTGTTATAATTGACGATGAGGGGAAACATGCAGTTATGCAAGGGTATGCCGAAATTATATCTAGCAAAATTACTTGCGACCTATGCTATATAGACCCGCCATATATGAAGCGACAATATGGTGCAAACTATCATATTTTGGAGACTCTTGCCAGAGAAGATGAACCGGAAGCTATTGGTGTGAGCGGACTTCGTCCATGGAGAGATCAGTATTCTAATTTTTGTACAAAAACTCGTATTAGAGATTCTTTTAGAAAAGTTTTCTCTACCATGAACTGCCCCCACTTTCTTATTAGCTACAGTGAGGACGGACTTTTGAGTCTAAGTGAACTTGAAGAATTATTCTCTGAATTTGGAAAAGTCCGAACAATGTTTTTTTCGCATAAACGCTTCAAGAGCAACGATAGCCAACTAAAACCATATTTAAAAGAATATCTGATTCATTTGGAAGTCAAGTGATTTATAATAGCTAACTTTTTAGAAGTCTCAATAATATTTTCATCACAAAGTTACTTAAAATTGTATAAAGAAAAGTCCTCAATGGGGCCAAATTTGTCTTTCTTTGGCATTTTCCCTGGTAGGGTAACAAGACCCTCCATGGTAATTTTCATGATATTTAAGGCTATGGAAAAATCCTAGTTAGAGGGTATGGGTAAGTTTTCCAAACTTATCAGTGAGGCTCGCAACCTAGCGGCAGCCCGTGGTCATATACTCGGGAAGTTTCGTTTGACCCGAATTGAGACCGGCAGCCCGGCAATCGCCACAAGAGGGGCAATGTCTGCCATTTGTGACTACTGCGGGGCGTCCGCGTCGGTTGATAGTAAACGCGAGCCGAGTGTCTCGGAAATATGGGGAGAGGCCCTGGAAAGGAATTGCCCCGGCAAGGGCCTGGCGGATTGGCAGGAAACAGGGGGATTCGAGGAAGATGCTGAGGCCATTTCTCAAGACCTGGTGATATCCTTGCAGGCCAAACTTGACCCCCGCCACTTCCCAAACATGAGTCCAAAATTTGCGGCAATTGTAGGATGTCTCCTACATATCCGGGTTACTGAGCCTCAGATAGTGGAACTGGCTGTTACATCAGACGGCTGGCTTTTAGGGCGGCATGAGGGCGACATAGGTTTCAATGAAACTTTAGGTACGATGGCATGGCTCACGGAAAATTGGGAAAAGTTAATTAGTTTGTCAGAAGTGGAGTTGACCAGTGATGAATACCGGGTGGCCCGTGAACTTATTGCTCACCTCGAAAAAGGATGAACCTGAAAGGGTTAGACTATTTTCCTGAAGTAATATTTCATGGTCATAAATTTTGATAGTGCAGCACTCGCTCAGCATGACGAGGATGCCATTTTATTGTGTAAGGTTCACCATTAATTGTAATCTCCAATGTTGCAGAGCCATCCTCCTGTTCTGCTATTTGTGCAAAATTAATTTCCGAAACATCAGCATAATGCAACATACGATGAATAAGAGGGCTTACTATTATAATATTATATGGATTATCGGCACCACCATCGCCTAGTGGTATTAAGTGATGAGCTTCTGTATAATAATTTCCATCCCTTTTTATGAATGTATACCTTGTATCTGTAATTTGACATCTATACGCATATAGTTCCTTAAGAGCTTGGACGGCTCTTGCATTTCTCTGGCGCACCCTTGTTACAATTTCTCGGGTTGCTGGTTCCTCTACTTCAAAATCCACGTCTTCGCCAAAAAGACTATCTGCTATTTCGTCTTCAGTTCTTTGGTGCTGAGGATAACTCCGCCTTGGTCTCCGCGGGCCAGGTGTAGGTTGAGGTCGAGGCGTGGGTCCAGGGGCAGGTCGAGGTCGAGGTATGGCAGGAACAGCTTGCATAGATAAAAACGGTATCCTTGGATCATTTTCATCTATCCAAAGAACTCCTTCTTCAAATTGAAGCATGCCGACTACGCCAGGAGTGCTTGTCCTTAACATTTCCTGCAATAATTCTCTTGCATTATCGTCCCTAAAAGGGGAAGGGAAGTTAACTGCATTCCTGAACCAACCCGCCCATATTTCTTGATCATAAGTGCGAACAAGATATATTACCAATCCCGCCGGTAGCTGATTCCTATTTGTAGGATCAAGGGGTTCTGGAAAACCATTTATAGGATGCCAGGCAAGGACACGGTTTGCACCACCTGAATGAATATGTTGTCTAGGTATACAAACACTGGCAGCGCGTCTCTGGTACATATAAAAATTTTGTCGGCCTTCCTGGGCAGGAATACCTATACTGTAAATGGGGGAATCCCATTTGGGACCATTAGCGACTTGCGTTTCTTGCATCCCTGTCACCCCATTGAAGAATTCCCTCCAAGACTCCACACTGATATGAGGGGTTTTAAAATCAATATATTTCTGCCCACCTCCTCCAGCTTCAGTCCCCAATGGTTTATACATATTAAAAAACTCAGCAGACGTAATATATCTAAAAGCAAGAAATTGCACATTTTTCATATTATTAATCCTCCAGCAATTTAACTCCCCTTAGTATTTAATTTTAAGGAAAAGTATAAACAACTATAAATGATCGGATATTTCTCTATGATGTGTTTTCTATACCTTCTTGCTCTCCCAACTCTATAAGATCATAATTTCTACGATTAATACCTACATTGTGCTCGACCAGCAGCATGACTAATTGTTCTCCATTCATTAACGCGACGGGTGTTGCATCAGGGCGTGCTGCTTCTGTGTGTGCACCCTTGCTAAAATCGCTTGTCGTGATTATTAAACCTTGCTCGTGCGCGCCTAAACTGCCGCGGACTTGTTGAACAATAGGCGCTTGCACACGATTTTTGGTTTTCCATTTTTTGACTTGTACAGCCATCTTGGTGCGAATAACTTCGCCTACCACAAGAGTCCCTCGGACATCAATACCACCGTCCCCGGTTCGTTTAGTTACCTCTATATCCTCAAACCCTATTTCTGCCAAAAGGCGTCCTATTAGTTCCTCGAATTCGGCAGGCTTCATAGCTAAAAGACTCTTATGAAGCGCCTGGCGAACCTTTTTGTTATGTTGTTCGATTTCGAAAACAAGCCCACGACCTTTCCATCGCGAAAGCCCAACATACCCCTTCCCATATTGAATGAAGCGAGGCTCTTCACCTCGCTTCTGGGTCCTCTTTATTTCTGACAAGATCTGTGCATACATAGTTGCTTCTGGAGTTTTTCCTTCGGTAGAGAGCCAACCCATTTTCAGCGCTTCTTCCGTTATAGCACGGTAATGGATAGGCTGTTTATTGCCGATTTGTTCGAGAACCTTCTCCGCTGAGTCCGAAAATGAATAGGTTTCCAAGGAGGTTAAATCCTTCGGACTTGCATCCCGCAGTCCAAAAGTCATTGGTCCATAGCGAACAAAATGGGAGTTATTGCCATTCTTTTTAATATCAGAGTAAATTTGGGCACTAATCGTCGCCAACGGAGTTTTCCCCACACTTTGCCATAAACCTTTGGCAAATATGCGCTGAGCAATCACTTTAGCATGAAGTGGTCCACCAGCTTCTTGCAAGATCTGTATGGCAGCTTTCAGGGCAGTCATTTTTTAAGCCATAACAACATACGCAGCTCAGATGGGTATCTTTCCTTTTGTTTCCGTGACATTTGCGGAAGAATTTAGAACTTGTTCACATTGACACAAGTTTATCCATTTTGTCAAGGAGGGGTTATAAAACCTTCTTGGAAATTCTCGCATAACCCCTCCTCCTCTCAAAACTTCCCCCAAATCCAAAACACCCCTATTTTACCCCCATTTTACCACCTTGTTGGAATTTTCAGCCCCCCGGATAATTGTCCCAGATAGCTCAACGATCCGTTTCAGGGTGGTGCTGTGGGACTCATTCGCAGAGGGATCGATTACGCGCACCGGTTAGGCGGCCTCGGGACGAGGCGTCAGGCTCCTGAAGCCTCTGCTTCTACCGGGCCGATAGTCAATCCCGAAGCCACCCGCCTCTTTTTGACCCCCCACCTTGTTGGCCCAACTTCAGGGCAGCGGGGTGACGCAGCCGTATAGTCAAGTGGCCCTGGTTTACGCCTGCGTCAATGCCATTGCCGACAATATCGCCAACGTACCCCTCCTGTTTTATGCCGGCTCTCGGAAGGACAGGAAACTCGTTGAAGACGACCCCCTTAACGTCTTGCCCGAAACCCCCAACCCGATGATGTCGGGGGGAGAGCTGATCAAGGCCACCATGACCTTCCTCAGCACCTCCGATTCCGCCGCATTCAAATCCCCCCAAAAAAAGCACCTGGTCAAAAATGTCCTATTTTTGTCAGCTATTCAAGCCCTTTAATTAGCCTGAAAATGTCCCCATGCTGAAGGAGCTCTTCATGCGGGGACTGGATCGGGCACGGCAATCCATCGGCTACGGACCTCATCTTCAGCTTCGGGACGCCGGGGACGCGGGCGGCGTCGTGATCAACCCCGTCGCCACCCAACAGTTCATAACCCCGCCGACCCTTCTCGCCAGCCTTGGCACCGGTATAACCCAGCCCTATGCCCAAAATATCTGGGTTTACTCCTGCGTCAACGCCATCGCCGACAACATCGCCAGCATCCCCCTTAAATTCTTCACCGGCTCCCCGGACGACAAGAAGCCCTTCATGGACGATTCCCTGGTCCAACTCAATAATTCCCCTAACCCCTATATGTCCGGCTCGGAACTGATCCAGGCCATTTTCGTCTGGCTGGGACTGAGCGGGGAGGCCTTCTGCATCCTGGAGCGCAAAAACGCCCGGGAGTTTCCGAAAGAGATCTGGTGCTTCGATCCGGGCCGGTTCAAAGAGGTCAAGGACAATCAAACCGGTCTCATCAGGGGCTGGAAATACCGGAAGGGCACCAAGGAGATACCCCTCGAAACTTATGAGGTGATGTTTCTCCGCTACTTTAACCCCTATGACGATATCCGGGGCCTCTCCCCCCTGGCCGCCGGCCAGAAGAGCGTCGATCAGGATTCTTACGCCGCGGAATACAACATGAGGTTTTTTCAAAATTCCGCCCGCCCTGATGGGGTCCTGGAAACCAAGGACAACCTGGACGAAGAAAACTACTACCGGATGCGGGATCAGTGGAATTCCCGGCATCAGGGTCTCAGCAAGGCCCATTCCATTGCGGTCCTGGAGGGCGGCCTAAGTTACAAGCAGGTCGCCCTGAGCCACAAAGATACCGATTACCTGGAAGGCCGCAAATACAACCGGGAGGAAATCCTGGCGGTCTACAAGGTGCCTCCGGAGGAGATCGGGCTCCAGGCCCATGGTTCCAGCTCCCTCAACAGCGACCGGAACGATACCCAGCGCAAACTCTTCTGGGAAACCTGCCTTTTTCCCAAGATGACCCTCTTTGAATACGGCCTCTGGAGCCAGGTGTTCGCCCAACTTCCCGGTCCGAAGATCTGGGGCGAGTTCGACCGCAAATCCATCCCAGCCATGCAGGAGGATGAAGACCGCAAGGTGGGGCGGGCCCAGAAATACTGGCAGATGGGGGTGCCCTTCAATGTCCTCAACCAGATGATGGAGCTGGGGTTCCCGGATATCCCCGGCGGCGATATCGGCTACGTGCCCTTTAACCTGGTTCCCATCACCCAGGCCGGCCAGGAGACGCCGGCCGGCAATCCCCAGGAGGGCAAGGCCCTCATCCCGGTCGTTTTTCCTCCCTCGCTCCAACTCACCGGCCCGGAAATCCTGGTCCGCCGCCGGCTGGACCGGCGCACCTGGTGGCAGCAATACCATCAGCTCCAGAGCGCCTTCGAAAAGAGGTTTCAGCCCCGGATGAAGCGCTATTTCTATGAGCAACGCAAGGAGCAGCTCCGGCTCATCGAACAGCATTGGGGAAAGAGCATCCGGCTGGTGCGCTCTTCCTATTCCGAGGCAGAGGACCTCCTGTTCGACCAGGAGGTTTGGAACGAGAAACTGCAGAAAATCTCCTGGGCCTTTTGGGAAAACGTCGGCACCGAGGCCGGCAAGAACCTGATGGCAGGGCTGGGGGCCGACCCGGATAACTTCGTGCTGGCCGACAGCCCGGCCATTGAAGTCCTTAAGACCAAGCTCATCAAGGTGGTGGACATCAATGAGGTCACCCGGGAGAGTCTCCGTGACACCCTGGCGGAAGGCATGACCGGCCTGGAGACCGTCGCCGAACTCCAAAAGCGGGTACGGGAGGTCTTCAACTTCTCCGAAGCCCGCTCCCTCACCATCGCTCGAACCGAAACCGGACAAGCAGCCGCAGCCGCCCGGGATGCCGCCATGGAGGTAGCCGGGGTGGAGCGTCATGAATGGACCACGGCTGGCGATGATGCGGTGCGGGAAATTCACGCAGAGATGGATGGCGAAACCGTGGACCGAGGCGAGCCTTTTAGCAATGGCCTTCTTTATCCCTGTGACCCGGCCGGAGAGCCGGAAGAAATCATCAACTGCCGTTGCGCCGCCGTCCCCGTGGTGGAGAAGGATTGAGCCCGTGACAGATATCCGGCCCAGAATCGGCATCAAGACCAACTCGGATATCCTGGCCATGATTTTTCAGGCCGGGGCCACCATCCTGACCCGAAACGGCTACCGCATCTCGCTGGCCGAAGAGGGGGTGCCGGCGGATTACCGGCTGCAAGAACAGCGCATCGACCCGGAAACCAAGCAGCTCATTTTTATCTTCGGGCCTCGGGGCCCCAAATTGAAAGGGCCGGTCAAATGGCAGGTCCCGGTCTACCAAAGGGAGGAGGAAGGCGATGGAATTAATCCATAAAGCCCTTGATTTTGAAGTGCGCCAGGTCGGTGATCCCAAGGAGCGCACCCTGGAATTCATCGGCTCCACCGCTGACGTAGACCGCTACGGCGACATCATCGAGGTGGCGGGCTGGGACCTTAAGAATTTCCAGAAAAACCCGGTGATCCTCTGGGCCCACAATTACGGCCTCCCGCCGGTGGGCACGGCCAAGAAGGTCACCAAGGTCGACAAGGCCCTGGTCTTCGAGGTGTATTTCCCCAAGGACGATGAGATCAACGCCGCGGGCTGGCCGGACAACATGCCCACGCCGGAGACGGTTTACCGGCTATGTCTGGCGGGAGTGCTCCGGACCACCTCTGTTGGTTTCCAGGGGTTGGAAACGGAACCGATTTATGGAGAGCCTCAGGGCGAGGATGGTTGGAGGCCGCGCACGGGCACCCGCTATCTCAAGCAGGACCTTTACGAGCTCTCGATAGTGCCGGTCCCGGCCAATCCCTACGCCGTGATTCAGGACGCGGTGCGCAAGGGGATCATCCCCGAATCCCAGGCCAGGTTCTTCCAGGCCCCGGAGGGAAGCGAACCGAAAGGCGTCATCCCCTTCAAGAAATACCCCATCGAGGAAGATCTGAAGGCCAAGTGGGACGGCCCGGCCGAGACCAAGGCGGCTTCCGTCGATGACCTCAAGATCATGTGCTCCTGGTTCGATTCCGAGAAACCCGACATCAAGGGCGCTTACAAACTCCCCCATCACCGGGCCAAGGACAAGAAGGTGATTTGGCGGGGCCTGACCGGCTGTATGGCCGCTCTCCTGGGCGGGCGGGGCGGGGTGGATGCACCGGAAGATGACCGTAAGGGGATTTACAACCACCTGGCCAAAGAATATGCCATATTCGACAAGACCCCGCCGGAGTTCAAGGCTTACACGGCCGTCGAGCTGCGGTTGATCGAGTTGGGGTTGCCCCCGGATCCTGCCGAAATCGACAAGCTGCTGGCTCCCACGAAACTGGCCACCATCAAGGACGCTGCCGATGGTGATCCCTGTGGCAACTGTCCCGAGAAAGACGACTGCTGCTGTCCCACCTGCGCCAACAATCAACCCGGGGCGTGCTGCTGCGAATCCTGTGACCAGGCGGCAACCTGCGAATGCTGCCCGGGCAACGGGGCCTGTGACCAGGAGACCGAGTGTCCCTGCAAAGCTTCTGCCTGCGACAATTGCTCAGTGGCGGAAACCTGCTCCTGCAATTCCTGTGATCAGGCCGCCACCTGCCATTGCAGCCCCTGTAGCCCGACTACCAAGGGCATGGTGCGCCACCCCCATTCTCCTTGCGACGAGTGCTGCCTGGCCAAGACCTGCTCCTGTAAGGGCTGTGACCAGATGGCCTCGTGTCATTGCAGTCCCTGCACGTCCTTCGCCGGCAAGGCGGCCTGCCATTCCTGCAAGGCCGGACGATACCGGGGCAAGACCGCCCCATGCGCTGGCAAGAAGGGTGCTGGGCAAACCAAGAGCGGCGCCGTCCTCAGCGCCAAGAACAAAGAGGCTCTGAAGAAGGCCGTGGGCCATATCCAGGGCGTCCTGGACGCGGCTGAAGGGTCGGGTGAGGAAACTGGCATGAGTTATTACCGGCTGGCGTTGACCCCCGGCAAAGAGCCTCATGGGGCGAGACAAGCCAGCGAGCCTGAAATTCCTGAGGAAATTGGCGAGATGATGAAGGAAATCCACCAAACCATCCGCTCCTGAAGGGAGCGCAACCCTTAAAGGAGGATCGTCATGGGTGAGCCCGCCGTTGATTTGAAGAAATTCAAGGAGATGTTCGAGGATATCCAAAACTCGCTGAAATACACCACCGAGGACGGCAAGGTGATCAAGATCACCGACGCCCTCAAGATGTTCCCCGAACTCCAGGCCAAATATGCCGACCTGGCCAAGCGCCTGGACGCCATGGAAACGATGGCCAAGGATCGCAAATGGGCCGACATGCCCGGGGTAAACGAGGGCAAAGAGAAGTTCTCTTTGCTGAAGGCCATGTGGGGCATCGGTACCAAGGACTTTTCCCAGGCCGGCTATGAGAAGGCGGTCATGGAAGAGGCCGCCAAGAAGGCCATGGGCTACAGCACCGACACCCTGGGCGGCTATCTGGTTCCGGCCCAGGCCATCCCCGAACTCATCGAGTTCCTGCGGGCCGAACCGGTTTGCATGAAGCTGGGCGCCACCTTGATCCCCAACCTGGAAGGCTCCCCGGTTCTCTTCCCCAAACAGACCGGCGGCTCCACGATCTATTGGGTGGGCGAGAATGTGTCCGTCACCCCGAGCGACTTGGCGTTTGGTCAGGTGCAGCTTACCCCCAAGAAGGCCATGGCCCTGGCGCAGATTTCCAATAGCCTCATCCGCATGGCCCTGGTAGACGCCGAAGCCAAGATCAACCAGGACCTGGGGCTGCAACTGGCCCTGGCGGTGGACATTGCCGCCCTGCGGGGTCCCGGTGCCGCCAACCAGCCTTTGGGTATCGCCAATACCCCGGGCATCAATACCTACTCCATGGATCCGGTGGGTGGCAACGGCGCCGTCATCGGCAACCTGGACGTTTTCGCTGAGATGGAATACACCCTGGCCGCGGCCAACGCCTTGCGGGGCAAGCTGGGCTTTGCCTTCAATCCGGTCATCAAGAAGAACCTTAAGAAGATCAAGGTTCCCCAGTTCTCCGGCGACCCCGGCACCCAGCCGTTGATTGCCTGGTTGATGGCTCTCAGCGATTCCAGCTACATGACCGACGAGGCCCTGACCGCGGCGGTCGGCTATCCCTTCGCCACCACCACGCAGATACCCACCAACCTGACCAAGGGCACCGCAAACAACTGCACGGAGCTTTATTTCGGCAACTGGGCCGAAATGCTCATCGGGCAATGGCTGGGGCTGCGCATCATGGCCAGCGACGTGGCCGGCACCGCCTTTGCCAGCGACCAGACCTGGCTGCGGATCATCATGGAAGTGGACGTGGCCCTGCGTCATGATCAGAGCTTCTGTCTATGCAATGACGTGAAGGTCGCCTAATCCGGAAATCATAGAAAAGGGGGTCAGGTTCCATGGGGCCTGGCCCCAAACCCATAAGGAGGATCTAGCAATGCAAGAGACCCCGACCCAAAGTTGTGATGTCAAGCATGTCCTGGACGCCAAATCCCGGACCGCGGCCGAAACCTCGCCGGTTCTCGACTGCCTGGGTTACGAGGACGCCCTTTTGATCTTAAACGTCGGCGCCATCACCGCCACCGGCACCATCGACTGCAAGGTGCAGGAAAGTCCCACCGGCGCTCCCGGCAGCTTCACCGATGTGCCCGGCGCGGCCTTCAGCCAGATTCAGGCCGGCGGCGGCAGCCAGGATTACGTGGGCGGCCTCCTCCTGAAGAACCGCCAGCGGTTCCTTCAGGTGATCCTCACCCCGGCCACCGCCGCCTCGGTGGCCGGCGTCAATATGATCCTCTATTACGCCAAAGAGCGGCCCATCAAGCCCTCTGCCACCCTGGAATTCGCGGTTTAGGAGGCGCTCTCGTTATGGCATTGCATCGAGTCCGTCACGATTACACGGTCCACCTCGGCCCCGGGCGCACCCTGGGGCCGGGGGAGGTTTTCGAGCCTTCCGCCGAGATCCTGGAGAAGCAGGGCTACAAATTGGACCGGCTACCGGAGCCCGAGCCTGAGAAGGAGAAGAAGCCAGAAGTGAGGCCCGCACCGGAGCCGGCAACCAAAGAGGTCCCCAAACCGCCCAAAGATAGGGCCATCAAGGCCGGAGAGACCGAGACTAAATGAACCTGACCACCCTGGATAACGTCCTGCAATACATGGGCATGGTAGTGGCCGATGCCGACGACACCATGCAGGCGCAGATCCAGGCCAAGATCGCCGAGGTGTCGGCCCGGGCGGAGAAATACTGCAACCGGGAGTTCGAGAAGTTGGAGCGCACCGAATACCATGACGGCGGCGGCAAGTTCCTTTTCCTCCGCTGCCGTCCGGTGCAATCCCTCACCTCCGTCAGGTGGTCGCTCTTCTGGGATTTCAGCGATGGCGGAAACAATCTGGATATCCTGATCGGCTTGTCGGGGGCCAACTTCACCCCGATTACTGGCCAGGCGATCTTGTATGGCGGCATCGACTGGTATCCGGGAGAAAAGACCATCCGGGTAGTTTACATCGCCGGCTGGGACCCGCCCCCGGCTGACCCGAACAACCAGCCGGCGGGCTATACGCCCATTCCCTCTGATATGGAGGAAGCGATTTGCCAGCAGGTGGTTTACGAATGGCGCCGCCGCAACGACCTGGGGCTCCGGTCGGTGTCCCAGCCAGACGGCACCATTAACAAGATGGACGTGGGCGAGTGGCTGGAAGGAGTGCTCCCGACCATGAACCGCTATCGCAACCGGTACTTGGGCTGATGGCTGACAAAGACCCCATAGAGTCCCTGGAGAAGATCAGCGCCGGGCTGGTGGAGAAGGCGATGAAGGCCGTCAAGGCCACCGGTGCCCGGATGCAGGAGAAACTGGTCAAAGAGCAGCTATCCGGGCCCACCAGTGACACCTCCCTGTCCCGGCGCTCCGGAAGCCTGGCGCGCTCCATCCAGGCCGATGATCCCAAGCAGGACGGCAACGTGGTCTCGGCCACGCTCCAT
This sequence comes from Desulfobaccales bacterium, assembly GCA_052147455.1. Taxonomy (GTDB): domain Bacteria; phylum Desulfobacterota; class Desulfobaccia; order Desulfobaccales; family 0-14-0-80-60-11; genus JAPLJC01. The sequence continues at coordinate 43,345 of JBKQKO010000105.1, read as the reverse complement.
GCCGGGGCGATTTACGCCAAGGCGCACTTCGGGCCCCGGGGCAGCGCCGTCCAGATCAACTCCAAAGGGAAGATGCTGGCCATCCCCCTTGACGCGGCCAAGACCGGGGCCGGCGTCGCCCGCGGCTCCCCTCTCGATGGCATCTGGGGGCCGACCAAAATCTTCCGGAGCAAGGCCGGCAACCTGATCATCTGGGGCTACCAGGTCACGAGCAAATCCGGCCGGGTCACCATGGGCCGGGGCCTGGCCCAGAAGAGGGTTACCGGGGGGCAGCCCGGTGCTATTTCACTGTCGGCGGCCTCTAAGATGCAATCCGAGGGGGAGCTTATACCCCTTTTTGTGCTCAAGGATTCCGTGGTCATCAAGCGGCGCATCGATCCCAAGGTTGACCTGGTGGATTGGGGCAAGCCGGTCTTAATCGAGGAACTGAAAAAAGTTGGACTGCTGAAGGCGGGATGAATGGCCGACACCATCAAAACCCAATTGATGCAATCCCTGGCGGCTGCCCTGGCCGCCATTCCGGAGATCAGAACGGTGGAGCGCCGCCATCCGGTGGGCTACGACCTGGACCGGGGCGACCTGCCGGTCCTCTTTCTCTATGAAAAGAACGAGACCGGCAGGCGGGCAAACCGGCTAAGGTTGGGGACCATCCATGTGGAAATGGCGACCTGGGTGAAGCTCCTGCCTCAAAGCAAGGATCCGGGCTACCAGGCTTTTTATGACCAGGCCGATGCCATCGCCGGAGAAGTCTGGGCCCTGATCCAGAGACAGCCCGGCATCCTCATAGCCCAGGAGGACCTGAGACGGCCGGCCATCGGCAATGACAATCTCGGGGAGTTGATCCTGCAATACCGCATCACCTACGGGCACGCCGTTGGCGATGCCTTCACCACTCAAGTTTAAGGAGGAATCGCCATGCAACCGCCCAATATCAGCAACCTTTTTGTTCCCGGCGGCGTCGTGTTCTTTTTCGATCCGGGCACCGGGGAGCGGGATATTGGCCTGATTGAGGAGCCGCCTGATGTCGAATCTAAGGCGACTGAGATCAAGGTCTATTCCAACCGCTCCGGCAAGCGCCGCCTGGCAAAAATCTTCACCACGGAGGAAGAGGTCAACTGGAGCTTCAAGCTGCAGGAGGCCGTCAGCCTCAATATGCAAGCCTTCTTCAAAGGCGCCGCCTTGGAGGCCATCAACCCCGGCACCGGGAGCGTAGTCGACCAAAAGGTCACCTTGAACGGCCCAGTATTTAGCTCTGTGGGGGAATATGGCATCTCTGCCTTGACCGTGCGGTCTTTCCTGGATTTCTGCTTGCGCTACATTGAGGCCAGCGGAACCTGGATTGACAACTCGGCCCTGACGGATCAGGCGTCGGGCAACGCCTTCGACCTGCTGGACGCTGCGGCTGATGCCCTCTACCTGGGCAAGGTCACGCCTTTCCAGACCGTCCATATCAACCTGGCGGTCCCGGGTGCCTATACCGGCCTGGCGGTCGATTACTGGAATGGGAGCGCCTGGGTCCCGGTTACCGGGCTGGGCGGCGCTGCTGATGGGCTGGCGGCTTCCGGGGTGATGACCTTTACCCTGCCGTCAGATTGGCAGCAATGCTTCGTTAACCAGATTTGGGGCTACTTCCTGAAGATCACCGCAACCGGCGTCACCACCGCGGCCACGGCCACCAATCTTCGGGGCAACTTTTCCCAGGGCACCGATTACTTGATTGACCCCGGCCAAGTAAGCCCCAGCTACCTGGTGGGCCGGATTGCCGGAGTGGCCGGCGGGGGCATCGCCGTGGGCGAATCGGTCAAGGCCAGCTTCACCTACACCACCTGGTCGAGCCTCAGGTTTGCCGTGGCCAACGACGAGTACCAGCAGGGCGCGGCCCGCATCCAGTTCCGGCCCCTCAAGGGCTTCCAATGGAACTACATCATCCCGCGCTGTCAGATCAAACCCAATGGCAAAATGACCATCGACGACAAGAAGGTCTTGGAAGTGCCGATGACCATGGAGGTCTTGGATAACAGCATCATGGTCCCCGGCACCCCTTACCCCTTCGGCTATTGGGAGTGCATCAACGAGAGCTAACCATAACCCGGTGCTCCGGGCGAGGGTGCGCCTTTGCCCGGAGCATTGGTAATTTCCGGGGATTTTATGGCCAAGACTAAGAAAGACGAAGTAATGGTGCTGCTGGCCGAAGAGAAGATCGGCCCCTATGTCATCAAACCGTGGTCTTTCGGCCGTTTCGAGAAGGTATTGCCGGCCCTAATTCCGATGGTGCCGGCCCTGGAAAACCTGGGGGCAACCGCGTCTAACATCGAAACCTTCCTTGAGGAAAAAGGGCTGGCGGTTATCGGGGTCATGCTCCCCGCCATCAAGGGCCTCATCGCCGCCACCTTGGAGATCGAAGAGCGGGAAGTTGCAGAGATGCCCCTGGGCCAGGCAACGGTCATCGGCCTGACCATCATTTCGCAGAACATAGGCCAAATAAAAAACTACTTGCCCCTGATCGTGAAGCAAATTGGCGCGATCAGGGCGAGCTCCAACTAACCCGGATGCTGGCCGTCCTGGTCAAGGAAGGCTTTGACCTGGACAAACTCCTGTGGGACTACCCGATAGACCTGGTGCTCAATCTGCACCGGTCCGTCATTTTGAACCAGGTGGAGGGACGGTTCGAGGCCTTGCAAAACCAAGCTTTTACCTTATCCCTGGCCGTGCTGGACGCCCTGGATAAGGCTTTCAACCGAGGCAAAGAGCGAATCCTGGTGAAATGGCTGGATGGCATAACCAAGGCCCAAGACAAGGCCGATGGCAAGAAACGCAAGGAGATTCCAGCCGGGACGGTCAACTATTTCGGCGGGATGCCTGTGGTGGTCAGGAAGAAGGGTGAAGTAAGCCATGGCTGACGATACAGACATCGGCACTTTGCTTGCCAGAATCTCCCTGGATGTGTCCGAGCTAAAGACCGGGCTGATGCAGGGCAAGGAGGAGATGTCCTCTTTCGCAAGTCAATCCAAGGCCGAAGCGGAAGAGGTGGCCACCGGCTTCAAGGGTGCCATGCTCCAGGTACAAGCATCGGTGAAGGAGGGGTTCGCCCAGGTCAAGAGTATAGCCGCCGAAGGGGTAGCAGGGATCCAAAGCTCCATTGTCGGCATGGGAAGCATCATAGCTGGCGCCCTTGGCCTCAGCCTGCTCAAGCAAAGCGCTGACGAGGTGGTGAATTGGGCCAAGGATATCAATAAGGCTTCGCAGTTACTGGGCGCGAGCACCGAAGAGGCCTCCAAGTGGAAATATGCCTTGGGTGAGCTATCGGCGGAAAATCTCGGTGCGGAATACAGTCTGCAACAGTTGGAGTCGGCCTTCCAGCGTTTCCTCATGCGGGCCATGAATTCGCCCGAAAAACTCCAGGAGCTGGGGATCAGCCTGCAAAGCCTGAATGATCCCACCAAGAGCTTCACCGATAAATGGTTTGAACTGGCCGATGCCATTCAGAAGATCGACGACCCCACCAAACAGGCGGCCCTGGCCGTGGAGATGTTCGGCCGCAACGGGATGACTCTTCTCCCGCTACTGCGCATGACCAGGGAGCAGTTCACGGAATGGGGCAACGATGCCTCCAAGATGGGGTTGGTCCTGGACGAACAGACCAAGGGGACCCTGCAACGCTATACCATTGCGGTGCACGACCTGGAGGAGGCCTGGCTTGCGACCAAACTGAAAACCCTGCCGATTGTCAATGAATGGGTCTTGGGGATCGAAAAGGATGTCAGCAACCTGATCGTCACCCTCAAAGCCGATGCCGGCATCATCAAAGAAATCTTCGCCGGCATAGGAGCAGCAGCCTCAAGAGCCGCCCACCTTGATTTATCCGGGTCGGGGCAGGCCCTGATCAATATCCCGTTGAAAGCCGCTGAGATCGCTAATAAGGCCAACGCCGAAATAGACAAAAATAACGCGGATTACAACAAGAAACTAGATGCCCCGCCGGTGGGGGGCACCCAAAAAACCGGCGGCGCGGCGGGATTCGATATCGGTGACAAGCTCGGCGGGGGTGGCAAGGGCGGGGGCAAGGCTGCCCCGGAAGAAGACATTTTCGGAGAGCAGCTAAGACTGGCCGATCAAAAGCGCCAGGCGGAAATCCAGGCGGCCCAGGAATCCCTGGACCTGTTAAAGGCCACCGATGATGCCAAGAAGGCCGAGCTGCAGAAGCAGATGTCTGAGGGCACGATTGATGCCCAGGGCTATTACAACAAGCTCAAAGATATTGCCCAGGGCGAAGTCAATGCCGAACTGAAGCTCATTGACCAAAAGAAGGCGGCGCAACAGGCGGCTTACAAGGATGCCCAGACCAACATCAACCGGAGCGATGCCAGCCCCGAGATGAAGGCTATCCAGCTTCAGGAAGAGGCCATCAAGAACACCATGGCCATGAAGCAGCTTGACGAAGAAGCGGCCCGGGCGAAGCTGGAGGGCGAGAAAAAGGTTACCGATGAACTGAAAAAACAGGCCGAGATCAAGGCCCAATACGCTGAGAAGACGGACGAGTTAAACCGGGAAACTGCGGTGCTCACCGGCCAGATTACCCAGCAGGACGCCGAGCTGGCAAAACTCACTATCGAATGGCAGAAAGCTAAACAGGAGGCTATGAAGGCAGGGGGCGCCTCTGACGCATACCTGGCAGCGCTGCAAAATAACCTGAATGCCAAGAAAGCCGACGCGTTGTGGGGCGGCATGGCCGGCGACATCTCCCAGGGTATCGGCTCCATCCTGGACTCCCTGATGTCTCCCGATAAGAGCACCGGGCGGAGAGGCAAGGGCCAGCAGGACGGCGGTATCGGGCAGATGATGGAGCAGGAGACCAATAAGATATTCAAGAACCTCTTTGACCAGGCCCTCAAGCCCGGCCTGGACAGCCTCAAGACCATGCTGGTCAACGGCTTCAAAGACCTTTTCGGGGATGCCGGAGGGGCGCTGAGTTCGGCCATCATGGGGGCTATTGGCCTATTGGGTATGATGCTCACCAGCAGCTCTCAATCTTCCTGGGATAGCTCCGGGGCCAGTAGCAACATCACTTCCAGCCAGGCGGTCCGGGGCGTCATCGCCGGCCCCGAGTCGGTGGCCATCGCCGACGTGGGGGCACAACTATCCGATTCCCTCATCCCCACCAACGAGATTTTGGAGAATATTTTGAACGTGCTTCAGGCGAGTAAGACCGGGTCCACCGGCGGCAACGGGAACCCGCTGACGGTCACCCTGGATTTCAGCACCTTGCCTCAGGCGGTGCAGCAATGGCTCCAGCAGTATTTCCAGAGTTATCTGATGAAAGGGGCGCCAGCGTGAGCGAGAAAATGGTCATCTGGGAGCGGTTGGACAAAAGGAGGGGGTGCTGATGCCGGCTCTCATCACTCCCCCGCCTACCCGGATCGGTGGTGGCCTGGTGCTCTCTGCCCTGGCCGACTCCTCCGGCCAGGCGATTTATTGGGAGGTGGTGGGCGTGGATCTGGACACCGGCCAGGAGGTTGCACCCCTGGGGAGCTTGCGCTGGGCCGTGCGCCAGGCGGACCCGAGCGGCTATGCCACCAATATCTACCTAGCCCCCAAAACAGCGTGGCAATGCAACCTGACGGATCGCATCAAGATCAAGGTGGGCAAGGATAGCTGATGCTGGAACTGCTCTATACCAGCAATAAGATCCTCACCATCCCGGCCCCGGGAGAAGCGTCCTTTTTCGCTTACCTGGCGGCCTGGGATGCTTTCCTTCTCTCTGACGGCTTGAAGCTTTATAAAGTTTTCCGGGACGGCTCCCAATTTCCTATCGGGGTCCCGCCCGGCGTCCCCGGGAACCGCGTCGGGAGCGACGTATTCTGGAACGTGGGCGGCGTCTGCTACGCCTCTGAAGACCTGACCGGCCAGTACCAGCCAAATAAGGTACTCAACCCCACCTGGACTTTTCCGCCCTTTGACACCCCCGGCACTTACCTGGACGACACCCAGGGGATCGTCCTCTCAGTTGGCAGCCAGGGGGTCATCCCCGCTTGTCGCCTGTCCGGTGGCTCTGCCCTCCCCGCCATCACTCTGCCCAACTGGTCTCCCCATGTCCTGAACAGCCTGGCTCCGGTCGGTCCCGCCAAGGTATTAGCCTTCAATCAGACCGGCCTGGTGGCCCTGGTGAATTATCTCCTGGGCCAGGTGCTTTGGAATGGCATGGTGGACCCTTGCCAGGTGGCCGCTTTTGACAGCAAGAATAAATTGGTGGTCACCCTGGGTAGCGATCTGAAAATCAGGATTTACTTGACCACACCCAAACCGGCCAGCCTCAGTAACCCGGAATTTTACCCGGCGGTGACCAAGGTTTCCCGGGAGATCGGTTACCAAGTCCGGACCCGGCTCACCGGCTCCAACGGCGAACCCTGCCCCGGCATGGTGGTCAACTGGATTCCCCCCAACCTGGGAACGCTGGCGCAGACGCAAACCCTCACCGATTCAGAGGGCTACGCCTATAATGCCTATTTCGCCCCGGCGGTAGCTACCGGCTCAGACACCCTCATTACCTTTTTCGGCTACCCGGACATTATCACCCCGGAACCTTGTCGGTCCTTGTCTGTGGTGGCCGCGGCAGAAGTGGAGGTGGCCCCATGAGCCTTTGGCAAGCCCAGCCCCCAGTCCCGAACTGCATACCCTACACCCCTTACACTCCTGGAATGGGAACCACCTATAACCCGCAACTGCTCATACCTCCCCGGCATTTTGTGGAGACTATCAACTATTTCAACTCCTTCTTCTATCTACCCGGCAGCGATTACCTGGTGGCCTGGGCGTCAACCATCATAACGGCCTGGCCCAGCTGGGCTTATGTCTGTTTCTATTGGGACGCTAACACCGGGAATTACCTGGGGCGCTCTCCGATCATCGATTTTGCCTATATCAGCAGCGCGGCGACCGGGAGTTATGGCCTCATTTACGCCCGGCAAGTGGTCTGGCTCATCCTCTCCGTGCTCTGGAATCAACCGGTGGCGGACGGCAACTTTCAGGTGGACATAAGCACCTGGAGCCCCAACCCGGAATTAAACAACATCCTGGTGAACCAGGACGACAAGGCGATTATCGGGGTTCAGGATTGGTTTCTGGAGGTATGGGGCTACGGGGGAACGCCGCAAAAGCTGGGAGCGCTCCGGCTCCCCGATAGCCTGGGCTACCTGGCCTTCCAGGACCGGCAATACTGCTGGATTATTACCCACGGGGGCCTGGTGCTCAAGTGCAACTATGCCAAACTCCGCTACGAGATGGTCAGCAGCGTCCAGAACCCCTCTGCGGACGCGATTAATTACCTGGTGGCTTACGACACCTTTAGAAGCCGAGTCGTGGTATTGCGCCAGCGCCCGGATGCCGCCGATGGAAGCTGTCAATGCCAGCTTGAGTTCTACCGGCCCATATCCGTGGTGACCGGGCTTACCGATCCGGTCCCGGTATCTCCACTCCGGGCCGGCTCCACGGTGCATTTCGACGCCGCCTTGATCGGGGATGCCGGTGAGGGCTTGCCTTACGCCCCCATCACGGCGCAGTTGGCAACCCCGGCCCATGGCCAGTTCCTCTCTCCGGCGGCTCCCACCACGCTTAACGGCGCGGTGGCCTTTGACTACTTCGCCGGGACGGCCGGAGAGGACACCCTGCAACTTTCGGCTGACGTGGAGGATGGCAGCTAATGACCATGCTCAACTCTCAAACGACTTTCACGGTCCAAGACCCGGTACAGGAGCTTATCCAGTCGGTGGACCTGGTGCTCTTGCCGGTGAACACCGGCTCCCTGGACATGCGCGAGCTCCACTACCCCGGAGACCTGCTCCCGCCGATCATTTACGAGGAACCCCCGGATTCCTGGGAGAACTTCGATTCCATCCCCTTGACCCCCCGGCCCATGATCGTTGCCGAACAAACCCTGCAAGATACCGTGCTGGCGGCATGGCCCGGTTACCAGAAGGACAATCCGGTGCGGGAAATCTGGAAGGGGGCTAACGACGTGGCCATCATGCCAGCCGACTTCTACCGGCGCCTGATGGAGTATTTTATGAACCCCCCGGACCCGGTGAGCCAGGGCTATATCACTTGGTGGCCCAAAGACCGCACCTCCCAGGGTTACAACATCGTCATCGAGTGCGTCCGGGCCGGGAGCCCCACCAGCAGCACCAACGCCGCCAATACCCAGGCAAACCAGCAGGTCAGCGTTTTTGACCTGGTGGCCATCCGCCAGGGCTACGTCCTTGGCGAAGTGATTTTTTCCTTCTTCATTGTGGGGGAAGCCTCCTGATGCGGCCGTTGTCCGACGCTTTCCAGAACTTGCTTTACACCGGCTGGCGGCAGCCGGCCTATAAGCTTTTGGCCTGGGATCCCACCATCGACACCATGAGCGCCGTCGTGACCGAGACCTATACGCAGACGCCTTTTGACCTGACGCCCTATGCGACCCAAGTTCAATGGACTCCGGAAAAGCTGGATTTTGTGCTCTTCGACCCCCAGCAGATTTTTCACCCGGACACCGGGAGCGCCCGGCAATACTTGCAGGACAGCGCCATTATCCGCCTGGTGGAGGGCGACGCCAGGCTTAATGAGGCCGACTGGACGAACACCTTCACCGGCTACATCAAGGGGCAAATCGGCTGGGAGAACTGCCGGAGCAAGCAAGTCCTGGAGGCCAAGGTTACCGTCTTTAGCCGGGATAACTCACAGAGCCTCAAGCGCCGCCTCATCACTACCCAGGCTTATAGCGTCGGAACCGACATCGGGGCCATGCTCTATGACGTGGCTACCCGTTATATCGGCATGAGCCAGGACGAGATCAGGGTTCCTCTGGGGCTGGGGCTGCAATTGAAGCACCAGGTGACCCAGCTATGCCAGGAGGCGCCCTGGGACGGCATCAGCACCATCCTTGAGGCCGTGGGCCAGGTCCCTTTCTTTGACGGCGATGGGCGGCTGGCGGCATGGCCTAAGAGTATGAGGCGCGCCCCCAACCGCATCCTGACTGACGGAAAGTTTATCTTGGACGATCAAATACCGGCCTATACTCAGGACAATATCAACTATATCCGGGTAAACTTCCTGGATTCGCAGCTCACCTGCGTTCAGGGGCCTTATCAAAAGCTGGGGCAGGCCAGCATCACCACCGGCTTTTTCACGAACCAGGAAAAGATAAAGTGCTGGTGGTCAAAAGACCATACCCAACAGGCTAGCGGGACGAACCTCATTATCATCAAGAGCGTCAATGCCAATCTGCTTCCGGTGGGAAAGGAGAGCTACCGGGCGATTGACAGCTTCCACGGTGAGATCACGATCGACATTTCGGCCTGGGTCCCGGTGCTGGCGACGGCTATGGCCCTGGAATACCTGGCGGCAGCGGCGATCCCGGACCATGTGCCCCCCGGCCAGGGGGTTCAGACCGATGTCTTCTCCGGTACGGGAATCACCATCACCCCTACGCTTACGATCCCCTGGGGCAAACTTCTTCAGGCCCAGGCCTCTTTAGCTATGATGCTGATTATGATGAGCCTGGGGAGTGCCCAATACGAAATTTGGGGCACCCCCTTTAATTATGCCTACCTGATGCAGCACTCCGATGCCATCGAGTCAACTATGGTGGGCGCAGTTCCGCAACCCCTCCCCTATTACCAGCAGAACATGAGGCAAATCGAGAATGACCTGGTGGGCACCTTTGACCAGGCCGACAACATCGCCCTCATCGAGCTTATTTGGGAGAAGTCCAAGAGCTACCCCCGCAACCTGATCATCGAGGATGACCCGGCCCTGGAGCTGGGCGACATCGTGCAGATTGCGGACGGCCGCAAGTTTATGATCCAGGACATGAAAAAGACCCTGAAACGTGGCGAAGTCCCGGTCCTGGAGATTGACTGCATAAAGGTGATGACGGCATGAGCATCCGGGAAATTACCGATTGGGCGATTGACATGGCCAGCGGCCAGCTCATCGGCACCGTGGCCAGCCCCTTCTATCAGTATTGTCCCGATGGGACCGGGAACTGGGTATGGGCCTGTGACGTGGACATCGGGCAATCGGTACTGGACGTGGGGAACCCGGATAATGTCACCATCGGCTCTGGCGGCACGAACCCCAACGTGCTTCAGGCGGTCCCGGTGGCGAACAATAACCAGGACATCATCTATGCCCAGCAGGGAACGCCGGTAGCCCTCAGTAAGATGCCCAACGGCCAATATGCCATCGTGGGCCTCTCCACCACGGCGCAAGGCCTGGGGCATATCATTTTCGTGACCTTCGCCGAGGACATTGCGGAAGTGGCCGGCGACACGATGAGCGGGGTTATCATCCGGCCCCTCACCCTGGGGGAGCTTGGGAGTTTAAGCCCTTCCGGGTTCGGCGGCTTGCCCCTGGGGGCGCAAGGACGGTTTGATGCCTATGGAAACCTCATCTGCATCTTGTAGGAGTCAACTATGAATCAGTTGACCCTGTTCACCGGCTTCAATACGGGCGAGACGGATTATATCGCCCAGCTCAATAATAACTTTACGGCCATTGTGTCATTTTTCAATGCCTTAGCGGCCCAGGTAACCGGCCAGGTGGCGAACAGCGGTCAGGCCGTCCCTACGGGGCTTCAATACATTTGGGACCGCCTGGGGCTGATCGGCATCGGCAGCTATTCCTTCACGCCGGGCAGCGGCACCTCTATCACGGTGAGCGCCGGGGCCTTCTGGAACGGCTCAACCTTCCTGGCCAAGACGACCCCCACGGTGGTTTCCCTGGTGGGCCTGGCGGCGGGCACCCTCTACCTCTGCCTGGACGCCGCCGGTAACCCGGGAGTCTTCAGCACTCCTCAAACCACCACCATCCGGCAGTTTAATTGGGATGGAACCGACACCACTTCCAACGAATCCCTTTATGACGGCATAGCGGTGCTGCTCTCCGGAGCCGATTATGCGGCCATGCTGCAGTCCTTGGCCCGCAACAAGACCTATAACGACGTGGCCGACCGCCTGAACGACATCGAGGAGCAGCCGCCCTACACCCTGACCGAGGCAGGCACGGTCACCATCGATTGGCGCCAGGGAAAGCTCCAGCAGCTCACCTTGACCGAGAACACCACCTTTGCCTTCACCAACGGCATTGACGGCAAGAGTTATATCCTGGCGCTCACCCAGGACGCCACCGGCGGCCGGGGCGTGACCTTCGGCTCCGAAGTGCGCCTGGGAAGCATGAACGTGCAGCTTTCCGGCCCCGGCAAGACCGATTACCTGGGCTTCATCTACCGGACCGGCCCGCGGAAGTGGGACCTGGTCTCCCTGGCCCAGAATTACTAAGGGATCAGGAGGCTGATATGGCTCGCTTATTCATAGATGGTTTTGAGACTGGCGATCTGCAGTGCTGGGATTTGGTCCATGCAGGTGCTCAGACAGCTGGCGTAGCAGCCGGTTCCCTCACGGGCTTTGGCTCATATATGCTTAAGGACCAAGGGATTTATACCGGGTCGAATGCTTTTTGGGTGGCAAAGAATATTTCTCCGAGCAACCCTGCAGTTGTTTACATCAAGGTGTATTATCAGTTCGCCACAAATAACGCCGGCGAGATATTATGGATAGCCAACTCGCAAGGCAACCAACTGGCATTATGTTTGGAATCCAACGGCACAGTTTCGGTGCGTAAAGGGCAGGCTGGCGGAACTATTGTAGCCCAAGGAACTACGCTGCTGACTGCGGGCACGCCGTATTTGATTGAAGTTTATTTCAACATTGGGTCTTCCGGTGCTATCCAAACGAAGATTAATGGCGTTCTGGACATTAATTTTAGCGGAAACACGCAGAATCAGTCCAACAATACGATTTCTCAGATATGTCTGGGCAATAATAATGGTGAAGCCAATGGAACATCGTCCCCGTCTTACTGGGATCATCTGGTTGTTGATGACGCTAACTGGATTGGCAATGGGCATATTGTTCCCCTGACACCCAGTGGAGCAGGGTCAGAAACCCAGCTAACACCGTCAACCGGGTCAAATTATAGCTGCGTGAATTCTGTTCCAGGAAGCGATTCCAAGTTCGTTTCTGGGAATGTCAATGGTCTGGCAGATACCTATGCGGTTGCTCAACTGCCCTCTGGCCTTAATACTGTGAATTGTATCCAGATACTCAAACGAGGGGAGGGGCAAGGAGCGCCAGCAGTGGGTGGAGTCGAAGACGTCTTTTACATTGGGGGCGCGTATTACTATGGTTCCAGGCAAACGGTGCCCCTTGGCGCACTAGCTAATGTGCTCTCGATGTATGCGAAAAGCCCCGCGACTGGGCAGGCATGGGGAATTTCCGAGATTAATGGGATGGATGTTGGCTTAGAACTGGTGACCTAATGTCTGTAGCTATTCTCCAAAGCGCTAAGTACCAGCCAAGCTCATCGGGGACGAGCGTTGCCCTGACCTTGGGCAGCGTCCCCACGGTGGGGAATATTCTGCTGGCGATTACGTCGTATTCACAGTTCAGCCAGGCCAGAACTATTTCTCCGCCCTCTGGCGGGACTTGGACGCAGATCGCCAACATAACCAATGGCAATGATTCGATCGCCGTTTGGTGGCACCTGGTCGTCAGCGGGGATGGAGTTGGGCCTTACACGTTTCCCATCTCCGGTAGCGCAGAATGGCAATCCGGTGTCATCTATGAGATCAGCGGAGCCTACTCTGCGGCTCCCATAGACCGCTTTGGAATGGCAGGCGGTTCTAACCCCTCTGCCATACCCTCCATCCTGAGTGACTTAGCGATTGCGGCTGTCACGTATGACCTCGGCAGCCAGGGTTATAGCCAGAGCAGTGGCTGGACGACGGACCAGGAAGCAAGGCCGAGCTATCATGCCACCATTGCGGCGCACATGAACTCGCTGACAAGCGACACGTCCACGCCGATTTCTGATGCTTTCAGCCCAGCCAATGCGTCTATCATTGTCCTGATAGGTTCTTCCGCGCCTGTCAGTTTTCTTGAATTTACTCGGGCGATTGGCCAGGTGGAGGTGCTCCCGCCTCCGCTGGTGAAGTTTAGCCGAGTGATCGGCCAGGTGGAGGCCTATCAGCTGGCGCAGATCCAGGGTATCGCCTCCTGCAGGTCGGTGACAAAGAATGCCGTTGGATCGATAGAGGGAGAGATCCAGGGGGTGGCCTCCTGCAAGTCGGCCACGAAGAATGCGGCAGCCCAGATTTTTTCCAGTATCCAGGCCCCGGTTTCGCAGTCTAAATGTCCTGCCGGCACCATCATTGGGATGCTGTCGGGAATGGCCCAGGCCACCTCCCTGTCTACCTGCCAGGTCCCCAGCCTGGAGGGCGTGGTCACCGGCTCTCCGAATAAATCGCTCTCCCAGATGGGTTTCCAGCTAACGCTTATTGAAGTGATCACCGGAATCGGGGTGTGCCGCTCGCCGCCCTCGGTCCCGGCCGGAGAGATCCTGGGCCTCATCCAGGGCGCGGCGGCTTGCACCTCCCTGAGCAAGTGCGCCACCGATCAGATAAAGGGAGCAACCCAGGGAAGTTTCTTCCTGGTCCTCTGAGAAGGAGAAGATAATGCCCGGTGCAGCTAAGCAAATTGACCACAACTCCATGGATGCCGGCACCGCCGACATCATGAACCATGCTACTAAACTGCATATCTGTTCCCAGGCGCCCACGCAGTATAGCGACGTGGCGACCTATACCCTGGGGAGCGTGGCCCTTTCCTCCGGCGCCTTCACCCAGCAGGCCGGCACCGACTCGGGCCGGCAGCTGGCCTTGGCCCAGCAGACGGTGAACGGCACCGGGTCAGGGTCGGGGGTGGCCCTGGTGATCATCGATGAAACCAACCAGCGCATCAAGGCGGTCACCACTTGCAATGCCTACACCATGGCGAACGGCGTGCCGGTGGTGGTGCCGTCCTACGTGGTCTGGGAGATCGAAGATCCGAGCTAATGGAGGCGCAGCCCGCCCCCGGAAAACTATCCGAAGGAGGTGACCGTGAACGAGATCCTGGCCTTGCCCTTCCCCGTGCAGATCTTCCTGGCTCTCTGCGCCTTGCTCTTCTCAGCCGGCCTCGGCTTTGGGGGCGGCAAGCTGTCCAGGGTCTTTGGAAGCACCACGGAGCAGAAAGTGGAGTTGAAGCTTCCTGATCCGGCCCCGGCGCCCCCTGCTGGCAACTCAGGCAAATGCCGCTTTAGTCCCGAGGAGGATTGCAATGAACATGAAGCGGAGAAGCAGCGCTCGCTCAGGAATGAGGCGAATATCGGCAACATCTTCGGCATGTTGGGTGCCATCCGGACGGATCTTGGAGAGGTGAAGGGCGACGTCGGGGAAGTGAAGGGTATGGTCAATGTCCTGGTGGAGCAAAGCAAGACTAAAAAATAGTGGGAGGGTGAGAAGATGAGCATACGTCCCGAGGAACTCGACCTGTGCCGCCGGATGAAGGATATCGTTGCGGCCGCCGCGCAGAAACACGACTGGCCCCCGGAGATCATCGCCGGCATCATCTCCCGGGAATCCCGCTTCGGCCTGATCCTGGATCCCGATCTGACCGGCGACGGCGGCCATGGTCGCGGCCTCATGCAAATTGATGACCGCTCCTTCGGGGATTGGCTGGCGGCCAATGACTGGCGGGACCCTGCCATCAATATCCCCAAAGGGGCGGAGATCCTCACGGGCAAATACAATTTCCTGGCCGGCAAAGGGGTTCTGGACAATCTCAGCGATGCCCAGGCCCAGCAGGCCGCCATAGCGGCTTACAACTGTGGCGAGGGCAATGTCCTCAGGGTCCTTGAGAATGGAGAGGGTATCGACAGCCGCACCGCCGGCGGCGACTACTCCGCCGATGTTCTGGCCCGGGCCGGGCAGTTCAAGGAGGTCTTCGTATGAACTGGAAAGGCATTGTCGGCCGGAATTTCTCCCCGGAAGACTTCCGGCAATACGTTGCCGGGCTTAACTGGGATGATTGGCAGCCGGGGTTCATCGTGCTCCACAATACCGGGGAGCCCACCCTGGCCCAGCGCCCGGAGGGCCTCACCTACCAGCACATCCTGGGCCTGGAGGCCTATTACCGGGATGATCAGGGTTGGTCCGGGGGCCCCCATCTCTTTGTGGATGACCGGCAGATCTGGGTTTTCACACCTCTGACGGTGCCCGGGGTCCATTCTCCTTCCTGGAATGCGGTGGCTCTGGGGGTGGAGATGCTGGGGGATTATGACTCGGAGGAATTTGACTCAGGCCGGGGCGACCTGGTCCGAGACAATGCCGTGGCCGCCATCTCCATCCTCTCGGCCAAGCTGGGGCTTGATCCCGAGAGCATGCGGCTGCACCGGGAAGATCCCCAAACCGACCATCATTGCCCGGGAGACAACGTGGATAAGGCCGCCTTCATCAATGCGGTAAAGGGGTATGGGGGCTGAGGGCATGCTTGAGTCCATGGGGAGCTGGTGGCAAAACTTCATCGGCTTGGATAACTCCAAGGTCAATACCGGCGCGGTGTTCGCCACTATTGCAGTGGTGAACGCCTTTGTCATCCTCAACTGGAGCTTTTTCGTGTACCGCAAACCCCTGGACAATCAGACAGTGGCCCTGCTCACCACCCTGATCGGCCTGGGGGGCTGGAGTTACCAGGCGAGCCTCAAGGCCGGCCCGCCGGGCCCCAAACCCTAGAGGCCCCCCCAGCCGGCGGACTGGATGCGGAATTAAGACTAAGAGCCTTCATCTCGTTCAGTGAACGAGAATCATAAAAGAAAGGAGCTCGACCCATGAGAAGCGATTATTCCGACAAATTCAACGCCCGCTCGCCCCACCCCCAGACTCCGGCAGCGCCGGTCATTACCGGGGGCGACCTCAACGCCACGCCGCCCTTCCTGAATGTCCAGGTTCCCAACCAGGACAAAAACGGCCAGGCCCTGCAGCATCTCTCGCAGCTCATCGTTTCCCTCGATGACGGCAGCCTGGTGCATGAAGCCGAGGCTGCGCTCTGGAAGGAGCTGCTCCCCAAGATCACCAAGCCCGTCTCCCTGGCTGACGCCGGCCAGGTGCTGAAGGTGGAGCTGCCCCAGCTCAAGCCGGACACCGATTACGAGTTTTACGCCCGGGCCGATGCGTAGTCCCTTTTCACTACCATTTCGGGGGCGCACCCCTCCCGCGCCCCCGGGGAGGTTTGCCATGTTTGGAGGCATCTTTACCAAACTGCTATTGGGCCTGTTCCTGGCTGCCCTGGCAGGGAACGGTTTTCAATACCTCAAGCACAACTGGTGGGATAAGCCCAGGTACGAAAAGCAGATCCGGGAATTGCAGGACGTCGCCATCACCCTGCGGGCCGAAAATTTCCGTCAGAGCGCCGAGTTAAAGGACCGGGAACAAACCTTAATAATTCATGCGAGGCATAGCCATGAAAGCCAGGAAGTGGATCGGATGGTCCAGGATCGGGACGATACTGCTATGCGGGGTTATTTTATTCAGCATGGGATGCTGCGGGACCCAAAAGGAACTCCCCCCACTGAGAGAGCAGGCCGTCCCCAACATTAATCCGGAACCCCGGCCGGCGCCGCCACTTTTCGATGACCAGGAATTTGGCGGCATGTCCCTGACGGCCAGAGGCAAAGTGGCCAAATATCAGGCCGGGGTGGATGCTTATGCGGACATCATGGAAGGCAAAATCAAAATATTGAAGGACTATATCAGGGATCTATTTACGCCGGAGGCGAAAACCGCTGATGCTCCTGCGGCTCCAGTTAAAAAATCCTGGTGGCAACTGGGGCGCGGGGGCGGTGCGCCGGACCACCCTACTCAATAACGCCCCTGGAGTTGATGCGGCCGGAAAATTATCCCTGGCCGCCTACTCGAAACGGCGGCGCGGATTGGCGTAATCCCTGGGCGAGTTGGGAAGGGCTGCGCTGGTCTTGGAAATTCTGAGTTCCCGGTTTCCGGGTGCCAACCGGGAACTGGGAACGGGCAACTATCTGCAAACGGAGGTTTCCGCCATGGCGGACCGTCCGGTTTTACTGATTAGAAACGTGGGAGGGGGCGGCCTGATGCTGGCCCTGGAATTTCCCCCGGGATTGGCTCCGGGCCCGGTGATGCTCTCCCAGGCCGTCAAGGACCACCTGATCATCGAACTCACAGGCCAGCATCCCATCAGCGATGACTGGCGGCGGCTGCCCACCGTCTACTTGGCTCCGGAGAGCAGAGCCGGAGGTGCGCCATGAGCGGCATGACGCCGGCAGTGCGCCGCGCCCTCCGCCTGGCGCCTCCGGAGGTTCTGAGGGGGGGGAGGGTGGGGGAATGCGTAACAGCCACCCTCGCACGGTTCCTGCTAAAATGCGTCTTTTCAGTTGCCTTAAGGCTTTTTCTTGCCAAAAATGGCCTCACAAAATATCATATGTTTGGGGAGTCGTAATATGGCTAGGGCCGATCTACTTTTAGATTTAGTGCGTGCCGGAGCGCAGGGTGAGCAGCCTCTCTTTCGCAAGGCTCTTGAAGCGTTAATAGCGGAGGAGCGCGCTAAGCAGCACCACATTCTCGCTGACCGACTGTCAGCGCTTCTTAATCAAAAAGCGGGAGCGAATTCCTTTGCAGCTCCTGCACGCCGCAATGGCCAGGTTGCCGAGCTTTATTATGAAACTTTTCCAAACCGCCGACTGGATGAACTGATCTTACCAGATGTAGTGTTTACAGCATGCAAAGAGCTTATTGAAGAGCAAACCCGCTCAGACCTTTTACGCGCATATAATCTTGAACCCCGCCATCGGGTGCTACTTGCTGGTCCACCTGGGAATGGTAAAACCTCGCTCGCAGAAACCTTGGCGACCGAGCTAGCAGTTCCGTTGTTTGTTGTTCGGTACGAAGCCGTAATTGCCAGTTATCTTGGAGAAACAGCTGTTCGACTTGCTAGGTTATTCGAACAAGTCAGAACTCACCGGTGTGTTCTGTTTTTTGATGAGTTTGACGTTGTTGGCAAGGAAAGGGGCGACGTTCATGAGACCGGTGAAATCAAACGTGTTGTTAGTTCACTCCTTCTCCAAGTAGATGCGCTTCCTAGCTATGTAGTCGTAGTTACAGCTTCTAATCACCCGGAACTTCTCGACCGAGCTGTTTGGAGACGGTTCCAGCTTCGACTTCACCTTCCTCCACCAACTGCAGCTCTATCTGAAGAATGGTTTCGCCGCTTTCAGGAAAGATTCGGAATGAAACTTGGTGTAAGCCCGGATACACTTTCGAAACGCCTAAAAGGGCTAAGTTTTTCGGAGTTAGAGCAATTCAGCCTTGATGTCCAGCGTCGTTATATTCTGACGCTTCCCGATGGGAATATTCGCCATATAGTAAACGAGCGGTTAGCGCAATGGGAGAAACGATTTTCCCTGAAAGAGAGAAAAGATGGAAGAAGCAAGACTTAAAAGACCTTTGCTGATCTTGCCATTTCCTGGACAACCGGTGGAGAGGAGCAAGAAGTCTCCTCCAAGGGACATGATCAGCAGACCAAGCCGGGAAAGACAGGCACAAAAACTGGGACCGAGATTTACTTCCCTACAAGAGACATTTGAGGCCCGACGCTCCCGAATGACAGTTGAAGCCGCGGGTATCACGCCAGAAGAGGTCCTTGTTCTTAAGACAGCAGGATCAGTTGAAGATTTCATAGGTGCGGTTCAGAAAATTACAGGAATGGAATGGCTAGGCGAGATAGAAGAAGAGGACATCCCACCTGACGATGACTTTTTTGCATTAGATGATAAGGGGCATCGCAAGCTCGAAAAAACTCTGCGCGGGCGAATTTTCCTGGTCTTTTCTAACCAACAGGCTTTGAATCAAATGCTCTCCCTCTGGCAGCGGTGGCAAAGAGGGGAGCATCTCCCTCATGGATTGAGCAAGTGGATCAAAGTTTTCGATAATTTACTTGACATACACCCATGGGGAGTTAATGAGCGGCTACTGGAAACAGACATTTTGGATGATTGGAGAGCGAGAGTTGAACATGGAGAAACGGTTATCCCCTGTGAAGTTGAATTATGGTTTCGGCGAGACCCAATGGTTCGCGCCGCTGCCCAAAGCCGTGTTGTCGACCTCTTTTCAGCTATGCAAGGGCGAATTATCCAAGAGGCTGTAATCGAGGATATTGCCTATCATGCTCTCCTTGTTGAGTTGCCGATAGCTTCAGTTTCGCAACTTATCGAAAAAGGCAACAATGATATTGCTTTCATTCAGTGTGAACAAATTCAGTATTTTCGCGCCACCGGCCAGATGGCTGCAATATTACCCGGTGATGAACGGACTACTGAGGAGGACCACATTCCAGAACCAGGGATGCACCTAGGTGACCCTGTTGTCGCATTGTTAGACGGACTTCCACTTCAAAGTCATAAAAGACTTTTGGGTCGTTTACGTATTGACGACCCAGACGGCATAGAATTACTATATCAAGCAAAGGAACGCCGGCATGGCACGGCAATGGCTTCCCTTATCATTCACGGTGATTTGAATGGAAACGAAGGACCAATATCTCGTTGGCTTTATGTCCGACCGATTTTGCAGCCAAATCCACATGACTGGCGACTTCCTCGTGACGAGGTAGTTCCAGAGAATTCACTTGTTGTAGACATAATCCACAGAGCAGTGCGACGCATCTTTGAAGGAGACGGTGGTGAAGCAGCAACAGCTCCCACTGTATGCATTATTAATCTATCCATTGGGATTAAAGATAGGATGTTTTTTGGTGCACTCAGCCCTTTAGCGCGCCTCCTCGATTGGTTAGCTTGGAAATACCAAGTGCTTTTTATTGTGAGCGCTGGTAACCATCCTTACCCGTTGGAGCTTGGCATTGCATGGGACCGTTACAGGGCGCTTGCACCTCAAGACAGACAAACCCAGATAATCAAATCAGTAGCCGCTAGTGCTCGTAATCGACGCCTCCTTTCCCCAGCGGAAGCTGTCAATGTGCTTACAGTGGCCGCAAGCCATGATGACCATTCTGGGGCTATTAACCTTCCACACGCTGTTGAGCCCTATATTGACCAAGGTCTCCCAAGCTTATTCAATGCCCAAGGCATGGGATATCGCCGGGCTATAAAGCCCGAAATACTGGCTCCTGGTGGTAAAGTGGTTTTGCTGGATCCCATAGCAGCGGCCCCCAATGCGACCTGCACTATCTATTTAGGCTCCCTGGCTCCTGGGCAAAAGGTGGCATCTCCTGGCTCAACCCCAGGTGAAATGACGGCAGTTTGGCATACCAGAGGCACAAGCAACGCAGCAGCACTTGTCAGTCGTGCGAGTACGATCCTTTATGATGTTCTGGAAGAGTTGCGAAGGGGGCCTGGCGGTGACCTAATCGATGCCATTCCGATGTCTTTATGGCTAAAAGTGCTCCTCGCTCACGCATCAGAATGGGGAGCGGCTGGAGGTATTCTCGATAACATCCTCCGCTCTCCCGAGAACAGCCGGCAGTTTAAACAGTATCTAACGCGACTATTGGGTTATGGTTTAATTAATCCCGCTCAAGTTAGGGAATGTGCAGAGTATCGTGTTACTGCACTCAGTGGAGGAGGGATCGGAAAGGATCAAGCCCATATCCATCAATTCCCTCTCCCACCGTCTTTGAGTGGCCAGCACTGTTGGCGACGCCTGACAATTACTCTTGCCTGGCTTACGCCAGTTAATCCAATGAATCAAAAATGGCGTCGAGCTGCTCTGTGGTTTGAGCCTCCCAAGGAATTACTCCAGGTAAACCGCAAGCAAGCTGATTGGCAGGCTGTGAAACGGGGTACGATACAGCATGAAGTTCTTGAAGGGGAACAGGCTAGTCCTTTTGTGGACGGTGATAACCTTGAAATAAAAGTAAACTGTACAGAAGATGCTGGATCCCTGGAAGATTTTATACCTTACGCCTTAGCCACGACCCTTGAGGTAAAAGAAGATATTGGCATTCCGCTCTATTCTGAAGTTCAAGTGCGTGTGCATGCCGCCCGTATAAGAGTTACTCCTGAGTAGACATTCAAGGAATAATTCCGTCATTTTTCCTGCCTGTGCTGGCCCAGGCCCTCCCTGACGAAGTTTCGCTCTTTTCTCTTACAGAGGAATATTGGAAATTTAGTGTCCCATTCCATTTGATGGGGGATCAGGGAGTCAATCATTCTTGGCCCAACTCTTTATCGCACCTCCTTAATGCTCCATTAGGCTCACACCTGTAGCTCCAGACCCCGATGTATGAGCGTCTTGATGATTTACGTGAGCGCCGCGGTTTCGAAGATGGCTCCGCCCAGGGGGCCGGGTGGCGGCATGTTCCGGGTCCTTGAGGCCACTCAGGTGGCAAAGGGTGCCCACGTCAGAAAAATAGACCTTGAGCGACTTGACCAGGCGCTTGCCCACATTGGAAAATAAGGCCTAAGATTGATTACCTGGAAGGTGGCTTCCAAGACTGCCAGCCAGGATTTAATTGCCCGGACTTCATCCACGGTTTCTGGCAGATCAGTAAACCCGCCTCTCAGAAATTTTTTATAGGCATGGGTTTGCAGAGCCCACACCGATTCGCCACGCTATTCTTCATCCTCCATTTTTTCTTGTAACGAGAAGTTGAAAATAGAGGCCTGTCTATACCGCAGCTTTTCTCCATAGAGGATTATAAACTTTATTTTATTGGCTGACGTGGCCTCAAGGACAATGTTCATGGCATCTTCGGGGAAAGAGACAGAACACCAACTGAGTGGTTTTTGTTTATGGAGGAAGCCCACGGCCTCCGGCGGATCTTCGCGATATTCGTTCAGGTATTTGCTTCTCTCTGCCTCATTGAGATAACGGCTCCGAGCTAACCTTACCTCGACCTCTTGCTCTTTCAACTGAAGGGGCTCTAGAAATTTGCCTTTAAAAACCAACCAGCGATATTCGTGGAATGGCTCGCTATAGAAGTCCCCGATATCTTCGCGGCGGCGAAATGGATCGAAATTGGCGTTAAGTCCAAAGCTGTAATCGCAACTCCAGCTGTCGACGAGGACGGCATAATGAACGCCGCCGGACAGTCTGCGCCGGTGATCCCTCAGTATTTGTTTGATCTTCTTTTCTCGATCTTCCCATGCGCTAGAGGGCTTGGCTTTCTTTTTTGCAGGTTTTTGGACTTCCGGTTCCGGGGGTTTCGGTTTTGGTTTTTCCTTTGCGACAAAGGCAGGAAGCGGCGGCCGGACAACCTTATAACCCGAATTCTTTCTGGCCCAATAACCCCTTGGTGGGACAGGAACCTGGTTACGAGCACACAACTTTCCCATGGCGCGATCGGAGACGCCGTAGTCTTTGGCAAGATGCTGCATCGGTTTCGACCACACCAATTGATAGAGCTGTTCTCGGCTCAAAGACAAATGTGTCGCGGGATTCATGGTAAACCCTAACTATTTTAATACGTAAGATATTTATCTTCCCGCCCTTATCAAGCGGACGATCCTAACCCAGATGGAGAAGGTGAAGGGAATGCTGTTATCTTGACATATCACTTATCAGTGTGTATAGTTACACATGGACAGTCGGGAGATCATTCGTCGCCTGGAGGCTGATGGTTGGTACCGGGTGGGCCAAAGAGGATCTCATGTGCAATTCAAGCACCCTGCGAAGCCCGGTCGGGTGACGGTGCCTCACCCGGAAAAGGATATTCCCGCCAATACGCTTAAAAGCATCGAACGGCAATCGGGGGTCAGATTTAGATAGGAGAAGGACTCATGCCTAATTTCATCGCCGTGGTTCACAAAGAGCCTGCCAGCGATTATGGGGTGTCGTTCCCTGACTTCCCCGGCTGCATTACAGCCGGGAAAAGCATTGATGAGGCCAAGGACATGGCCTTTGAGGCACTGCTGCTTCATTTGGAAGGCCTGCGGGAAGACGGGGAACCGCTGCCGGCCCCCACAAATCTCGAGGACATTGTTGCCGATCCCGAGAACGCCGATGCTGTTGCCTTCCTGGTTGTTTCAGTGCCCGATGCCCATGGGAAGGCAAAAAGGATTAATATCACCATCCCAGAGGAAACTCTGCGCCGGGTGGATGCGGCGGCAAAACGCCGGGGCTTGAGCCGTTCTTCTTTCCTTACCAGGGCGGCCCAGGAAGTCATGGAGCAGGAAAGCCGCAATTCCACAGCCTGAAAGTATCTTTTACCTGTCCGGGCCGGGAGGTTTAGCTTCCCCCTGCCTCCCCAGCGGACAGTCAATGCAGACCCGAAGGCGCCCGAAGGCCCAGCGCGCCACTTCCTTGCAGATCGAGGCCCGCCTCTGGTCATGATGGTTGCAATTATGCATTTTCAATGCATTTTTGCAGGGGAAATGATAACTGATTAAATATGATGATATTTTCAGATAGGGGTAGGGGTTGATTGCGGTTGTTGAAGCGGGATAACGGGATCTGGTAGGAGTTAGAGCGGGACAAGAAGCTGTCCCTCAAGACCAAACCTGGTATAAGATGTTCATAGCCCGGCTCGTTTCCGATAGCCGGCCACAAGCCCAGAAGGTCAGTAAGCAGGCTGGGAGGACCCCCCGGGAGGGCGAGTAGGTTGGGTTCAAACAGGGGTCACCGGGTGAACCTCCATTCTCTGAAAGGCCTGTAAATCAAGGGTTTCAGAGGGTCGGCAATTTTGCAATTTGGCCTTTCACGCCTGGAGCACCTTCCAAATTGAATAAGCAAGTGCTTTCTTTATCAAATGTCATTGAAGGGGAGTGCGGTAACCCCCGGCACCAGGGGCAGCCGGACTTCGCCGGGGTGGATGACGTAGCCGTGGACCGCACGGTCCACCAAGTCCTTATGGAAGGCCGTGAGGTTCGGTGGCCTGGCCGGTTCTCTTTTAGATCGGCATTAGCTGACCCAGGGCGCGGACGTTCTGGTGCTGATGACAGGGACCTTTAAAAGCTAAAATTTAAAAATCCCTTTTCATCAATTAAGCGGTTTTCACCAAATGGTGAAAATAATAAATTTAGTGAAAGACGGATCTTGGGAGAGGTGGGCATGCCCCCCACCACCCCCGAAGGAATTCAATATCTTGAACCTCCAGTACAAATTATTAACCGGCCATTTAGGTGAGTAGGTCGGTGAGTAGGTTTTACCAAAAAATAGGTTAAACTTGCCTATTTCCTGGAATGCAGATGTCTCAACCATGAGGGTTTGCGGGTTGTGCGCTCCTTCCTGTGAGGACTTCTAATCCGTGGGTCGCAGGTTCGAATCCTGCCAGGCGCGCCAGTGATTTCAAGGGATTGGCATTCGCTCGTTAGCACCGATTTTTATGCCAGATGGTTAGTCTTGCTGAAACTGCGGAGGTGATTCTGGCAGGCGGGCGGGGCCCTGAACCTGGCGAGGGAAGGGTAGGGGAGAATTGCCGGTAAATGGGCCAACATAAGGGCGGGTCTTAGACCCGCCCCTACTTATATCTCCCAAGCCCTGGAGATCTGCTGCACTCCCCAAACTAAACTTCGATGCTGGCCTCCCGGTACCGGACGCAGGGGGTCCAGGAGCCCAGGGGCCTTTTGCACCCCTTGCAAGAGGTCTCCCCCTGCCGCTGTTTGCAGTAGCTCTTCACCACCACCTCAAACAGTTTGCCATTGCGGATGGCAAAGGCGATCTCTTCGGCGATGGACTGGAGCAGCAGGAGCTCTTCATCGAGAAAGGGTTTGCCGCCCATCTTGTTGAGGATTTCCAGAACGCCGATTTTCTCTTCTCCCGCGGTGAGGGGCAGGACGATCATGTTCCTGGTCTGAAAGCCCGATTCCGAATCGAGTTTTCCATAAAAGCGGGGGTCATGCTGGACATCGTTGATGATCTCCGCCTGCTGGGTCTCCAGCACGGAGCCTGCCAGGCCCTGGTTGGCGGGGAAGGTGGCGGTCAGGAGGACCTCTTTGGCCTCGCCCTCGGCGCTGTAAAACCGGAAGTTCTTTTTCTCATAATCGAGCAACAGGACCGAGGCGGCTTCCGCGGCCAGGGCGTCCATGCAGAAATATAGGACCCCCTCCAGCACGTCCCTGAGGTCCAGAGCCTGGGCGATCATGGAACTCACGCTGAGATAGGCGTTGAGATGGTTCAGGCGTTTGTCCAAATCCACCCGGTCCAGGAGGTTGCCCAGGGCATGGGTCAGCAAGGGAAGGAAACTTTCTAACGGCAAGGTCTGGGGCGGGAGGTTGCCCTCGGGCCCCGCCAGCCCCAACAGGCCGAAGCATCCTTTGGGCGTCCGGAGAGGGCAGAGGGTGACTGAGCCCGCCGGGGGTGAAGCCGGCGATAAGGGGAGGGTTAGCGGCTGACTCTGCTGGGAGAGCGGTGGGAATTGCTCCTGGCAAATTTGCTCCAGGGAGTGAATCAGCTCAGGGGGGAACCCGGTATGGAAAAGATAATGGCCGGGCAGGCGGGCGTCTTCCAGGTAAAGCAGGGCCGCGGGAATTGCTAAAATTTGCCCCAGGAGGGGAAGGATGGAGTCCGGCAGGTCCTCTAATCTGTTAGCGGCCAAGACCTGGTAAGCCAATTCCACCAAGGGGAGACAATCTCCCGAAGACAAGGGAAACGGCGTCTCCTGAGCGGACATGATACCCCCTGAGCTTCTTTCGCCTGGATTTAATTATGAATTTTTTAATGTTACTTCATTCCCTATTTTAAGACAAGGCTATGGCTGCCCGATGGATATCAAGCTTTATTCAGAAGACAAACTTTGAGCGGCCGGGGCGTCCTCCACGTGAAGTAATAAGCCTGGCCGCGGGGAGATGATCATCCCTCAGGCAGAAATGCACAGATTTTCCTGACTATTCTGGTAATCATTCTTTTACCGGGATTATAAGGAGGCTAAAGGATGAGTTCCGGGACGACTATCCAATCAACCGCCCAATGGCCCGATTCCATCCGCCGCAAGCGGACCGCACCGGCCATCTGGAAATTTATTACACTGATCTCTTTATTCCCGGTTATGAGCAGGGCGGCCAAATTGGCCAGATGGGGGAGATGTCCCACCAACAGGGTATCCTCATCCAGTTTGGCGATCCGGTCCGCCCAGATCGCAGGATCATCCAGAGGCCCCAGCCCCTGGGCTTCCGAGACTCCGGCCGGCGGCTGTAAATGCCTGGCCAGGACCCGGGCGGTGCTTTGGGCCCTGGTCTTGCCGCTATGAAATATCTGCCTGACCTGTAAATTAAGCCTTTTCAAGTGGTGAGCCACACTTTCCATGTCCCTGCGGCCGTTTTCCGTGAGATCCCTGGCCGCATCTTCTGCCTCGCTGCTGGCTGCGGCATGCTGCACTAGATAAAGAAGCATGGTAAGCCTCCTCCGGTTTTCTTCTCAATAAGATAATAACTTTGCCCCCGGAGTCCACTGGCCGCCGCCTGATTGATATCCGGAATATATTTGCAGGTTTTACCAGCCCACCGATAAGTGCGGCTTTTGGCAAGGTAGTCGCTATCAGACTCAGGGTTTTCTGGGTATCGGATCTCCCTTGTCTCCCCACCATTGGCAAGTTCTCTTGACAGGGCGATCTATGGTACCTATAAACCTCTTTAGGGAAAAAGCGGAGAGATATGATGACCAAGATAAGAAAAATCAAAAAAGTCTGGCAAAGCAAGCCCACGCTGGAAGGAGCGGGGGTCCGCCTCCGGCGGGCCTTCGGGTACTCCCAGGTTCCCCAATTCGACCCCTTTCTCCTTCTGGACGATTTTCGCGGTGACGATCCCGCTGACTATCTCAAAGGCTTCCCCTGGCATCCTCACCGAGGGATTGAAACCATCACTTATGTCCTGGCAGGGGAAGTGGAACACGGCGACAGCATGGGCAATCAGGGGGTAATCACCCCGGGAGACGTCCAGTGGATGACGGCCGGAAGCGGCATCATCCATCAGGAGATGCCCCGGGGCGACGATAAGGGTCGCATGTATGGTTTTCAACTCTGGGCCAATCTCCCGGCCTCCCACAAGATGATGGAGCCCCGCTATCGGGACGTGAAGCGCCTCCAGATTCCGGAGGTCTCTCTCGCCCAAGGCGTCCGGGTAAAGATCATTTGCGGCCGGGTCAACGGAGCTGAGGGACCCGTCCGGGATATCGTCACCGACCCGGAATACCTGGATGTATCAGTCCCGGCCGGGGCCGAGTTCCGTCATCCTATCCGGCGCGGTCACGGGGTCTTTGCCTACGTCATTGAAGGGGAAGGTTATTTCGACCCGGAGCGGGACGCTTACGCCCATGAAGTCGTCGGGACCAACTACTTTGATTTCGACCGCCACTGTGCCTGTGGTGACCGGACCATCGTTCTTTACGAGGACGGCGACGAAGTGATGGTCTCCGCGCCCACCAGCCCGGTTCGCTTTCTCCTGATCTCGGGCCAGCCCATCGGGGAACCCGTGGCGTGGTACGGTCCCATTGTAATGAATACCCAGGAGGAGTTGCGCCTCGCCTTCAAGGAATATCAGGAGGGGGCTTTCATCAAACACGCCAAACCGTGAGCCGCGTGCAGCCTGAGCCAAAATTGACCGGGTATAAAAAAGATCTTGTGGAAACTGCCGCGGTGTTGGCGCTGGGCGCCCGGAATGGGATGCCTTCTATCCATCTTATCGGTCTGCTGGCCTTGGTTGGTGTCCTCCAAGTGATCCAGGAACTTTTTCTTTTAACTAACCCGAGCCAAGTTAGAACTACTGGAAGGTGTTCGCCGAAATCTGATGGGCGAAAGTTTTGTTAACCGCTATCAATCAGTTCATTACGGGCTGAAAATCATATTTTGATATTCTTTACCTATCTGTCTATTCTCTAAAGGGGTTATAAGCCGTAGGACTGACCGATACCGGCAACCGCCCTTATCCTGCCTGATTGCGGGAAAACCCTTTTCTTCAATTTTCCTGCCAAGGACCACGGTTTTCTGAGGTGACCTTGAGGGCATCCTGGTCTTTGATTAGGATGTTCTTAATTCTTAATTTCCGTCCGCGGATATTTTTTCCCCAACCGCCGGGGCGAGCCGGGAGGCTATTCCCGTAATTGCCTTGACCTTTCCGGAAGTTATGACATATATAGAAGAGGCTGGATAGATCATCTAAAATGAATGCTGTTCATTCAAGCACCAGGATCTGATGTGAAGTGATTTCTTTTGTCATTCTGAGGGAGCCAGGGCGACCGCAGAATTGCTAAAAACGAGATGCTTCGCTGCGCTCAGCATGACAAAAAAGTGTAGGGTGGGCACTGCCCACCAATTCCTTGGAAAAGATTGCTTGAGTGAACCGTATTGCATCTAAAATGGCTGCCAGGACTGGACCCGTTGCCGGACATGTGCTTGCGCCCCTGCCAATGCTGGCGGCCGGCTGCCTGCCTTTCTGGGCCGGCAGCCTGCTCTCCGAGGTTTCGGGATATCCCCTGCGCCCCGGGGTGCTGCTGTCCGGCACCCTGGGGGTGGTGGCTCTGGTCCTGGCCGCCTTTGCCGCCCGGGAGAGCTTTGCCGCCGGGGCCGGGCGCTATCCTGCCTGGCGGCCGGACCTTTTCCAGGGGCCCCAGGGCCTGGTGGCCTATGCCAGCTTGGGAACGGCGGCCTTGCTGGGGCTGCTCCTGCAGTTCTGCTACCGTACCGGCGACCTGACCATCCCCCTGGGAGCCTTGGGAATTTTGGGAGGCTATTTTTCCTTTGCCCGGCCCCTCTGCTGGTACCGGCGGGGTCTGGGGGAAGTCGCCGGCGCCCTGTGCTTCGGGCTGCTGCCGGTGGCCGCCGGGTTTTATCTGCAATGCGGCCATCTGGTGACCGAGGTGCTGCTGTATGGCCTGCCCCTCACCTGGGCGGGATTTAATCTTTTTCTCGGTTACGGCTTCCCTGACCTAAAAGACCAAAAAGACCCAAAAAACCAAAAAGCTCCCCAGGGAGCGGCGGCGGCGGCCCCCGGCCTGGCGGCCCGCCTGGGGCCAGTGCCCGCAGCCTTGCTCTACACCGCCGGCAACCTGCTGGTCATCCTGGGGCTGCTGACCATTTTCTTCTTCCCGGCCTCGCCCCTCCCCTGGCGGGCCGGTCTTTGGCCCTTACTGCTCCTGGCGGCGCTCAACCAGGAGATGCTCAAACGGCGAGCTTACCGGGAAGAAAGCCGGCTGCGGTGGCTGTGCCGCCTCAGCCTGGCCTTGCACCTGGGGATGGGTGCGGTCTTTAACCTGATGTTGTGGCAGCGGCTTTAATAAAAAGACGGTTTCCGGTTTTCGGTTGGGAGAGGGCGGCGCCGGGGGCAAGCCCGGGCTATCGAGCTATTGAGATGCTTCATAATTGCTAGGACATTTCAAACTAGGGTTTTTTTAACCCCCCTTTGGAAAAGGGGGGCAGGGGGGATTTAAAATAACCTCCTGAAATCCCCACTAAATCCCCCTTTTCTAAAGGGGGACATTAATACCCTGGGAATTTAGGTTTTTCGCTTGATTTAATGCCATACTATTTATGAAGCGCAACATTAGAGGCCGGATTTGGCGTGTGAAAAGCGAGATGATGGGTGATCGGCGGAGAACCAGGGGCTCTCATGGGTGGCGCAGGCTGTTGGCCATTGGCCTCATCCTGGCCCTGATCCCTGCCTGCAGTCCGGCCCAGGTTTACATCCCCCTGGCCTACGCCTTCACCGGCATGTGCGTCGCCCTCCTGATGTCGCCGACCCTCACCGCCGCAGTGGTGGGTTTGGTGGTGGGCGGCCTCCTGGGCGCCGCGGTCTACAACAATTCTCTCAAGCACCAGATTAAGGACCGACAACGGGGTGAGCCGGGGCCACTCCCGGGAACCGGGGTCGGGAACCATCCCAAGGGTGTCTTGCAAAAATTAAGGGTGGCATGAGCCGGAGCTGTTTTTAGCTATTCCCAGATGAAACCGGATATCCATAAGGAACCAGCCGGAGGCCAGGATGGTCCTCTGACCGTGGTGTTGCAGGCCCTGCGTCTCGCTGCGGAACCCCTCTCGGGGGAGGTCCTGGCAGCCCGGCTGGGTTTAAGCCGGGCCGCGGTGTGGAAGCGCATCAACCGCCTCAAGGCCCGGGGCTATGCCATCGCAGGCTCCCCCCGCCGGGGCTACCGTCTGCTGGCGGCCACCGACAAGTTGCTGCCGGAAGAGATTCTCCTGGGGCTTAAGGCCAGGCGCCTGTGCGGACCGGTGCACCACTTCGAAGAGGTAGCCTCCACCAACGACCTGGCCAAGGAATTGGCGGCCCGGGGCGCCTCGGAAGGCACCCTGGTGGTGGCGGAAGCCCAAAGCCGGGGGCGGGGCCGCCTGGGCCGCCAGTGGAATTCCCCTCCGGGGACAGGGCTCTACGTCTCCTTGCTCCTCAGACCGCCGCTGCCGCCCACGGAGATGCCCCAGATCACCCTGACTACCGCGGTGGCGGTGGCCCGGGCCCTGAAACGGGTCACCGGGGTGGCCCCGGGCATCAAATGGCCCAATGACCTGCTGCTGGCCGGCAAGAAACTGGGGGGCATCCTCACGGAGATGGAGACCGAAAGCGATCAGATCCGGTACCTGGTGGTGGGCCTGGGGCTTAATGTCGGCAACCGGGCCTTTCCGGAAGAGTTGGCCGCCATGGCCACTTCCCTGGCCCTGGGCCTGGGGCGGCTCTTGCCAGAAAATTCCCGGCTGGCGATCCTTAAGGCCTGGTTGGAGGAGTTTGAGGAGCTTTACGAACGCTTTTTGGCCCGGGAGTTTACCGGGATTCTCGAGGAATGGCGCAGCCTGACGGTGACCCTGGGGCAGCGGGTCACGGTGCGCCAGGGGCCGCTGGCCATCCACGGCCTGGCCCTGGAGGTGGCCCCGGACGGGGCACTGCTGCTGGAGACGGATTCAGGGGAAGTGGTCCGGGTGACCTCCGGGGAGATCGCAGGCTAAGCGGCTAGTCTCTGCCCCCGGCCCTTCCCCTGGGCGGCGCGGAAATAATCCCGCCAGGGGGCGGCTCTCAGTCCTGCCCCCGCCTCTCGGAAACCGCCGTTAAGTGGACGGCCTCTATTTCTTCTTCTTCTCCTTGAGTTCCTCGACCTCGACCTTCAAGCGTTCCACTTCCGCTTTATATTGCTCCACTTCGGCCTCGCCCATCTTGGGAGGCTCGTAAGCCGGGGTATCGCCCTTCTTGCAAAACTTATCCTTGGTCTCCTCAAAACCCAGGTAGACGGCCAGGGCGCCGCCCAACAGGAGCAAGAGGGGGATGCCTCCTTCCAAGAGGTCAAAGAACTTATGGTGCCACCACCCAAGGCCGATCAATCCCAAAACCACCGCGACCAGTCCACCCACCAAAGCCGTCATGCCCAACCTCCTTGCAATAAATGGAATTTTCGGCTCACCGCCGCACTATAGCTAACTTAATCCATATTTTTGAGTGTTTATCAGAAAGGGAAAAATTTATCAAGGAGGAAATGGGGGCAAACAAACGGCCATTGAAGAAAATTTCAATGAAATGGAAAGGTTATATTAATGGAGCGGTTGACAAAAATCCCCCGCAACATATATAATATGGCCAATACCCCACTTGGAAATGTGAGAGATCCCTGATGGCTGAGATGGATTATTATCAGATATTGGGTGTTGGCCGGGAAGCCTCTGCGGAAGAAATCAAGAAGGTGTATCGCAAGCTGGCCATGAAGTACCACCCGGACAAAGCCAAGGGGGACAAGAAGCTTGCGGAAGAAAAATTCAAGCAGATCAGCGAAGCCTACGCGGTGCTGAGCAATCCCGAAAAGCGGCAGCAATACGACCAGGTCGGCTCCCAGGCTTTCCATGAAAGATTCAGTCGGGAAGATATCTTCAAGGGCGCCGATTTCAGCGAAATGTTCGACTTCGGCCTCTCCGAGGGCCTCTTGGGCCGCCTCTTCGGGGGTATGGGAGGGGGAGGAGCAAGGGGAGGAGCACGTTTCGGCCGCCAGCCCCGCACCCGGGTCTTCAGGTACGGCGGCCCGGAAGACTTTGGGGCCCAGTCCCCGCCGCCCAAGGGTGAGGACCTGCAGGTGGAGATGCCCATCACCCTGCACGAGATGGCCTTCGGCACCGAGAAGGTGGTGGCCATGCCTCACGACGGCCAGGTGGAGAAGATCTCGGTGAAGATTCCCCCCGGCGCCCTGCCGGGCAAGAGGCTGCGGGTCAGCGGCAAAGGCGGGCCCGGCCCCATGGGCGGGCCCCCCGGTGACCTCTACGTCAGGCTGCGGGAGCTGGAACATCCGGTATTTAAACGGGAGGGCTACGACCTCTACGTGGATCGCCGCATCAAGTTCACCGAGGCCATCCTGGGCACCAAGGTGACGGTGCCCACCCTGGATGGCAAGACCATGAGCCTCAAGGTGCCGCCGGGAACCCAGGGCTACACCAAGATGCGCCTCAAGAATTATGGTCTCCCCCAGGCCAGCGGCAAGACCCGGGGAGACCAGTACGTGCGGATCATCGTCGAGACCCCCGCCGATCTGAGCAAAAAACAGAAGGCCCTGGTGGAGGAGATGGTCAAGGAAGGGTTGTAGCAGCAGTCAGCTAGCCGCCAACCATCCTGCCCGTAGGGGCGACAGTGGCACAGGCTTTCAGCCTGTGATCGGGTCGCCCGGGCAATGTTGCAGCAGCAGTCAGCTATCAACGAACCATCATGACCTAAAGTCACAAAGAGATGAACCTGTTGAACCGCCGCCCGCGGCGGTTGCCTGGCGTGGGCGCCTACGCCACATTGCAGATAAAGCTAAGAGGCACTTTCCCACGCCCGGCGGACCGAGCTCCACTGGGCTTTTTTGCTGATCACCGACAGCTACTGGTGGGCGACTCAGCGAGTCGCCCCTGCATAACGGGAGGCTCACATGCCGATAGAACTGGCCCCCAAGGTTTATTGGGTGGGCGCCATTGACTGGGATATCCGGGAGTTTCACGGCTATCTCACCGAAAAAGGCTCCACTTACAATGCCTTCCTGATCCTGGACGACCAGATCACCCTGATTGACACGGTAAAAAAGGAATTCGTCCCGGAGATGCTGGCCCGGGTGGCGGAGGTGGTGGACCCGGAAAAGATTTCCTATATCGTCTCCAACCACGTGGAGATGGACCATTCCGGGGGCCTGCCCGAGGTGATGGCCAGGGTCAAGCCGGAAAAGCTCTTCTGCTCCCCCATGGGCAAGGCGGGGTTGAGCCGCCATTACCGGGGCGAATGGCCTTTTGTCGAAGTGAAAAGTGGCCAGGAAATCTCCCTGGGGCAACGCACCCTCCTCTTTCTGGAGACCCCCATGCTCCACTGGCCGGACTCCATGATGACCTATCTTAAGGAGGAGCAGATTCTCTTCTCCAGCGATGCCTTCGGGGCCCACTTCGCCTCGGAGGAACGCTTCGACCTTGATACCCCGGATTTCCCGGCCTATCTTCACCAGGTGCAAAAATACTACGCCAATATCCTGATGCCCTTCGGCAGCCTGGTCCTCAAGCTTTTCCAGCGCCTCCAGCAAATGGACCTGGAGTTCAGGCTGATCGCCCCGGACCATGGCTTGCTCCTCAGGTCCCCGGAACCGATCCTGGCGGCTTACCGGAAATGGGGGGCAGGGGAAGCGGAGCCCCACCGGGCCCTGGTGGTTTACGACACCATGTGGGGCAGCACCGAGATGCTGGCCCAGGCATTGGCCCAAGGCTTGCGGGAGGCCGGGGCCGAGACCGTCAGCTGCCATTTGCGCCGCGTCCATTACAGCGACGTGGTTCCCGAGGTTTTGGACGCCGGCCTGCTCCTGTTGGGCTCCCCCACCCTCAACAACACCATCTTCCCTTCCATGGGCGAGTTCCTCACCTATCTTAAGGGGCTGCGGCCCCAGAACAAGGCGGCGGCCTGCTTCGGCTCCTACGGCTGGAGCGGCCAGGCGGTGGCCGAGATGAACCAGCTCCTCGAGGCCATGAAGATCAGGCTGGCCCATGAAGGCTTCTCGTGCAAATACATCCCCACCCCGGAGGAACTGGCGGAGCTCCGAGCCCTGGGAACGCGCCTGGCCCGGGAGAATCTGCAATTGTGAGGGCAGGCTAAGGGCCCCAACGAAATCTCAAAATACTTAAGGCCAGGATTTCCTCCATAATTGGTGCAGGTGGCGCAGTCTGCGTCTCTCGCATTAATAATGGCGCGGCAGAGGCGCCCTGGCTGGCTCTTTTCGGAGCTGCCAGGTATCTGTCCGGAAAATTTGCCGGGGTAATCCCGGATTTTTCAGCAAGGGGGCCTGGCCAGAGACCGAAGTGACAGATTAATCAACTACGTCAAAGAGAAAGGAAACATCCCCATGTCCAGTGAAATTTTGAAGTTAACCGCGGAGATTGTTGCTGCACATGCGTCCATGACTGAACTCACCCCGCGGGAATTGGTGCAGGAAATTAAAGAAGTTTATCGCGCCTTATCTTCCTTGCCAGGTGAGGTTGTGGCCCCTGTCCCGGAAAGCGCCATGGCCCGGGTCGCTCCAACCAGGAAACCCGGGCGGCCGAAACGGGTGAAAATGGTGGAATCTCCGGAGGCCAAGGCGGTTGAAGAGGAAGCAGGACCGGTTTTAGGGGATCCGGATTATCTGGAATTTATGGCAGACAGGGAGGGTTGAGAGGCAGAAATGTGGGGTGGGCACCGCCCACCAATTCCTTTAAAAAGAACCGTTTAAGTGAACCCTGTTGGGCTATGAGGCCACCCTTCTCTCCCAGGCTGCTGCATGAACTTTTCGGAACAGAAGGTTGAGCAGACCCTTGGCGGGATCTGCTTTTTTTTAAATGAGGCCGCCGCCGACTTCCGCTACCTGCTGGCCCGGGGCTACCCGCGCCCCGCGGCCCTGGCCCTGGTGGGCAACCGCTATGGTCTTTCCCGCACCGTCCGGCAGCTCCTGCACCGGGGGGTCTTTGCTCCGGCTGAGGCCGCGGGCCGCCGGGCCAGGCTTAGGCTGCTCAAGGAGGTGGCCGGCCGCCCCCTCGGGCTGGACGGCCACAATGTCCTCATTACCCTGGAATGCGCCTTGCGGAAGCTGCCCCTGGTGGCTGCCGACGACGGCTTCATCCGGGACGTGGGCCAGGTTTCCCGGGGCTTCAAGCCCTCCCGGGAGACCGAGCGGGTCCTGGCCCTGGTGCTGGATTACCTGGCGGCGCAGCCTTGGCTTTCGCCGGTGGCCGTCTTCTATGACGCCCCTCTGAGCTTGAGCGGCGAGCTGGCCCGGCGCACCGCGGAACTGGCGGCGGCCCGGGGGCTAAAGCTGACGGCCGCCGCGGTGCCGGTGCCGGAGCGGGAATTGCAAGGTTTTCCCGGCCCCATCGCCAGCAGCGACACCGCCTTGATCGAGGCCCAGCCCCTGGTGGTGGACCTGGCCGGGGAGATCATTCGCCGGGAGCTGGGCCTGCGGCCCATCGAGCTGGACACCCCCGGCCCGGAGGAGTAAAGGCTTTCCTCGTATTCGCCTGCAGCGCCGCAGGATTATTAATCCGGCTCCTGCGGCCCGGTTACCGGAGGCAGCAAGTGAAGGGGCAGTCAGGGGGGTCAGGTTTATTTAGATAGATGATTTATTTAATCAAAACCAATATATTTGGTGAGTAACCAGGTGATTTCTATCAGAACCTGACAGTCTTAACCCGGATAGGTCAGGGCAGCCTTGCCCCCTTGAGCCGCTATCAGCCTAGGCATGAACTGAGTCGGCTGTCTTTCATTGGCCTTTACCTGAAAGTTAATAAATTCCCTCCTGGTCAGGCCGTCCCCAGGCTTTCCTATTTCTGTATAAATTCCAAGCTTTTGCAAAAAAAATAATTTTTTTTGCAAAAAATTGCTTGACAACTCTAGATTATTTTGCAAATATTCCCATCAACTAGCAAAATTGCCAAGCCTGCCGCGAGGCGGGGGCGGAAAGATACGGGCCTTTGATTGTGCGGGAGGCAGCAGGGTTGCCTGGAAATAGGGGACGCGGTTTTTTTTATGAAACACCGTCCAGCGTAATCTTGATTTAAAGGTTACCGCATTCCCCTGTCCCCAAACCCGGTTTATCGAAGGCAAATTTCAGGGAAACCCTGATTTATCTTTTTCCACCGATGATCCATATTACCATCCAGGGCAAAGGGGCATCGGCAAATCCATCCGATAAGGATGGCCGGGGTGCCTGGGAATAGGGCAACGTGGCTTTGTTCTTTAATAAAAAATTTTTGGCATAAATGCCTATCAAAAAGGAGCGGACGATGAAGAGATACGCTATCTTATTGGCTCTGGCGCTTTCGGTCCTCCTGGTCCAATCGGCTGCGGCAAATCAGGTGTTGAACGGAGGCTTCGAGACTGGGGATTTGACCGATTGGAGCTTCGCTCCCGCCGCCTCTGGTTCAGACTTTAATGTAGGAACTTCTTGGCCTCATACCGGCAGCTACGCGGCAGATTTCGGCGCGGTGGGAGGCACTGACGATGCTATCGCGCAAACCATTGCGACGGTGGCTGGTGATCACTATACCTTCAGTTTCTGGCTGTACCACGATGAAACTGACGGTGCCAATGACTTCAATGCCTATTGGAATGGAACCCAGGTCTTGGCCTTAACTAACACCCCCGCCTTCAATTACACCGAATATACGTCCACCGAAACCGCGACGGGAGCACTCACGACTATTACGTTTGCAGGGAGGGAAGTTCCCTCCTGGTACGCCCTGGACGACGTTAGCGTCGTCCAAACCTCAACAGTCCCTTTACCCGGCGCAGTGGTCCTCCTGGGGTCCGGGCTTCTCCCCCTCCTGGGATGGAGAAGATTTAGGAAGAGTTAATCAGTTATCCCTAACAGCAACAAGCTGAGGCAGGGTCAATCATGACCCTGCCTTTTTTGTTGACCGAAGGGAAGATCGCTTGCCGCCATAGCCCCTTATCAATGGGGTGGGAAAAATTGCCGATATGAAATAGATATGTCTGCTGATTAACCGGGCCGGGGCGCTCCCCCGGCCCTTGCTGGTGTGCCGTCGCAGATCAATCCTGGAAAAGGCCCAAAACTATCTCTTTAGGAAACCAGGTACGCTTTAGCCGGATGCACCTATTAAAATAAATCAGGGATTCCCCGAGGCAGAAACCAGGTTTATACCGATTGTTGTTGACAGATAACCGACTTATAAAAGGATTAACAGTAAAATGCAGATGATTGAAAAACGATGACCATGCTTAAGGGGAACCATATTCGGATTTTCAACCGGGAAGCTTGGCCCACTAGCCGGCAGGCCCTATTATGAAAACCTGGTTATCTGCTGGAATCGCCTCTTTGGTATTGCTGGCGGGCTGCGGCGGCGGCCTAAATGGCCATCTGGTCCGGGATAATTCCCGCCAGGCCCCATCCTTGTCTGAAGACGATACCCTAATGACTGGAGAATTATGGGAGCATCAAAGCAACTTCGATGTGCCCATCCAAATCAATAAGCAGGTCAAGGCTTACCTGGTCGATTTTTCCACAAAACGCAAAGAGGTCATCCAGCGCCAACTGGCCCGCTCCACCCGTTATCTCCCCATGATTAAGGAAGTTTTTCAGGAGTATGGCCTGCCGGAAGACCTGGCATACCTGGCCATGATAGAAAGCGGTTTCAACCCCGAGGCCCAATCTCCCGCGGGCGCCTGCGGCCTGTGGCAGTTTATCAAAGGCACCGGGGTTCGTTATGGATTGGTAATTGACGGCTGCATCGATGAGCGCCGGGACCCGGTGAAATCCACCCATGCCGCAGCCCGATACCTTCTGGACTTGTACAAACAGTTTGGCTCCTGGTATCTGGCCGCCGCCAGCTATAATTGTGGGGAGAGGCGAGTTCAGAAGGAGTTGAACAAGGGCAATCACGAAAATTTCTGGGAACTCTCTGCGGATAAGTGCCTGCCTACTGAGACTAAAAACTATGTGCCCCAGATGATCGCGGCCACTATCATCGCCAAGAATCCGGAGAAATTCGGATTCACCGACGTTCCGTATCAACAACCGGCCGCTAATTTGGCGGTGGCCGCGCTTGCTGATGAGACTGTGGCAGCCGGGAAAGGAAATCAAGGGTTGGCCCCCAGTCCCGTCCGCTCTCAAACGCTAAGGGCCGCTTTCTCTTCACCCAGCAAGAGCCAACCAGATTATGCGGCGGCCTCCGTTACCCGCCAGCCGAACCAAAAATCTGACAACAAGATCAATCTGGCAAAAAAACCAACGCCCCCAGCGATCTATGCCAAGAATTGCAATGCTAATTCCGGTAATGCAGCCGACGCTAATTCGACCCCCTATGCGGCTTCGATATTCGGCGGGATTGGTTCTCCTAAAAAAGACCTCGCCCGGGAAAATAAATCTAATACGCAGACCATCACCCAGAAAAGGAAAACCAATGACCGGAAAGTCGTGGCCCGAAAAAGTAAGAAACAGAGCCACGCCCTATTTGCCCTGAAGCGAGAGCCCAAAAACGGGAAAGCCAAAACTCTCAAGAGAAATAGTTCCCCAGCCGGCAGCAATACTGCCCGGATAGTCAGGACCAAACCTAAGCCCTTTCAGGTTTCCGAGGCCCGTTGAAGAGATTAATTCCCCCCTCATCCTTGCCCTACGGAAAACAGGAATAGATTTTTAAGGAATTGGCGGGCAGTGCCCACCCTACATTAACTATCTCCCCTGGTATTCCTGGGAATGCCTGCTTTCGTTAGTAACTGGCGGCACAGGCCGGAGGCCCAGGCTGCCAGGTCCCGGCAGCCCAGGCGTCCCGCCGGGGCAGTCAATGCAGGGGTGCGCAACTCGAGTTATCAGGTGGATTTATTTAGAAACCGGAATGATGATGGTTGCCAACTTCGGTGAAACATGTAGTTTGGTCTTCAACAACTTTGCTGCAACTTCCGCCTCTTGTCTGGACGAAAATGGTCCCGCGATCACCTGGTATCTCTGTCTTTTTCCCGGAGTCCGGCG
The DNA here is from genome assembly GCA_052147455.1 of Desulfobaccales bacterium. Lineage (GTDB taxonomy): Bacteria > Desulfobacterota > Desulfobaccia > Desulfobaccales > 0-14-0-80-60-11 > JAPLJC01. The sequence continues at coordinate 4,572 of JBKQKO010000105.1, read as the reverse complement.
AATGAAACCTGGTTCGCCTTGGTTCCTAAGCTTGTCCAGCATTTTTTCGGCACTCCGGAAATTAGGAAAGGCGCCCAGCGAGAGACCATATTTTCTTTCTTCTTCCAGGGGCGCCAAAGGTGGTTCTTTTGCCGGAGGGGGACTGATGGCGGTCTTTGGGGGAGTGGTCCCGGAAATACCAACTCCTCCCCCGGGCGGGGCGGGGGATGGTTCCAAGGGAGGCGCAATCGGGGCCGCCAAGGGCGGAGGTGTGCCCGGCGCTGCGGAAACGCCAGGTAATGTCTGGGGCTTTACTTCTAATTTACCCGTTGGCACTGGAGCGGGCCTGCTGCCCAAAAAATGATAGAGGATCAGCAAGAGGATAATTAATGAACCTAATAGCAAAGCTCCCAGTCCTAACCCTTTAAAAACCCTCTTGTTCAAAACGCTCCCCACCTTTTAACCGGAGATTCTGCGGCAACCCTGGCCATACAGTAAAAAAACGGTTTTGGGGACCTCTTTGCTTCGCTGAGCATCTCCCCCCGGCGCCGTTCCTTAAGCCGACTCTTCTTAATGGCATAGTACCATAAATTTCGTGGTAACCATAAATTTTCCTGAATTTTGGGTAACCGCACCCTTAGAACCCGGACGCCTCTTTGCTGCGGAGCTGAAGGATCCAAGCCGGCACTGATCGGTAGAGGTGGGAGGGGGGAAAAGCGGGGGCCGCGGACGTTTGACCGTGGCGCCTTCGGGAAAATTTCCATGTATTTTGCCGCGGTCTCAGGTTATCATTTAACAATACTTTTGACTTACGCTCCCGAAGGTAACGGCTAATGAAGAGGCCGTGCTCTCGCCTGATTACTGCATTCGGGGTGCGAAACTTGAGTTCATGAATAATATGCATATCCAACAACTCGACCACCTGGTGTTGACCGTTAAGAATATCCAAGAAACCGTCGGTTTCTATGTGTCGGTGCTCGGAATGGAAAGGGAAATTTTCGGAGATGGCAGGGTGGCACTGAAGTTTGGGCGTCAAAAGATCAATCTTCATGAAGCAGGAAAAGAGCTGGAACCTAAAGCGCACCATCCGGTGCCGGGGTCGGCGGACCTGTGCTTTGTCACGGATACTGAGCTCAGGGTGGCGATGGAACACGTAAAGAATAGGGGTGTGGACATAATAGACGGGCCGGTGCGCCGTCCGGGCGCCAATGGCCCCATCCTTTCTTTTTATTTCAGAGACCCCGATTTAAACCTTATCGAGATCTCCAGTTATCAGAAGGTCACCTGAAATTTGCTTTGGGAAACGGAGGAGAAATGGACCTCGAAAACCAGCTAGTGGCTGCCGCCAGGCTTTGGGGTGCGGATTATTTCGGCATTGCCGACCTGTCCTCTGCCCGGGACGCCATCCTCGAACAAGGCGGGACAGAAATCGCGGCATATCCGCGTTCCATTTCAGTTGGGATCAGCCTGCTGCATCCAGTAGTAGAGCAATTATCGCCGCCACCCGAACGCGCCGCGGCAATCAGTTATCTATTCCACATTTACGACATAGTCAATTCACGACTTGACCACATAATTTCCCGTTTAGGAAGTGTCTTACAGCATAAGGGGTATAGGGCTTTCCCGGTGCCGGCGTCCAAGCGAGTGGATATTGAGCGGATCTGCGCAATTTTTTCTCACAAATTGAGTGCGAACCTGGCTGGATTGGGGTGGATTGGGAAGAACTGTCTTTTGATCACCCCGGACATGGGACCGCGAGCGCGGTGGGGGACCGTCCTAACCGATGCACCCCTGGAAGCGACGGGGCCATCGCTGGGCGAAGGTTGCGGGGACTGCCGGGAGTGTGTCGACATCTGTCCAGTCAGGGCTTTCACCGGACAACCATTTCGAGCCGGAGAACCGCGCGCGGTTCGTTTTGATGCAGCTAAATGTGACCGGTACTTTGCCAAAATGCGGGAGAGAGATGCCGAAACCGCCGCGTGCGGATTGTGTATGTATGTATGCCCTTATGGAAGACGCTAAGATCCATGATTCATGCCGGCGCCTTGCACAACGGCTGCACCAACATCTACTGCGGGGCGGCGGCCGCAATGGCTAGCTTCCGCCTGGCCCGGAAATTTTTCAGCGAAAGCGAAGTCTAGAAGCTATTGCAAAACCTGATTTCCCTGTCATCCTGAACGAAGTGAAGGATCTCAAGTCCATAAAAAAATAAGAGATTCTTCGCTCTGCTCAGAATGACATTTTTTTGCCCAAAATAGGTGGTGGACCTGGCTGGGGAGATCATCCGCCGGGAGCTGGGCCTGCGGCCCATGGAGCTGCATGCCCGCGGCCCGGAGGAGTGAATGCTTTTCTCGTTATCGCCTGAAGCGCCGCAGGATTCTTAATCCGGCTCATGGGGCCCGGTTACCGGAGGACGCCAGTAAAGGGGAAGTCAGGTGGGGGCTCACGTTTATTCAGATATATGATTTACTTATCAAAACCAAAATATCTAGTGAGAAAGTAGCTGATCTATAGCAGTTATCGGCCTATTTGGAGAGTAGTGACCAACTCCCTTGGGCAAAGGTTTGGATGGTGATCCCCCGGTGTCCTCTGCCATTCGGCGCCTCAGGGCTTCAACTCGCATACCTTGAGTTTCTTCTGAGCCGTCCCGAAGTTGCCGAGGTGGTAAACGGACGCCGCCGCGGGCGAGAACGTGAACTCAGTAAACGGTTCGGCGAGCATCTGCTTCAGGTAATCCTGGGAGGCGATGCCGACGGTGACGTGCGGATTGAAGTTCTTGCCCGATGCTTTCGGAACGAACGCCGCGACGTAGTCGATGGTCGGCTGGTTGATGTCGGGATCCTCTGGCGTGGTCACGAACGCTGCAGCGGTCCCGGTTTTCGTCGTGAAAGGGGCAACGGCGTCGATCAATTTTTGTTGCAGCTTGAGGAGATCATCTGTCGGCTCGACGACAATGCCCGCAAGGCCAATGTCCTTCAAGGGGATGTAGTAGAACTTGAACGCCTTCAACTTCCAGCCGGCCGCCTTCTCGTTGGCCAGGACCTTGCCGACCACGGCGTAGACTTTGTCGAGTTCCCTCGTGTGGACGTACCGCTGCAGAATCGTGATGTGTGGATGGTGCGCCGCGTCCAGAGCGAAGCCCTTCGGGAAGACCTTGAGCAGGCGGGCGTTGACGGCCTCCGCGTGCTGGATCATCATTTCGTCCGGCTCCAGCGCGATGTCGATGGCCGTGATCGGGTTTTGCTGCGCGATAGACGTCCCTGCATAGCCGAGCAGCGATCCGAGGCCGACGACGAGTGCGGCCAAGAAGTTCATGTAGCTAAGCATACGATCCTCCTGTTGTTGGTGAAGACTGGATTCCCCCGCCGCAAGCCATATAACTTGCCATTTGTTGTAATAATTGCTGAAGCCGTAATAAATACAGATACGATCTGGATATGGGAGGTTTATGACTCTATGATAAGTTTGAGATCATTCGGGTGGTTTTTAAGTCGTAATCGAGTTACCCCGCATTGCCCGTAACAGCTCCCCGGAACCAACCCCCCAGTTGGTCACGCACTTAATGACCTTGCCAAAAGGGACATTAATGGGATGTACCCGCTCTCGCGGCAGAATGTAGAGAGAGCCGACGGTGGGCGTCGGGATGGCAGGGATAAAGACTGTATAGCTCCTGTCCTCATGCTCCTCCACCAGGAAGGCCGGGACGAGCGCCTCTTCAATTTCAACTAAGGCCGGGGCAAAGGTTATCCCTTCCCCCTCTCCGGCGATCCGCCGGCTCAGGCTGCGCAGTAGCGTGTAACCCGGTATGTGATCCAATAGGCGCTCGCCGGCCTGATGGGCCTGCCGGCCAATCCGGGTCCGGAGAATCAGACCGGTGAGAAAGCACAGCCCAACAACGATAAAAAGCGCGATCACTTTGGGGAGGATCACCTCTTCGGGAAGGAGCGATATTATCGGCTCCAGAACCTTTTGGACTATTGTTATTGCCTTCATTAGAAGTAAGGCGATCAAGGCGACCGGTAGGATGACTAAGAGGCCCCCAATAATGGTAGTTTTGCTGAACTCCATCAGCTTGTTCATTGACACCTCCAAAGGAGAGCACCCTCGTTGCCCACCAGCCATCCGTATAATTTCATAGATTCTGGAGTCCCCCCCCGGCAATCTAAAGGGTGGCTTAGTTCAAACTGCCGGGGCCGGGGTTAAATTCGTAGCGGTTTTCGCTAACGCCGTCTGCCGCCACCACGTGGACCACCACCCCCACCGCCTGCTGCGGGTCGACTGATGCCGCCGCCAGCTCCGCCACGAGAACCCTGGCCACCGCAATCCAAAAAAGATTTTTGGGACCTCCTGCCCGGAGAAAATCCCCCAAAGTTTCTGTTCTTGAAACCGAATCCCTTATGTCGATGGCATAATAGCAAAATTTTCGCTGAAAATATATTTTATAAGAGATTCTGACAGATAGCTGATATCTCCTATGTGCAAAGTCAAGCAGTCAAGGTGCCCCGGTGTTCTTTTAGAATCCAAGCCAGTCTCCTATTCGTGGTTCCCCGCGCAGGTGGGACCGCAAGTAAGTAATCCGGGGTATTCAATCAG
>JBKQKO010000104.1:0-19978 GCA_052147455.1 Desulfobaccales bacterium | reverse complement strand
GGGTGAGGGGGGTATGGACTATCTTGCAGAGGCACACGCCTGGGTGCGCCCCCCACGCAATGGTGGGCAGAAGGGGCGGGTTTTAAACCCGCCCCTTCTGGGCGGACACAGGGGTCCGCCCCCTACGGAAAACAGGAATAGATTTTTAAGGAAATGGTGGGCAGTGCCCACCCTAGATTAACTCACCCGGTGTCGTCCCCTCGCAGGGGAAAGGGGATTTGGTTGGATCGGTATAATATGTTGATTTAGCTGAAATTACAATGGGCTAGAGTTTAATTGCGAGATAGTGTAATCTTCTCCATGCAATTTTGTTTCCGGACTCTACTCCCTCGAGCCGGGTTTTTGCCTGTCCGGGAATTACCGCAAACCCGCCGTACTTCCCCGGCCCCCTGGACTAAAAACCGCGGCCGTCAAGCCGGGCGCCACCGGCTAACCACCCCTCAACTATCCCGGCTGCCGGTGCGGATGGTGTGGACTGCCTCACTCCCAGGCAGCAGCTCCACCGGTTCGCCCAGCAGGAATTGGCCTTTGCTGATCCATTCTTTCAGAAGCAGGGCGATCTCCCGGGCCCGCGTCAGGCTGGAGAGCGGCACGGTGGGCACTTCCTGGCCGCCCAGGGTGAGGCTGCCCCGCTTTAACTGGGCGTAACTCACCTGCCCCAGGATGCGGCCGGTCGCCGCGGGATAATCGGTGCTATAGTCCACAATGGGGGCCAGCAGGTCTTCGTCGGCCACCCCGCAAAAATGGGCCATCTCCTCATTCAGGATGGGAATCGGAATACCCAGGCCCACGGACAGGGAGCAGCCGTAGCCCAGGAGGCTCACTCCCACCAGGTACCTGGAGGTCATCTTTTTCAGGTCGCCCATGACGAACAGGGTGCCCCCCGGACCCAGGGGGATGCCGCGTTCGGACCGGGGCTTGGCGGGATTGTGCTGGGTGCCGGGGAAGACGACGTAGCCCACCCCGCCCCCCAGGAAGATACGGGTGCCGATGCCGGTGGTGCGATAATAGGGATCATTGAACAGCGGGCTCAGCTCCCCCGAGGTGCAGTAATTGGCATTGCCCGCCTTGGGGCGCAGCGGCCCCATGTAGGTGTAGATGGTGCGCTTGGACAGGTTCACCGCCACGTTGTAGTTTTGATAACAATTGCGGGGGTTGCAAAGGATGGCGTTGACCATCTGCTTTAAAGTGATCTCCCGCTCCAGGCGTTTGTTGGGATAGCAGTCGGTGCCGTAGGCGTCGGCCACCAGGTGCACGCTCTTGCCCGCCACCAGGTCATGGATCACATGGCCGCCGCCGTACTTGAATTCACCGGGATAGACCTTGTTCAGAGGATCATCTTCAGTGGGCTCGGTGACGCCGAGGTAAACGTCCACCGCGGCCAGGCCGGCGTAGGCCGGCACGTCATTGAGCCAGACCTTGGACGCCTTGATGGGCGGCTTGGCATGGCCGAAATTGAGGATGGCCCCGGAAGAGCACATGGGAGAAAAGGTGCCGGTGGTCACCACGTCCACGGTGCGGGCCGCGGCCACCTCGCCTTTGCTGCGGACCAGGCCGACCATCTCTTCGGCGCTGACCACCACCGCCTGGCCCTTCTTGATTCTCTCGTTAATCTCCTGGTAGCTCTTATTCACTTGATAGTTGGCCATAATTCATTCCTCGGTTCTGAAGGCGATCACTCGTCGGGACCAATGCTCGGAACCCCTCCGTCTTCGGGGTCCCCCCCAGGTCTCCAGGTCAATAAAAATCCACCGGGTCGATCTTGCGCATCGCCGACCAATGAAAAAAGAGATTGCTGGGGAGCCCCTGGAAGACATAGCTGGTGGGGGGCAGCAGCAGCCGGCGGCAGATGGAAGGAAAGGAGTAAAATTTTTGGAAGCAGCGCCAGACGCCGGCCTCGCACTCCTCCGGGCTCATGTGCTTAGGGAAGAAGTTGCACACCATCCCCAGATACTTTTCGGCGTCGGGATTGTGCATCCGGCCCTCCTGCTGGAGCTGGTCCCACATAGGGGTGCCCCGGCGGGGGGTGGCCACGTTGAAAAAGGCCATGGGCGCCTTGATCTTCTCCAGAAAGGCCAGGGTCTCGTCAAAGAGCTCCGTGTGGTCCCCATCCAGCCCGAACATGAAGTTCAGGGAATAGAAGATGCCCTTCTCCCGCAAGCGACCCAGGAGCCATTCGTACTCTGCCACCGGGTTCTGCACCTTCTCGATAGCGGAGATGGACTCGGGGCAGACGTTTTCGATGCCGATATTGACGTGGTTGCAGCCGGAGCGTTTGGCCAGGTCCAGCAGTTCTTCGTCCCGGGAGCTGTTGATGGTCCACAGGCAGCTCCAGTGGAGCTTCAGCGGCATCAGGGCCTGGAATAGCTCCTTGGCGTATTCCAGGTGGCCGGTGAGGTTGTCGTCGATGAAATAGATGTTCTTGAGGCCGGTGATGCGGACGTTGGCCCGGATTTCTGCGATCACTTCGTCCAGGGGCCGCCGGCGGTAGGTGTGCCCGTAAACAATGGGAACCTCGCAAAAGGCGCAGTGATAAGGGCAGCCGCGGGTAGTCTGGGCGGGGATGATTTTCACCCGGTAGCGCCGGAAATCCACCAGTTCCAGGCGGGGCCGGGGCAGGCCCGCCAGCGAGTGCAACCCCTGGGCCTGGTAACGCCCCTGCAGGCGCTTGCCGCGGGCGTCCTCCAGGACCTGCTGCCAGACGTCCTCCGCCTCTCCCACCACCACCGCCTCGCAGTGCTCCAGGGCCTCCTCCGGGTGCAGGGTGACGTGGAAGCCGCCCATCACTACCGGCACCCGGCGCCGGCGGAACTCCGCGGCGATTTCGTAAGCACGCTCCGCAGTGGCGCAAGTGGCGGTGATGCCCACCAGATCGTACTGGCGGTGGTAGGGAATCTCCACCAGGCGGTCGTCAGCCAGATCTACCATGATCCCCCGGGGGGTGAGGCCCGCCAGATAAGGCAGGGTGATCCCCAACAGCCAACGCTTGCGGCTGCGCAAGACCCGCCGGTCCGGATATTTGGTGGTGGGTTGAACCAGTAAAATTCTCATGAAATCGACCTTCGCCCGGCGCAGGCACTAAAAATGACTGGATGCCGGGCTAACTCGGCAAAAATTCGCCAAAGGTGAAGTTCACCGCCCGCCTCGAACCAACCCGGCGCACGGCAACCTGACCCGATCAGTATAGCATGGATCAGCGAAGATAAAAAGGAAGGCGCCCGGGGCCAACGGCGCCGCCCTGGGTCGGCTCCTGCCAGGCGACTGTTTTGTTTGTTGAACGCCACCCGGTATAAGACAGCCGGGATAGGGACTCAGCTCACTCCGAAATCAGGTCTTCCGCATCAGGGGGATGACCTTGCCCTTGCCTGCCGGAGGGGTTTCCGGTTCCGGCAGGGGCTTGGGGGGAACGAGTTCCAGCCTCAGCGGCCGGCCACCCATGGTAAATTCTTCTCCCCCGAGGTGAGACCCCTCCAGGATCATGGTCATGACCTGAGAAGGCAGGGTGAGCACCAAGAGTTCCACCTGAGACCAGCCCCGCTTGACATCGGGGCTGATGTCATTGATGCGGGCGTAGAACGCCGGCTGGTGGTCATGGTGCACCAGGACCAGATCATTGATGACGGCCATATTTTTGAACATGGCTACAGCTCCACCACGTCCGAATCCATCTCTTGTCCCATGAAGAGGCTGGCAAGCTGCTGAAAACGCGGGGTGAGGTCGGTGGAGAGGTAGCGGCGGGAGCCACCGCGGCTCAGGCGGCTCTCCAGCTCTCGGTGGCGCCGGAGATAGTCCATCAGCTTAATCGCAGTCACCTGCCCGGAGCAGATGAGCTCCGGGCTATGGTCGAGGAGGCTGCGGATCTGCTCCTTCAAGATGGAGTAATGGGTGCAGCCCAGGATCAGGGTGTCCACCCGGCCCCCCTGGAAAGGAGCCAGATAGCGGGAGAGGATCATGGCGGTGCCTTCCCACTCCTGCTCACCGGACTCGATTAACGGCACCAACAGGGGGCAGGCCTGCTGCAGCACCTCCACCCCGGGGTCCAGTTTTTGCAGCTCCAGTTCAAAGGACCGGGAGATCACGGTGCCTTCGGTGGCGATGACCCCGATGCGCCGACTGCAACTGCGAGCCAGGGCTTCCTCTACCGTGGGGATCAGCACCCCCAGGACCCGACGCTGGGGGTAACGCCCCGGCAGATAGACCTGTTGGATGCGCCGCAGGGCCCGGGCCGAGGCGGTGTGGCAAGCCAGGACGATGAGCTGGCAGCCCTGGCGAAAGAGGTAATCCACCGCCTGTTCCGTGAAGCGCTGTACTACCCGGTCCGAGCGGGTGCCATAAGGAATCCTGGCATTGTCCCCCAGGTACAGGTAGTCATAGTGCGGCAGGACCTGGAGAAACTCCCGCAGCACCACCAGCCCGCCGAATCCCGAATCGAAAACGCCGATCATAGGTTCAAGTTTTGAGTTTTGAGTGTAGGGGCGACCCGCTGGGTCGCCCAGTTTCGAGTCCGGTGCCTTACTTCTCCTGGCGCTGCTGGCGCAGAAATTCATGCAGCCCCTTGAGCTCACGCCACAGGGCCGGGACTTGATCCAGGGGCAGGGAGTTGGGGCCGTCGCAGCGGGCCTTCTCCGGGTCAGGATGCACCTCCATAAAGAGGCCGTCCACCCCGGCCGCCACCCCGGCCCGGGCCAGGAGCGGGATGAACTGCCGCTGGCCCCCGGAGCAGGCGCCCTGGCCGCCGGGGAGCTGGACGCTGTGGGTTACGTCCAATATGACCGGGCAGCCCAACTCCCTCATGATGGCCAGGCTGCGGAAATCCACCACCAGGTTGTTGTAGCCGAAGCTGGAGCCCCGTTCAGTGAGGAGGATCCGCTCATTCCCGGTGGCCCTGGCCTTCTCCAGCGCCGGCCCCAGGTCCCAGGGGGCCAGAAACTGGCCCTTCTTGATATTCACCACCTTACCGCTCCGGGCCGCGGCCACCACCAGGTCGGTCTGGCGGCAGAGGAAGGCGGGAATCTGCAATACGTCCAGGACCTGGGCGGCGGGTCCCACCTCAGCCACCTGGTGGACGTCCGAGAGCACCGGCAACCCCACCTCGGCCTTGACCCGGGCCAGGGTCTCCAGGCCTTTCTCCAGCCCCGGGCCCCGGTAAGACGCCAGGGAGGTGCGATTGCCCTTGTCGTAGGAGGCCTTGAAGATCAGGGGCAGGGCCAGCTCCCGGGCCATCTCCTTCAGGGTCCGGGCGATTGCCAGGGTGGCCGCCGCGGACTCGATGACGCAGGGACCGGCGATCATTACCAGGCTGGCGTCACCTATCGAAAAATCGGCAATTTGGACGGTGGCTTTCATCGGGACGATTCGCCGGTTAGTTATTCGGTCCAGGGGTTCCTGCTTTAGCCCTAATGCTGATCACTTAAGCACCACCCTGGGGCCGCGACCCCGACCGCCGGCCGAACCAGACCAGCAGTGCCCCGGCCACCAGGGCCATACCCAAGGCAAAGAGCTGGGTCAAGGGCATCCAGCCAAAGTACACCGGGCCGCGATAATCCAGGGGGCTGCGGAAGAACTCCACCAGGAAGCGCACCGCTCCGGCCAGGCAAAAATATGCGAGGATCACCTGGCCATCGTAACGTTTCCTGGTCTTCAGGAGGCTGAGCGTCCCGAAGACCACCACCAGGGACAGGAAGGCCTCGTAAAGTTGCGCCGGGTGCACCGGTACCCTAAGCGGGCACAGGGTCTGGGGATTGGTGAAGGTCACCGCCCAGGGCAGAGTGCTGGGGGAGCCATAGCAGCAACCGGCCATGAAGCAGCCGATCCGGCCCAGAAACTGGCCCACCGGCATCCCCAGGGCCAGGGCGTCCAGGCTGGGCCGCCAGGGCAAGCGGTGCCGGTGAATGAACCAGATGGCCACCGCTAAGGCCAGGATCACCCCGCCCTGGAAGTCCAGGCCGCCTCCCCAGATGGCAAAGATCTGCAGGGGGTGCGCCAGGAAGGTCCGCCAATCCAGGAGCACGTACATCAGCCGGGAGCCCACCAGGGCGGCCAGCACCGCATAGAAGCAGAGGTCAAAGAAGGTCTCCACCGGCAGGCCCAAACGCCGGGCCTCCCGGCCCGCGATGAAAATGGCGCCCAGGAAGGCCAGGGCCAGGAAAAAGCCATAGGTGTACAGCTTCAAGGAACCGAATTCAAGCAGGATCGGATGCATGGTCAGGACACTTTTCCGTTAAGATTACCCACACCAGCCAGCCGGCGCCCAGGCACACCAGGCTGTCGGCCACGTTAAAGGCGGGCCAATGGTAGCGCCCCCAGTAGAAGTCGAGAAAGTCCACCACCACTCCCAGGCGCAGCCGGTCGAGGAGATTACCCAGAGCCCCGGCCAGGATGAGGCTGTAGCCCACGGCTGACCGCCAGCAGTCCAGGGGCAGGCGCCACCAAAGATAGCCCACCACCGCCGCCACCAGGCTGCTGAGGATGATGAAAAGTATCCGGGTGAACCTGACCGGCAGCTGCCCCAGCAAACCGAAGGCCACTCCCCGGTTGTGGATGTGCACCAGGTTGAAGAAGCCTTTAACCACGGGAACTTCCGACCCCAGCGGCAGGAGTTGCTGGACCAGAATCTTGCTCCCCAGGTCCAGGGCCAGGCCCAGCACCAGGATGACGAGAAGGATGACGAGCTTTCGGGACATATTTACTCTGGGTTCCTCAAATCTCTTTTAACTATTTTGACCGTCGTTGTTGATTTTTCCGTTCTTAAATCTCAATAAAGCGTTCTAGAGTCTCCTGTTTATCCCCTCTCCCCCCATGGGGGACGACACCGGGTGAGGGGGAATTAATCTCTTTGGCGCTCCCATTAATAAATCTTAACGTCTTGGTTTAGTTATCCAGAACTAAAACCCAAAACCGCCTTTATGTCTCCAACACCTGGCGACAGCGCCGGCAGACCTGGGGATGCTCGGGATCTTCGCCCACTCCCGGATAATGGAACCAGCAGCGGATACATTTTTCCCCCGGGGCTTTTCTCACAATGGCGACTCCATCTTCAATATCTGCCGGGTCAAGCCCCTCAGCGGGGAGAATTTTAATAGGAACGATATTTAATTGGGCCACTTGCGCCAACATTTGCAGCTCCGCGGCCTGGCCTTTAAGCTGTTCATAACGTTCACCGCTTGCCCCTAAATCGACCACAGCTTCTTGCGACGCCGCAATCCGCTTGGCTTTGCGGGCTTCTTCCAAACTCTGGTTGATCTTGCCCCGCACTTTGAGGAGATCTTCGTATTTGGCCAGCAGCGCCTCATCGGGAAATCCCGCCGGCGCCGAAGGCATGCTCTCCAGGTGGACGCTGGCCGCCTTGTTCCTGCCTGGCAAGTAATCCCAGATTTCTTCGGCGGTGAACGACAGGATGGGGGCCATGGCCAGGGTGAGCCCCTTAAGTAAGTCCCACAGGGTGCTCTGGGCGCTCCGCCGGGCCGGCGAGTCGGCCCGGGAAACGTAGAGGCGGTCTTTCAGGATATCTAAATAAATGGCGCTCATCTCCACGGCGCAGAACTGGTGCAGCCGGTGAAAGGCCAGGTGAAATTCGTAATCATGGTACGCTTGCTTAACCCGTTCCAGGAGTTGGGCCAGCCAGGAGAGGGCCAGCCGGTCCAATTCTTCCCGCTGCCGCGGCGGCACCAGGTGGTTCTCGGGGTCGAAGTCATAGAGGTTCCCCAACAGGAAACGGGCGGTGTTGCGGAAACGCCGGTAAGCGTCGGCCAATTGTTTCAGGATGTCGGGGGAGAGACGCACGTCGTCCCGGTAGTCCTCCGAGGCCACCCACAGCCGGAGGATTTCGGCCCCGTAACGGTCCGTGACCTCCTGGGGGGCGATGACATTACCCAGGGATTTGGACATCTTGCGGCTTTCGCCGTCCACCACGAAGCCATGGGTCAGGACCCCTTTGTAGGGGGCTTGCCCCCGGATGCCCACCGCAGTGAGGAGGCTGGATTGAAACCAGCCCCGGTGCTGGTCCGAGCCTTCCAGATAGAGGTCGGCGGGGCCTGGCCCCAGGGCCGGATCGGGGTCCAGCACCGCGGCCCAACTCACCCCGGAGTCGAACCAGACGTCCAGGATATCGGTTTCCTTCCGGAAATCAGCCGCGCCGCAGGGGCACCGGGTCCCCAGCGGCAGCAGCTCGGAAACCGGGGCTGCGAACCAGAAGTCGGCGCCCTCCCGCCGCACCCGGGCAATGAGGTCCTGCAGGAGCTCCCGGGTGAGCAGCGCCTGGCCGCATTGCCGGCAGTGAAAGGCGATAATGGGCACGCCCCAGGAGCGCTGCCGGGAGATACACCAATCGGGGCGGCGCTCCACCATCTGGTAGATGCGTTCCCGGCCCCAGCGGGGAATCCAGGTGACCTGCCCGATGGCCGCCAGGGCCTTCAGCCGCAAGCCGTTATTCTCCATGGAAATGAACCACTGCTCCGTGGCCCGGAAGATGATGGGTTGTTTGCAGCGCCAGCAGTGGGGATAGCTGTGGGTCATCTCGTTTGGATCACCCCACAGTTTGCCTTTATCCTTAAGAAGTTCGATGATGCCGGCATTGGCCTTCCAAACCTGCTGCCCCGCGAATTCCGGCACCTCAATGGTAAAGCGCCCGGCGTCGTCCACCGGGGAGTAGGGCGACAGGCCGTACTTGACGCCGCTATCGTAGTCCTCCTGGCCGTGCCCGGGGGCGATGTGCACCAGGCCGCTGCCGGCCTCCAAAGTGACGTAGTTCGCCAGGATCACCTGGCGCGCTTTTTCGTCCTGCAGCCAGGGGTGTTGATAGACGGCGCCTTCCAGCTTGCGGCCTTTTATCCTGGTGCAGCCGGGGATCTCCTGCCCCCGAGGGACTGATGCCGAATCATTGCCAAAGAAGGCCAGGTTTGAGGCCACCACCAGCACTTCGTTTCCCAGGTCAAAGGCGCTGTAGTCTATATCCGGATGCACCGCGATGGCCAGGTTGGCCGGCAGGGTCCAGGGGGTGGTGGTCCAGATGACCAGGGAGACGTTTTTCAGTTTCCCCAGTTCCGGCAACTGCGGCGGCGGACTCACCAGGGGAAACTTCACGTAAATGGACGGGGCCTCGTGCTCTTCGTACTCCACCTCCGCCTCGGCCAAGGCGGTGCGACAGGTGGCGCACCAGTGGATGGGCTTTTTGCTGCGTTGGATGGCCCCGCTGAAATAAAAACGGCCGTATTCTTCCAGGATTTCCGCCACGTAGGCCGGGTCCATGGTGAGATAGGGGCGCCGCCAATCCCCCAGCACCCCCAGACGCTGGAATTCGGCCCCCTGGATGGCGATGAATTTTTTGGCATAGTCCCGGCAGCGGCTCCGCACCTCCACCTGGGACAACCTGAGCTTTTGGGCCTTCAGCTCTTTATCCACCTGGTGTTCGATGGGGAGGCCGTGACAATCCCAGCCGGGCCGGTAGGGGCAATCGAAGCCGGCCATCTGCCGGCTCTTGATGATGATGTCCTTGAGGATCTTGTTGAGGGCGTGCCCCAGGTGGATGTGGCCGTTGGCGTAGGGCGGGCCGTCGTGGAGGATGAACCTGGGGCGGCCGCGGCCTTGGCTGCGGAGCCGGGCGTAAAGGTCCATTTCGGCCCAGCGCTGCAGCACCTCCGGCTCCCGCCGGGGCAGGTCGGCCTTCATGGGAAAATCGGTGCGGGGCAGATTCAGGGTCTCTTTATAATCCAAAGAACGGCCTCCCAGCCGATGACATCTTCATAACATACCCCATCGCCGCAGAAAATCAAGCAGAGGCTCCCGGACAGGCAGCGCCCCCTCTCGCCGTTCCTTGCTTATCCCCTCTCCCTCAATGGGGGAGAGGGTTAGGGTGAGGGGGAAGTGATCTCATTACGCTCCTACTATCTGGCTCCCAAGCTATGCGGGTTCAAGCAGGGTGGGCATGAGCCCGCCATTTTCCCTGAGGCAGTTAAAATGTAGCCGCAGGCTTTAGCTTGCGAAAATCCTTAATAAAATGAGCGCAGGCTAAAGCCTGCGGCTACCAGCATGTAGGGTGGGCACTGCCCACCAAAACCAGAGATCTTTTTGAACTTGGGCATGCCCACTAGTTAATCAATTCATGGAATTTACAAGCTATTTCCCTCTCCTCCCTTGGGGGGGAGAGGGCAGGGTGAGGGGGGGTATGCAACGGCCGATGAAGCCACCCCTCACCCGGTGTCGTCCCCTCGCAGGGGAGAGGGAATTTAGTTGCATCGGTATAATATGTTCATATCGCTGCATTACAATGGTCTAGAGTTTAACCGCGAGATGGTGTAATATTCCCCTCGTTCCCAAGCTCCTGCTGGGGAACGCCATTTGCTGGCCAGGCTTTTGCCTGGCCTGGAGCAGTGGTGCTGCGGGGTCGCAGCAATCGCCCTCTCCGCTCCCTTGACCGCCCCGGGAAATTTCGGATATGATAAGCCATGCGCCCGCAGATAACCGCCTTCCTCCTGTCGGCCCTGGTCTTCCCGGGATTAGGGCAACTCTATAACCAGCAGCGCCGCAAGGGGGTGCTCCTGGTGCTGGCGGCCAACTTTCTCATCGCCCTGGTGGTGCTCCTGGGCGCCATCCTGGTTTCCGAGGAATATACCACGGTCTTCTACCCCCGGCCCCTCACCTGGGAGATGGGCCGCCTGCTGCTGTTGGACACCGTTCGCCGTCCCCTGTTCTGGCTGCCTGGCGGCCTTTTGCTGGCCTTGTGGGGTTATGCCGCGGTGGACGCGGCTCTCCAGGCCCAGCCCCCAGACCCACAACCTTAAACTTTGAACTTTGAACTGAGTGGAGTTGGCGGGGATTAAGCAAAAATGTAGGGTGCGCACTGCGCACCATAATCCGGCGTGATTTAAGAAATAACTATTGCCATGTCCCCAGAATAACCAGCCAAACCGACGCAGGTATGATCTCTCCCTCCCCACGGGGGGAGGGGGGCAACATGAGCAATGGGGCCGTAATAAGCGAAAAGCGTTGCCACCCCCACCCTTCCCTCCCCCCTCAAGGGGGAGGGTATCGAGGAAAAATGTAGGGTGCGCACTGCGCACCATAATTAAGCGTAACTTTTCATGGTTTGGGATGAGCCGAAGGCTCAGGAGCGACTGCCTTGAAAAGTTATGAAGAATTGGTGGCACAGGCGTCTCGCCTGTGCGGACTGAGTGGCGGGCGAGACGCCTGCCCCGCCGGTCTTCTCATAATTTATGGGTGAGCCGAAAGCCCATGAACGACGGTTCCGAAAAGTCTTCATGTAGGGTGGGCTCGAGCCCACCATCGAGACTACTATGAAACAATATTTGCTGGATGAAATCGCCCGGGCCGACCTTCCCCGGGTGCGGGAATATTTGTCTGAGCACGCGGCTGCCTCGAGCCTGGAAGGCGTCTGGTGGGTGGACCTGCCGGAGGATCTGCTGAGTCCGGAGCAGTTCGAGCACCGGCAGTGCCGGCCCTTCCGCTTTGCGGTGGAGCTGGGAGAGGACTTCGTGCGCTTCGAATTCCTCATCCGCAGCCGCGAGACCATGAGCTGCGCCTGCATCGGCTACGCCACCCGGCAGCAGCGGGACTTCATCCTGGCCTGGGCCGACCGCCTGGTGGAGGAGTTGTCGCTGCGGACTTGAATAAAATGGCAGGATCATCCACCCTTATTCAGAACAAGGGCGCTAATGCGAAGTATTTATTACTGATGAATATCATAAATTATTATTGGTGCTAAGATGGCTAATATCTAGGAGCGGGTTTGCAGGCGGCGTTTATTGTTGTTATAGGATAAGAATGGGCGGCAGAGGATAACGTTCTAAATCTAGAGATGAGATAATGCTAAAGGCGGGATGGGCTAGGCTTTCCCGGCCTACGGGCTCTGCATAAGAACAGGTGGCACGTAATTATCAGGACTCTTGATGTAGAGTTGTTCAGCGCCAGCATTCCAGGGGACTAGGAAGCTCTGCACCGCGTTTTTGGCCCGATATGCTGGCCATCATATGAGCGGCGGCCTATGAAGCCGGATATTTTGGATTCCGGCTTCATAGACCGCCTGGTGAATCATGGCATCCCCTGTCTGGTTACTTCTCCGAGTCTGGTCCCCCAGGAAATAGGCCGGGTCAAGACCGGCAAGCAACGAAAAGGAACGAGACCATCATCCACCCTCCGGTTAGAAGTGGTAGGCCACACGAGCCAGAACCATGAACTGGTCCAGTTGTGAGTCAGCCTTGATGGAGAATCCAGCACCCTGAAATTCGTTGTTCGGCCCAAAGACATGACGGTAACGGAAGGACGGCCCAATGGACAGCTGCGGAATAATGTAATATTCCAGGCCTACCTCAGCAATGACCCCAACGTTGGTAGAGGTCTTATCGCCGCCAAAATCTTTGAAGTCAGAAGTTGTCCAGACGACGGCCGGACCAGCCATGAGGAAAGGCACCAGCTTGCCACGGGTGAAACTTTCATCTCCCATGAGTGGGTATTGGACCCTGCCCAGGAAGCCTAGAGCGAACTGGTTCCCATTAAGACTCCCCGAAAAGTCGCCGATTGACTGGTTGAACTGGTTCCATTGGAAGTCCAGAGCCACGCCGAAATACCTTTGCCAGCTTGGTCTGTAGGGCATGCAGAAATTGTAGCCGACAATGGCGCCAGCGCCAAAGGCGGCATTAGTGCTGATGCTGTTGCGGGTTGTGAACTGAAAACCCGGAGCCGTGATGTCCAGGTTTCTGTCGGCAGTAAATACGCCCATTACTTGACCACCAACCCAGAAATCTCCATAGTTTGTGCTTCCTGCTTGTGCGGCGGCGATGGTCGGTAACAACAAAATGCAGCAAATAAGCAATGCCAATCGTTTAATCATGGGTTTTCTCCTTTCGGTTGTTTGGTTATTTCCCCCACCTTTTCTTCCAAACAATAGGGGTCGGGGGTACAACAATCAGATCGAAGCTTCGCTCTGGCCCGGTCCATTCTGCCATTGGCTTTTTTAACCGGGATTCCCCCAGCAAAATATCAACTAGCGGATCTGATTGTTTGTGCTTCACCCTAGTCATTTGTATCCTTGATGACGCGTTGCTTCAGCTTCTTCGAAGGGGCGGGCTCCGCCACCGGCGCGGGTTTGATAACCTCTGGAGCAGGCGGCGGCGGGGCGGGTTCCACCACGGGAGGTGCCGCAGCCACGGGCCGCACTCCCGGACATGAACAACCCGCAGTCCACACCATTGCCATGAGCAGGCACATCAGGAAAATAATTTTTTTATTCATTGAGATATCCCCCCTTATGTAAAATGAGTTTTCCTTTATAAGCCAATAATACCTTCCAGCTTGTTTGTCAAGAAAAATATTAGGGCCCTATCATTTTTCTTTGGACCATGGACCATGGATCAAGGAAGTGGGATTATCAAGAAAGGGAACGCCCGTCCGAGGACATTTACCCCTATGAACTTTTATAGAAAAATTAATAAATCCTTCCTACTAAATTCCCGATATTTTGGTGAGTCTGACCGAAAAGCATCTTTTTCATTTTGTCAAATTCTTGTTCCCGGCCACCTATAACCCACCCAGCTCAATCGCTCGATCAGGAGTAGATGGATTTTCTTTCAATCCCGTGCGAGAGTTTTGTGCCGAAAAATGGACTAGACGTTTCCGGTCAGGAGGTCGAATATTTTTTATGCCGTCGAAGAAGTCAAGCTCAATTGAAAATTCTGTGTATGAACCTTAGGTCAAGGGTCAGGGTAATTCTAAGCGAACCCCGGTCTTGAAATCGTTTTGGAAAATGATTACGATACTAAGGCTGCATATTATAAGCTCTTAATCAATGGGAACAGAACGGATGAAAAAATATATTTGGTTATTTTCAGTAGCATTATTAATTAATCTTCTTGGATCTCCAACTCTCGCGGCAGACATCTTCCAGGAGTATGAAAAAGTGATTTGGATTAATCAACTCAAGCAAGTGGGCGAAGCTTATGAAAGGGGGAAAAAGGTTCTAGAGTTTCCGGTGATAACCGGCGACGATGAAACGACCACCGAACCGGGAATTTATCTGGTGCGAGTGAAAGATGAAGACTATTATTCGCGGCAATACCAGACCCCCATGCCTTACTCCATATTTTTCAATTATCAAGAGAGAAAAGCGATTCACGAAGGAGTAGTACCGCCGCCGCAGCAGAAAAGAGGATTAGCCACCCATGGCTGTGTGCACGTACAGCAGCCCTACATCAAGTGGTTATATGATTGGACGGAGGCAGGCAGAACCGTGGTGGTTATCATGGGCTGGAGAACGCAGGATTAAAGATAGTTATCAGTTTTCAGGTTTCGGTTTTCAGTTTCCGTCTAAAGGGCCCGCCGGCAAAATCCCCCCAATGGCAAAAACTCTTCGAATTGCTCATCCGCAGCCGCGAGACCATGCACTGCGCCTGCATCGGCTACGCCACCCGGCAACCGCGGGAGTTCATCCTGGCCTGCGCCGACCGCTTGGTGGAGGAGTTGTCGCTGCGGACTTGAAGTTTAATTCTTTTTCTTAACAAGATTCCAATTAATGTTTTGGCATGCACACCGGACAGAGGTTTCATTGCCTTGTTCTTCGGAAATCCTAATCAATCCACCACATGTTTGGCAATGAAATAAGGAAAAGCAATCTCTAAAGGCTTCAACAATTGGCCGAAAGTCTGATTCGGACAATTCATGCCATTTGCTGAAATGAACAGCAGCGTTGACCATCCAACGATCAAATTCAGTCCGGGCAATGATTTGGCGAGCTATGGTTTCAAGTTCAGTTAATTTTTCAACCTCCTCTTGCTCCCCCCATGATAAAGCTGAGTCTTTTGTTTGCCTTATTAGTTTTCTAAATTTGCCAATGGCCCCACCCATATAATCTGAGAGGTCCCAAGCCCCATTAAGTTTATATCGGATAGGGGCCTTGAGGGCATCACAAATATGTTCAAAGAAACGTTCACTGCCATTTCTGAGACGAAACGCCGCAGTGGGCACATCTTGTTTAGAGAGGTCAGTTTCAATCCGGTCCCAAAGATCGGCATCTATTTCGAGACACGGGCCTCCTTCAAGCGTCCACCGTGTAAATTCTATGGAATTGCTCCTTTCCACAACTCCTTCCGTCTGTAATTCGCGAGCCCATGTTTTGTCATGAGTTGTTATCAGAAATTGTCTATCTGGAAAGTATTTCTTTAACAAAGTGCAGATTTGACGCCTATGAAGTGAATCAACTGACATAACGACATCATCTAGGACTGTTAAGTAAATCTTATCTTTCGTTAAATGCTCAGCCAATGCAAGGTATAGGCAAATCCCCATGGTATCTTGATGACCTTCACTATGTAAAGCCAGTGGTGGATGTAGGCCTCTCCCATAAAAGTCCACTTCAAATTGACCAGTTGATCCTAACCGAGCAGTAAACTTTTCCTCATCGGGACCGTGCAAACATTTGTATAGCACAGTAAATCTTGATTCAATTAATCCATAAAGACTTTCAAGTTCCGTTTCGCGTACCTTGGTAAAGGCGGATGAAAGCTGCGTAGCGCGGCGAAGAAAGCGATCAAATTTTGAATGCGCATCAATAGCTTCTTGCCATTGAATTAACTGTACCGCTAATGTAGTCAAAGTATCCCACGCTATCTGCTCAGGCGTGACTACTGGAACTGCTTTTTTTACAGCAACGGCGACGTCATTCATTTCCTTGTGTAATTCGGGAGTCATACATAATGAAGTGATCTGAATTGGGCTTAATTCAACGGGTGGATAATTCTTGAGTGGGCTCAATACAGGTATTATTAATAATAGCTGATAATGAAGCAGAGCAAGCCCGCAAGCTATCTTCTTGGGGAACTAATTTTAATTCTTTAGCTGCCTCTGCAAATTTCTCAATAAATTGTTTCACGTTTGATGCAGCTTTTGAAATAATTTCCGCGTTATGCCCAATTCGGTCAATAATTTCAGATATTGTCTTAGCATTCTCCTCTCTTCTCATTAAATTCGAAGATAATTCTTCGGCATCCCAAATCCAACCACAAAGAGGACATTCACCAGATCCATCCAAGAGAGAGATTCCAAGTTTGATTAGTGCGAGTCGGTTAGCATCTTTCAATGCTTGCGCATTAGCTTTGATGGATTGTATGTCAAATCGTAAAATTGAGTCTGCGTCTTTTACTTTAATCGTGTCAGAGGGAAGTGTTGCTTTAAGTGACGCAATTTGATTTTCTATTAGTTTGGGGTTTAGAGTGGCAGCAACGCCAGTGGGTGGAGGTGGTGAGATATTGTCCTTGAGATTATTAGAATCTACCTCGGCCAATGAGCTACCTCCTAAAAACCCACGAATTTCGTTAACTTTTCCAATCATTGCATCTTTAGCGAACACACCGAGTGATAAGGTGGTCTTTATATTATTTTCGGCATTCGTGACTGCTACCATAGCATTGTTTTTGTCCGTCTTTGCTTGTGTAAGGACTCTACCAATTGCCTTTCGAATTGTTTCAAGTTCTTCAAGATTAAGAAGTGCCTGAACTTCAGCCGATCGCTTTCCAGCCTGAGCCGCAACATATCTTAGAATTTCGCGTCGGGACAAAGAATGCTGTCTTCTACCCGCCAATTCGAGTATTTCATCCAGTTGTGAAATGTCCGCCCCCTGAACCTCCAATTTTTCAGGATTAGCCATGCATCGTCTCAAAGTGACCTCTTTACTCACGCCCGGAACCTGTACTACCGCCTTCACGAAAGATTGGCTTGGGTCTTTGGTATAATCGATATGTGGCCCATGCTTGGCAAGAGTAATACCTGCCGTACCTTCCCCTATCAGTCTAGCAATTTGCCCAGTTAGTAGGAAATCTATGGCGTCAACTACAGCACTTTTCCCAGATCCGTTTGGACCCCAAATTACAAAGTTTTTGCCATCTAGAGTGAGATCGGCTTCTTTTATTCCTCTAATATTTTGAATATTAAGACTCAGAATCTTCACTGGGAGGTCCCTCTGCTTCTTTGGAATCATCAGTGTTCGAAAGAATATTTGCTATCCATTCCGAATCGTTAAATTTTCCTTGCCGCATACCTTCTGCTAAAAGCTTGGCTGCAGCAGCATTATTATGATCGGAATTTTCAAATAGCGTAATCGATTCAGAAAGTATTTTTTCCACGATTCCCTTGGCAGTCATTCCTCTCCCCCTGCTCGCTTGTGATTTTCAGACATATGGGTGTTAGGAGAACCTTGTGCTCTAAGTTATAAAGTTGTCAAGAAATTTTATGCCAACAGCCCCGCGCCACCACAGAAGTTAAAATCTTGCCATCATCGAAAAAACTCAGTTTTTCGCTAGATCGAATGAATATCTGTAAGATTTTCTAAAACTCTAATAATTTGTATTTCGCGGTCAATACGGTGACAGGGTGTATTTCTGTTCGGCCAGGGGCACGTACCATTTGATGAAGTTGTAGTCGATGCCGGCGGCAGCGGGCTTAATGCCCCGGAAGCGCCGGGAAATGGCGGGCAGGGCGTCGGGCACGAAGAGGAAGGTGTAGGGCTGGTCCTCCGCGATGATCTCCTGGAACTTGAAATAGGCGCGGCGGCGCTTTTCCCGGTCGAAGGTGTGGCGGCCCTCCTCCAGCAGCCGGTCTACCTCCGGATTGCGGTAATGCGTGACATTGAGTTCTCCCGGCTTGGTCTTGGAGGAGTCCCAGATGTCATACTGGTCCGGTTCTATGCCGGTGTTCCAGCCCAGGAGAATCGCCTCGAAGTTGCCCTTCTGGATGAATTCCTTGACAAAGGCGGCCCATTCCACGGTGCGGACCTTCACCCGGATGCCCACCTCCCGGAGGCGCTGCTGAATGATCACCGCGGTGCGCTCCCGGATATCGTTTCCCTGGTTGGTGAGGATGGTGAACTCAAAGGGCCGGCCGTCCTTGACCAGGATGCCCTCGGGGTTAAGCTGCCAGCCGGCGTCAGCTAGCAGGGCCCTGGCCTTCCCGGGGTCGTAGGAGAATTTGGGGACGTCGGGGTTGTAATACCAGGTGCCGGGTTTGTACGGCCCGTAAGCCTCCTCCCCCAGGCCCATGAGCACCCCGTCTATAATCTCCTTTTTGTTGATGGCGTAAGTCAGGGCCTGGCGCACCCGGCGATCGGCAAACCTCGGGTCCTCCAGGTTGTAGCCCAGATAGATGTAGGAAAATTGGGTATAGCGGTATTTATCGTACATCCGGGCGAACTTGGGATACTCGGTCTGGCGGGTGTACTGCATGGGGTTGAGGCTCATGCGGTCGAGATTGCCCGCCTTCAACTCCAGGAACATGGTGGCCGTGTCCGGCTTCACCACGTAGAGAAAGCCGTTGAGATAGGGACGGCCCTCAAAGTAGTCGGGATTGTAAGTGAGGGCGATCCTCTCCCCCCCCTGCCAGTCCTGGAATTTATAAGGCCCGGTGCCGATGGGCCGGCGCCCCAATGGGGATTTGGTGATATCCTGGCCCTCCAGCAGGTGCCGGGGGAGGATGGCCAGCCCCCAGCTCTCCAGGGCCGGGGCGAAGGGCTGGGCGTAGGTGACCCGGAAGGTGTAATCGTCCGGGGCCTCGGCCTTTTTCACCTGGAGGTAGTTGCCGGAGTAGGCGGTGGGGGTCTTGGGATCCACCATCACCTGGTAGGTGAAGAGGACGTCTTGGGCAGTGAAGGGGGCGCCGTCGTGCCACTTGACGCCGTGGCGCAGCTTGAAGGTGATGGTGAGGCCATCAGGGGAGATCTCCCAGGACTCCGCCAGGGAGCCCACCAGGTTGAGGTCGCCGTCGTACTTCACCAGGCCGTCGTAAACCAGGCCATTGATGTCGCCGGAGGCGCTGTCCACGGCCAGGGGAGGCATGAGGGTGCTGGCGTCACCGATGGAGCCGTCGATGAACCAATCGCCATAAGCGGGGCCGGTGTCGGGGCCGCCGTACTGCTGCTCCTCTTTGGCGGCCTTGCAGCCCGCGGCCGCCAGGGTGAGGGCCACCAGGGCCAGGCAGCAAAATAGCCCCAGCCGGCGCCAGGGGATGGTTATTAATGGGGGCGGGGAAGAAATTAATTCCCCCTCACCCTGACCCTCTCCCCCAGCGGGGGAGAGGGGATAACTGGGGGATCCCATAATTCTCCCATTAATGCATAATTGCGCCTCTGCGGCACCCTGCCGGAGACCGCGTCGCCTAACAGGCTGTTGAAAAACTCCAAAAAAAAAGAATTTATCATTCTGCGCGAAGCGAAGAATCTAGTCAAATTAATAACTTCTAGATCATTCACTTGGTTCAGGATGACAAAAAAAGCCGTTTTTCAACAGACTGCTAAAGCCATTATCTGTCAGCTAAGGCAAGACAAAAGATACCCAGGTTAAGCTGTTTGCTGGAAGCGGACCTTTGCCAGCTGAATCAGGCGATCTCCGGCGGCCAGGCTTTCTCACCTGGCGCAACGCAGGAGCCGACGCCGCCAAATTACCCCGCTTTTCTCTTGCCCCGGCCCGGTCTTTTGGATACATTGAAAGGAGTCGGGACGTGGCTCAGCCTGGTAGAGCACAGCGTTCGGGACGCTGGGGTCGGAGGTTCAAATCCTCTCGTCCCGACCAGTCTATCCCGGAATATCCCACTCTAACCACGAGGGGCGCAGGCTAAAGCCTGCGGCTCCCCAAAAACCTCCTCGAATTGGTCTTTGCTGATTTTCCTTGGGGCGTAGAGCTTTTTCAGGATAAGGGTGGGAGCACGCCTGGCCTCCATAGTTCGGCGGCCACAGGCCGCCCTATAATCTGGAGGGGCGCACCCGCGTGTGCCTCCTCAAACAGGGCGGACACCTGGGTCCGCCCCTACCGATAGTTGTAAGGAACACAGGCGAGACGCCTATGCCACTGGGATTCTCTTTAGACCCGATCACAGGCTGGAAGCCTGTGGTACTTTAAGGAATTGGTGGGCTGTGCCCACCCAACAATAGACTTTTTTGGGGGCGACCCAGCGGGTCGCCCCTGCTTCTGCGGGTTGGGGGAGGGGG
>JBKQKO010000103.1:0-15613 GCA_052147455.1 Desulfobaccales bacterium | reverse complement strand
GGATTATACCCGTGTCCCCCTGATCGATGGTGGGCCCACCCGGATTTGAACCAGGGACCGTCCGGTTATGAGCCGGTTGCTCTGACCGCTGAGCTATGGGCCCGCTAAGCATTGGCTCAGTAACTTGGCAGGGGCGGCTCCCCCCGCCCCTGTTGCTATTATAAACCTACTATCCCCAATTGTTCAATAGGGCCCGGAAACATGGTGAAGTCAATTCTCGATAAAACTTTTCAACCGGGTGCTCCGGGAGGGGTGCCTCAGCTTCCGCAGGGCCTTGGCCTCGATCTGGCGGATGCGCTCCCGGGTGACTGCGAAATCCCGCCCCACTTCTTCCAGGGTGTGGTCATTTTTTTCGCCGACGCCGAAACGTTTGCGCAACACCTTCTCCTCCCGGGGGGTAAGGGTGGCCAGCATCCTCTGGGTCTGGTCCGCCAGATTGAGGTTGGCCACCGCCTCCATGGGGGTGGAAATCTTTTTGTCTTCGATGAAATCGCCCAGGTGGCTGTCCTCCTCGTCGCCAATGGGGGTTTCCAGGGACAGGGGCTCCTTGGCGATTTTTAGCACCTTGCGCACCTTCTCCAAGGGGAACTCCATCTTTTCAGCGAGCTCTTCGGGGGTGGGCTCCCGGCCAATCTCCTGGACCAGGTAGCGGGAGGTGCGGATCAATTTGTTGATGGTTTCGATCATGTGCACCGGGATACGGATGGTGCGGGCCTGGTCGGCGATGGCCCGGGTGATCGCCTGGCGGATCCACCAGGTGGCGTAGGTACTGAACTTGTAACCCCGTTCGTACTCGAATTTTTCCACCGCCTTCATCAGGCCGATGTTGCCCTCCTGGATCAGGTCCAGGAACTGCAAGCCCCGGTTGGTATATTTCTTGGCAATGGATACCACCAAACGCAGGTTGGCCTCCACCAGCTCCCGCTTGGCCTTCTGAGCCTGGTATTCCGCCTTTTCCGCTTTGACCAGGGCCGTCAGCAGCCGGCCGGCGGCCATCCCGGTCTCAGCCTCTACCCGCCGCAGGCGCCTGCGGGCCTGGTTCCAGACCTCTTCCAACTCCTTCAGGCGCTCCGGCGCCGTGGTGGCGGGCAGGGGGCAACCCCCGTTTTCTTTACGGCTGCGCTTCAAGTTGCGCAACTTGGTAACCGTCAGCCCTGCCGCCGCCAGGCATTTCTCCTGGCGTTGCTGGTGTTCCCGGACCAGGCGGCCATAGAGGCGCAACCGGTTGAGGAACAGTTCCAGGTGGGGTCGCTCCAGCCGCAAATCCTTCAGGATGTCCGCCATCTTGCGGCGCTCTCTGGCAATCTTTTGCTCCGACTGGAGACGGCTCTCCCCGGTGCGGGGCAATTCGGCGGCTTCCTTCTGCAACTGGCGAATCTTCCCCTCCTGGGAACGCAGCCGGTGCACCAATTTCAGGACCCGGGACTTTTGGCTGGGCAGGTCCAGGGGGTCCACCTCGCCAAAATCATCCAGGCCGTTCTGGGGCGCCAGCCTGTCCTGCTCCAGCCTGTGGGTCAGCTCCATGATCTCTTTCAGGGTGACGGGCACCTCCAGCAGGGAGTAAAGCACCTCTTTCTCCCCTTCTTCGATGCGCTTGGCAATCTCTACTTCCCCTTCCCGGGTGAGCAGGGAAACGGTGCCCATCTCTTTCAGGTATAAACGTACCGGATCATCCAGTTTGGCGCCGCCATCGGTGGCCAGGCCAGGGTCCCCCTCGCCCCCCTCACTCATTTCCATGGGGGAGGCCATGGACAGACTGCTGACCTCCGCGGGCGGCAAATCCAATTCCTCGAAGATCAGGATGTCCCTCATCTGCTCATTCAAGAGAGACTCGGGAGATAGTGAGTCATTCAGGTTATCCACGCTGATCAAGGTATCGTCATCCCCCATGGGCATGGTTTCCTTAAACCCATTCATTCCGATTCCCTTGTTCATCCATTTTCTCCTTTTGCTAAACAGCCGCTAGTTCTTTCAGTTGACCGTCGATTTCTCCCAATTTAACTTGCAGGGCCGCCAAGCCTTCTTTGTCAATGGCATTCCTGATCTCCTCCCGCAGTTTGACCCGGGCCTTTTTCAAGCGTCTGACCTCCAGGTCCCGGCGCCAATGTTCGGCCAGGAGATCTGGACTCAGTCCACTACTCTCCTCCTCTGTGAAGGTTAGGGCGCAGATTAGCTGCCGCAGGTTCTCCCTCTCCACCCGCTGCACCAACAAGCCGTGGTCCAATTTTCCGTGTTCCCGGTAACACTCGATGATGAGGAGCATGACCTCCTTCAGTTCCCCATCCTCTAACTCCGGGGCCCACTGTTCCAAATCTTCCAGGGCCGCCATCAGGGGATGGCCCAGAACCCAGCGCAGCAGGCCCTTTTCCAGGCTGATGGCCACCGCCGCCTTGGGCGAGAGCCTGCTGGCGGTGATGGTCGCGAAGGAGGCGAGGCTCTGCCGCAGGACGCTCTCACCCACCCCCAGGCGCTGGGCCGCGGTCTTGAGCCACAGGTCCTGCTCCACCGGATCGGCGATGGCCTGAAAGTAGGGCCGCAGCTCTTCCAGGATGCGGACCCGGCCCTCCACTTCCAGGCCGTGGCTGCCGATGAGCCCTTCCAGCAGAAAAATGAACCAGGGCTGGGACTTCTCCCAGGCGGTCTTAAAGATCTCCACCCCGCTGCTCCTGGCGTAGTCGTCCGGGTCCTGCCCCGGGGGCAGCGTCAGGGCCCGCACCGGCAGGCTCTCCTGGGCGAACAACGGAAAGACCCGCTGCATGGCCTTGATCCCGGCGTCGTCGCCGTCATAGACTAACACCACCTTGGGCGCCAGGCTTTTCAGGAGGCGTACCTGCTCCCGGGTCAGGGCGGTGCCCAGGGTGGCCAGGACGTTGGCGATCCCGTGGGTCTGCAGGGCGATGAGGTCCAGGTAGCCCTCCACCACCAGGGCCACCGAGGTTTGGCGCAGGGCCTCGGCGGCCTGGGGCATGCCGTAGAGGCTGCGGCCCTTGTGATAAAGCTGGCTCTCCGGGGAATTGAGGTACTTGGGCTCACCCTGGCCGATGATGCGGCCACCGAAGGCCAGCACCCGGGATTGGCGGTCGAAGATGGGAAAGATGATGCGGTTGCGGAAGCGGTCGTAAAAGCCGCCGCCGCTGCGGGGGGCCAACAGGCCCGCGTCCTGGGCCACCTCCAGGGAGAGGCCGCGACTCTGCAGGTGGCGGCGCAGGCTGTCCCATTCATCCGGGGCATACCCCAGATGGAAGGCCTGAATGACCTCCGGGGTGAGACCCCGTTTGGCCAGGTAGTCCCGTCCCGGCTGGCCGGCGGCGCTTTTCAGGGTGGCTTCATAAAAGCCCGCCGCCACCTGGTTGATCTCATAGGCCAGGGTGCGTTTCCGGGTCGAACGTTCACCCTCCGGCCCCAATTCCTTGAAGGTCAGGGGAATGCCGTAGCGCCGGGCCAGCTCCTGCACCGCCTCCGGGAAGCTGAGGCGCTGGTGCTGCATCAGGAAGGAGAAGACGTTGCCCCCGGCCCCGCAGCCAAAGCAATGAAAAATGCCCTTCTCCGGGGCCACCGTGAAAGAAGGGCTGGTGTCGGCGTGGAAGGGGCACAGCCCCAGAAGATTCTTGCCCTTTTGGGTCAACTGGACGTACTGGCCCACCACCTCTTCGATGCGGGCTGCGTCCTTGATCTCCAGGAGCTTGTCTTCCGGGATAAACGCCATGGTCAGTTGCCAGTAGCCAGTGGTCAGTTATCAGTCTTGGGTTGGGTTACTTAGTCCTCATGTCAGGTTTTTGGTGGCGCAGGCGTCTCGCCTGTGCTGTAGGGTGGGCAATGCCCACCATGTTCCTCTTCTCCCTCTCCCCCAACGCGGGAGAGGGCCGGGGTGAGGGGGGAAATCCAAAGCCTTGCCACACCCACCCGGTGTCGCCCCCACAAGGGGGAGGGGATATTAAATTCCTTCTCGTTCCCAAGTTGCACTTGGGAACATCCTGTTCCCCAAGCCCTCATAGGGCGGCCTGTGGCCGCCGTCATTTCTGGTGGCGCCGGCGTCCCCGCCTGGCCCTGTCAGCCTTGGTGGGGCGGGCCTCTGTGCCCGCCGCCTTTAATGGTGGGCACCGCCCCCCATTTTCCTGACCACGCAGGCTAAAGCCTGCGGCTACAAAAACCTTTGCTTATGTGGCGCCGGCGCCCCCGCCGGCTCCGGAACCGCCCCGGGCGGCAATTCTGCAATTTTCCCCTCGACGTTTCTACGTGAATAGTCTCTCTAATATTCGACAAGTTAACTATTTAAAATAAATTTTCGAACCAATCTTTCGCCCTATAAATTTATTGGACAGCTTTTTACAGGCCATCTTTGTATGCCCGGTAAAAACATCTATGATGATCTGGAGCCAACCTAAAAAACGGGCCAGTCCATAAAGAAAACCTCGGGCATTACCTATTTCAGACATAATCACTACTCCCGCAACTCCACCACCGTCACCCCGGGGTTGTCATCGGCATGGAGTTCTTTCACCGAGCCGTGGCGCTGCAGGTGCTCCCACACCGCCTTTTTCAGGCGGCCGGTGCCTAACCCGTGGATGATGTCCACCCGTTCCGAGCCATGCAGCACCGCCTGGTCGATGAGGCGGTCCACCAGGGGCAGGGCCTCGTCCACCCGGAGACCGATGACATTCAGGCTCTGCACCAGCTCCCGGGGCGGCAGGCAGACCAGGGGCGCGGCCGCGGCCCGCCCTTTGCGGCCCTCGGCCCCGGCCTGGGTGACCTCCTGTGCGGCCACCCGCAGCTTCACCTGGCGCACCTGCACCTCCAGGCGGCCGTCCCGGGCGTCCCTGGCCAGAACTTCCCCGGTCAGCCCCAGGGCCGGTAAAAAGACCTTCTGGCCGGGGCCGTATTCCGGAGAGGGTGGCGGCGTCGAGGCCGGGGCGGGGGTCAGCTCCTTGAGCAGATCGACCTGCCGCCGGGAGAACTCCTGGCGCAGCCGCCCCCAGGACTCACCCCCGCCCTGCAGGCGCTTGACGATCTCCTTAAATTGCCGCTCCGCCTCCTGAATGGCCGCCAGGGCCGCCTGCTTCACTTCATTTTCGAGACGGCGCCGCTCCAATTCCAGTTGGCGGCGCGCCTCCTCCAACTCCCGGCCCTGGGACTCCGTCTCCCGGTCCCGGGCAGCCAGTTCCGCCTCCCGGCGGGCCAGGTCCTGCTGGGCCGCCTCCACTTCCGAAAGCAGACGGTAGGCCCGCAGCTCGTCCTGGTCGAGATAGCGCTCCGCCTGGGCCAGGATCTCCGCACTCAAACCCAGTTCCCGGGCGATCTTCAAGGCGTTGGAGGCGCCCACCACTCCGTAGGCCAAACGGAAGGTGGGGCGCCGGGTCTCTTCATTAAAGACCACCGCCACGTTCTCGAATCCCGTGGTGCGCCGGGCAAATCCCTTGAGCAAGGGGAGGTGGGTGGTGGCGGCCCCGTAAGCCCCACGCTGGTAAAAGGCCTGGAGCAGGGCCAGGGCCAGGGCCCCGCCTTCGGTGGGGTCGGTGGCCGTGCCCAACTCATCCATGAGGATCAAGGCCCGCTCCGGCAGGGAATCGAGCATCCCCAGGGCCTTTTGCAAATGGGCCGAAAAGGTGCTCAGGTCCTGTTGCAGGTCCTGGGGATCGCCGATGTCGGCAAAGATCTCCCCAAAGGGGCAAAACTCGCTGCCTTCGGCTACCGGGATGGGGATGCCGCTCTGGGCCATCAGGGCGAGGAGACCCAAGGTCTTCAGGGCCACGGTCTTGCCGCCGGCGTTGGCTCCGGAAATGATGAGCCAGCGCCTCTCCGGGGTCAGCGCCAGATCGATGGGCACTACCTGGGGGGCCCCGGGGGTCTCCCGCTGGCGCTGCACCAGCAAGGGATGGCGGGCGAGCCTGAAATCCACGCCGCCGCGGCTCTGCCAGATTGGCTCCCGGCAGCCAAAGTCCCGGGCAAAGAGCACCCTGGCCTGGATGGCGTCCGCTTCCGCTAAAGTTGCCAGGGTCTGCCGAATCTCTGACAAACCATCCCGCAGCAGATCCGTCAGGCGGCGCAGGACTGCCTCCTCTTCCCGCTTTTCCCGGTTGTGCAGCAGGTTGAGGGCGTTGTTGTGCTCCACGATGGCCAGAGGCTCCAGGAACAGGGTAGCCTTGGTCTGGGACTGATCGTGGATGATCCCGGGAATGGCCCCCCGGTGGTCGGCCTTCAGGGGGATGACGTAGCGCCCGTGACGCTGGGAGATGATGGGGTTTTGCAGGGCCTCCTGGTATTCCGGACGGAAAAAGCTCTGCTTGATCAAGCTGTTAACTTGCTGGCGGGTGTCCGTCAGTTCCTGGCGCACCTGAGCCAGGGCGGGGCTGGCCTGGTCCAGGATGAAATTATTGGGGCTGATGCACTGTTGGATCGCGGACTTAAGGCGGGAGAGGTCCTTAAGCCCGGCCGCCAGCTGGAACAGGTGGGGAGCCAGGTCCGGCGCCAGGCCGAGATAATGGCGTAGATTCCCGGAGAGGCGCAATACCTGCAAAATCTCGGTGAAGGCTTCAGGGGGCAGGAGGCTGCCTCGCACCGTGGCCTTGACGAGCCAGGGGGCCAGATCGGGGAAATCGGTTAGGGCCGCGGCTCCCTCCCGGTTCTCCAGTTCCTGCCATTCCCGAATCTGGTGAAATTTTATCCGAAGGTGGTCTAAGTCGGCCACGGGGGTGAGGCCCTGGAGAAAGCCCCGGCCCAGGGGAGAGACCGCATAGTGCTGCACGACCCGGATGAGCCCTGGAAACTCCAGGGCGCTCAAGGATTGCTCTGCCATAGCACTCCAGGTCTAAATAGCTTAGGAAGGGTTAAGAACTAAGGCGCCGCCGCGCCATCTCCTGGATCATCTTGCCGTCGGCCCGACCTGCCAGGCGGGCCATCACGGCCTTCATCACCCGGCCCAAGTCCTTGGGCCCCGATGCCCCCAATTCATCAATGATCCAGGCTACTTCAGCTTCGCATTCTTCGGTACTCAGTTGTTTGGGCAAAAAAGAGAGGAGGACGCAAAGCTCCTCCTCTTCTTTCTTGGTCAGGTCGGGCCGCCCGGCCTTGGCGTATTCGGCCATGGCTTCCCGACGTTGTTTTGCCTGGGTGGCGACCGCCGCGAGCAGTTCGTCTTCGGAAAGGGTGCGCTTCAACTCCACCTCCCGATAGCGAATGGCGCTTTTCAACAGCCGCAAGGTGGACGCCGCCACCGGCTGCCGCCCTTTGAGCGCCTCTTTGAACGCCTGCTCCAGCCGCAGATAAATGGAGGTCATGAACCCTCAATCTTCCGCAGCTTCTTCAAAGCCCGCTTCTTGGCCGCTAGGACCTTCTTCTTTCGTTTGATGCTGGGTTTTTCGTAATGTTCCCGTTTACGAATCTCAGAGAGAATCCCGGCCTTTTCGCATTGCTTCTTAAACCGCTTTAAGGCAACCTCGAAAGGTTCGTTGGGTTTTACCCTGACGCCGGGCATTCATTATCGCCCCCTCCCGGTTTCATCTATCACCTATCGCTCCTAACCTCCCCCCTTAACAGTCGTGTTCCCATTAGTGACGAGGGCGATAAGTGATTGTTCTGAACCGGATATGGTTTATCATTTGTGCCGAAACTGTCAAGGGTTTTTTCTGTGGAAAATGTAAGATTGCACCCGCGAGCTACATAATCTATAAGTAGAGGCAAAGGTGGCCCCAGGGCGCCTCACGCCCTGGCGAACAACCCTCTGGATGAGCCGGAGGCAAAGCTCCGGAAAGGCCGTTTATGCACGCCAAAACCATGAATTCCCTGGTCCTGGCCGGTATCCTGCTGCTGGTGCTGGCCGGCTGCGTCACCGTCAAGGTGAACCTTTTCGAAGAGCCCAAGCCCCTGAAGGAGAATACCATCTCCGGCTCTGGCAGGGACAAGATCCTGCTCCTGGATATTTCCGGGATGATCCTGGAAGGCCCCCAGCGCGTCCTGGCCCTCTCCAAGAGTGTCACTTCCCCCAGCCGGGTGAAGGAAGAGCTGGAGAAGGCCGCCAAGGACAGCCACATCAAGGCCGTGGTCCTGAGGATCAACTCCCCGGGAGGCACGGTGAGCGCCGCGGACGTAATTCTCCATGAATTGCAGAACTTCAAGGCGGAGCGCCGGGTGCCGCTGGTGGTCTGCATGGAGGGAATGGCCGCCTCCGGCGCCTATTACGTGGCCCAAGCCGGGGACACCGTCTGGGCCTATCCCACCTGTATCACCGGGTCCATCGGGGTCATCGCCATGAAATTCAACATCCGGGGCCTGATGGACAAGGTAGGGGTGGATACCGATATAGTGAAGACCGGGGTCTGGAAGGATTTCTGGTCGCCCTTCCGGCCGGCCACCCCCAAAGAAAAGGAGATGATGCAGCAAATCATCGAGGAATTTTACCGCAGATTCTTGACGGTGGTGGCCCAGGGCCGGAACCTGAGCCTCCCGGAGGTCCAAAAGGTGGCCGATGGCCGCATCTTCACCGCCCCCCAGGCCAGGGATCTGGGACTCATAGATAAGATCGGCTATCTGGATGAGGCCCTGAAAGAGGCCCAGGAGAGGGCCGGGCTGAGCCACGCCAAGGTGGTGCGCTACCAGCGCCCGGACAGCTACCGCCCCACTATCTATTCCCTGCTCCCCGAGTTGGAGGCGGCCGGTCCTCAGTTTCTCTATCTCTGGCTGGCCGGCGAGACCTGAGGAAGCGAGGGTTACGATTAAGTTGCCATGACCTCTGAGATAAATGAAACTGGACAGAATGAAGCAAATTGTCTAGTTAGAAAAACCATTAGGCTGTTTAAAACACCTTCGGCTAAGGAAAGAGATAAATGGAACGAGCGTTTCTTGGAGATTGATATGATGCTGTTAAGCGCAGGTGGCAAGAATTGCTTGCTGACTGGGCATCTCTTTATGTGGAGCCTCGATTTATTCCAGAAGAAATCCGTCCTGCTTTTGAGAAACTGACAAGAATATCAATGTTGACAGACCAACGCCCACGGTCTTATTCCATTCTTAACGACCCATGTACAGGCATTAGATTGCCAAGTAGCGCGAACCAATCAGAGGGGCAAAAACACATTTCGATAGAGACTATTATCAGGCAAATAAAAATTGGCGCTCAGTGTGTGGTTACTTTTGATCAAAGTATTTACCGGAACATCGGATTGAAGCCCGAGGAACAGCGTCAGGCAAAAATGCGGAGGCTAGCCGAAGCCAAGTGTCACAGTTTTTACTATGTTTCTCATGCGCCATTCCTTTTTGCGTTTCCAAATAAGGAAGCTCTTAAGAGAGTTGAAGGGATATTGAAGGCGGAAGGGATTCCACAGAACCGCATAGAGAAAATCTCGTAAAGAAAACCACCCCCAAGCCAGATAGGATTTCTTACTTATCCCCTCTCCCCCGATGGGGGACGACACCGGGTGAGGGGGAATTTAATCTCTTTTCCCTTCCCATTATTTATTTCAGGCTTCGGCCGCCAAAGCCAAGTATCACAGCTTTTACTATGTTTCTCCTGCGCCATTCCTTTTTGCCTTTCCAAATAAGGAAGCTCTTAACCCCGGGGTGGCATGAGCCGCCCCGACTGCGGCAATTAAAAAGCAGCAATGGGGAAATAAGCTACATTATATGTGGGCCCTGGCCGCGCTTGATCTTCGCCATAGGACGATGGGGATAGAGTGCTTGAGCCCGTCGGCGCAAGAAACATGGTGTACTGGTAGACAGGATTGGTCCCGGAGGCGCAGCCTGCCACAATCAGAAATATCGCCAAGATAAACCACATAAGAGGTTTCATGGCCATCTCCTTTGAGGGGAAAGTAATTCTGGCAAGCTGATAAATCCATAGGCATTAGTGCCTATTTGCCTATCTGTATTCCTGCCTATATCCATGATGATCAACGTCAATTATTTTTTCCCCTCAACGCCAATTATTTTTCCCGTAGCCCCACCGCTTAGAACTGCCTGACAGTGCAAGCCGAAGGCCGGCGGCTAGCGGATTCGGCCTTAAGGGAGTTGCAGGGATATTGAAGGCGGAAGGGATTCCACAGAACCGCCTAGAGAAAATCTCGTAAAGAAAACCACCCCCGAGCCAGATCGGATTTCTTACCTATCCCCTCTCCCCTGATGGTGGACGATACCGGGTGAGGGGGAATTTAATCTTTTTTCCGCTCCCCTTAATAATTTCAGGCTTCGGCCGCCAAAGCCGATAAGAAACGGTAGAGAGGAAGTCTTATCCAGGTATACGCCGCCTTCCGGATGTGGCAACATAAAAGGCCAGGCAGGAAGCCCAGGGTGAAAATCGGCGATTTATGAGGGAGCCCCGCAAAGACCGGGCCAACGACCCGCCCGGGCCCGGACAAGATGGACCGGTCCCGGCTGATCCAGGGGATTGCCGCAACGGTCAGGCCCGCTTGCGCCGTCTGGCCCGGGAAATCGTCTACCGGACCCCGGAAGTCCGCCCGGAAAAGGTGGCGCGACTGAAAGAGGCCATCGAACAGGGCGCCTATAAGCTCGATGCCGCCAAGCTGGCCGACATCATTATTGCCGAATTGATCCGGAAGCGCTGAGCAAAAATGCGGGGTGGGCACTGCCCACCATTAAAGGCGGCGATTACTGCGGCCCGCCCCACCGATGCTTGCAAGGCCAAGCAGGAGATTGGCAAGATAAAGGGCGTTCCCCAGCAGGGGCTGGGGAACGAGAGGAAAAATGATTTTTTTGTCATTCTGAGGGAGCCGGGGCGACCGAAGAATCTCTAAATAGGAGATGCTTCGCTCAGCATGATCAAAAAATATAGGGTGGGCGCTGCCCACCAATTCCTTAGGAAAGAACTGCCCACCATCGAGGCGATCACAGCCAGGAAGGAGCTGGGGAACGAGAGGAATCACCCCCAAAACCTGATTTCGCTGTCATCCTGAACAGAATCTAAGGTCACTAAAAATGCGAGATTCTTCGCGGCGCTCAGAATGACATTTTTGGGCAGACCGGGGTTTTGCAAGAGCTTCCAGTCGCGGGCCAACAATCGGGGGCGACTGTGCGCCGAAGAATCTCTAAATAGGAGATGCTTCGCTCAGCATGATCAAAAAATATAGGGTGGGCACTGCCCACCCATTCCTTAGAAAAGAACTGCCCACCATCGAGGCGATCACAGCCAGGCAGGAGCTGGGGAACGAGAGGAATCACCCCCAAAACCTGGTTTCACTGTCATCCTGAACAGAATCTAAGGTCACTAAAAATACGAGATTCTTCGCGGCGCTCAGAATGACATTTTTGGGCAGACCGGGGTTTTGCAAGAGCTACCAGTCGCGGGCGAACAATCGGGGGCCACTGTGCGCCGAAGAATCTCTAAATAGGAGATGCTTCGCTCAGCATGACAAAAAAATGTAGGGTGGGCACTGCCCACCCATTCCTTAGAAAAGAGCCGCTTAAGTTAACCGTATTGGATTTACGGGGATTTCCAGTAGTTGCATAAAATCTCCCCTGGCCTCCTTTTTCAAAAGGGGGATTAAAAATCAGTCACGCTCAGCGGATAATCATTTTCGAAACATTCCACTAATTTTTGCCGGCCAGGGCTCGCCCAGCCCTAATGAGCAAGGCCGCTGCCTCCTCCACCTCGGCCCGGGTGGTGGGCCGGCCCAGGCTGAAGCGCACCGCTCCCCGGGCTCTCTCCGGACTCACCCCCATGGCCGCCAGGACCGGGGAGACGGTTTCCCGGCCGGCGTGGCAGGCGGACCCCAGCGAGGCGGCCACCTCCGGGACCCCGGCCAGCAGTTCGCCCCCGGAAATCCCGGGAAAGGAGACGTTCAGGGTGTTGGGCAGGCGTTCGGTCTCCGGGCCGTTCAGGGCCAGGCCGGGGAAGCCGGCCCGCAGCCGCTCCCAGAGCAGGTCCCGCAGGCCTTTAAGGCGGGCGGCGTCGGCCGCCGCTTCCGCCTCCCGGAC
This sequence comes from Desulfobaccales bacterium, assembly GCA_052147455.1. Classification (GTDB taxonomy): domain Bacteria; phylum Desulfobacterota; class Desulfobaccia; order Desulfobaccales; family 0-14-0-80-60-11; genus JAPLJC01. The sequence continues at coordinate 3,691 of JBKQKO010000103.1, read as the reverse complement.
CAGACGGCAGGCCTCACCCAGGGCCGCGATATAGGGAATATTTTCAGTGCCGGCCCGGCGCCCGCCTTCCTGGGAGGCCCCGTGGAGCAGAGGGGTGAGGGTGGCCTCCCGGCCCCGGCGCACGAACAGCGCCCCCACCCCCTTGGGGGCATAAAACTTATGCCCCGCCACGCTGAGAAAATCCACCGGCAGCTCACTCAAGTCCACCTTAACCTTGCCCACGCTTTGGGCGGCGTCGGTATGCAGCAGCGCCCCGGCCTCCCGGGCCACTGCGGCCAACTCGGTTAGGGGCTGGAGCGCCCCGGTCTCATTGTTGGCGTGCATAATGCTGATCAAGATGGTGTCGGGGCTTAAGGCCCGGCGCAGCTCATCCGGGTCCACCCGGCCTTGCCCGTCCACCGGCAGCACCGTCAGCGGAAAACCCCGGGACTCCAGGAATCGGCAAGGGGCCAGCACCGAGGGGTGTTCGCTGGCCGCGGTGATGATGCGGCCCGCTCCCCGCCCCAGGGCCACGCCCTTGAGGACCGTGTTGTTGGCTTCGGTGGCCCCGCTGGTAAAGACGATCTCCTCCGGGGCGCAGTTCAAGAGCGCCGCCACTTCCTGGCGGGCCTGGTGCAGGGCGTCGCTGGCCCTGAGCCCCAGAGGATAATCGCTGCTCGGGTTGCCGAACTCCGGCCCCAGGAAGGGCTGCATGGCCCGGGCCACCTCCGGGGCCACCGGGGTGGTGGCGTTGTAGTCCAGATAAATCATGGCCTATCCTCCTGTTGGCTCGCGGCCCTCTTGGATTGACACCGCGTTCCAGCATTTGCTATTTTAACATGGAAAGGACCTGGCCGGTCTGGAATCCTGGGCCGCTGGTGGCCGTAAGCTCTCATGAGCCATACCTTGTCCCCCAATTTCTACCGCCTGGGCCGCTGGTTTTGCCGGCAGACCCTGGGGCGCTATTTCGAACTTAAGGTCCGGGGCCTGGAAAACCTGCCGGCCCAGGGGCCGGTCATCATTTGCCCCAAACACCAGCGCTGGGAGGACATCCCCCTCATCGGCATGGCCCTGCCGCCGCCGCTGCACTATATCGCCAAGGCGGAGCTTTTTCAGTATCCGCTAATCCGGGAACTGTTGGGGGCCTGGGGCGGGGTGCCCCTGGACCGCAACCGGCCCCGGGCCACCCTGTCCTCCTTCAAGCGCCTGGCGCCCCTGCTGCGAGAGGGGGCTTACGTCGTCCTCTTCCCCGAGGGCACCTATTTCCGGGGCGCCATGGGGCCGGGCAAACACCGCCTCATCCAAATGCTCCTCAAGCTGCAAAACCGGGATGGCCTGGGGCTGCTGCCCTTCGTGCCCGTGGGACTGGCTTACCTGCCCCTGGCTCGCGGCTGCCGGGTGCAGGTCTCGCTGGGCCCGCCCCTGCGGGCCGCCCCCCCGGGGCAGGCTGCGGCCTTAACCTCCGGCCTCATGGAGCAGATCGCCCGCCTTTCCGGGTTCTAACCCTTTTTTTCCTATCCTGATATAGTGTTTCAGACGTGCCTTTATTAATTAATTCCGTCTATCATGGGCATTAAAATGTAGCCGCAAGCTTTAGCTTGCGAAATAATTAGCAAAAACGAGAGCGCAGGCTAAAGCCTGCGGCTACATAAACCCCAGATATTTTTTTAAGATAATTCTGAAATACGACACTAAGACCGACCATTGTCTGGCGCCGCGAGGTTTTTCTCTGCCGTGGAGCCTGGATTTTCCTTTCTCCCATGCTTAACCTGCAAAATATCCTTAAAGAGAACCAAACTTGGGAAGGTCTTAGATCATGAGAGCGGGTTGGCAATTTCTCTCCCGGCGCTGGTGGTGGGTGCATTTTCTGGGGTTTGCCCTGGTCTATGCCGCCGGACGCCTGACGGCCGCCTATTTTAAGGGGTGACGAGATGATGCGCTGCTTCTCTTACGTCCGGTGGCCCAGATTGGGGTGGTTCATCCTCCACGCCACTGCCGTCGTCCTCTTGTTTCTCCTGGGCTATTCGATGAAATTTTAGGTTCACCCCATGAAAACTCCACGTCATCTCCTCTGGGTAGCCCTGGTAGCCCTGGGATTGGGCGCCACCCTGCTGCATCTGCGGATTCATCCCCCCCATTCGCTCACCTATCTCTGGCCCAACCTCTTTTCCTGGATCCACCTGGTGGTGGTGAGCCTGCTCTTTCTGGATCGGCGGACCGCCCTGCTGGGAGTCATTCTCAACAGCTTCCTGGCCTATCTGGGGATCATCATGATGGCGGATTACTCCATCAGCGCCACCCTGGCCGGGCAGGTTAAGGTCATGCCGGGAGTAAATTTCTTCGGCTGGCTGTTGCAGACGACCTTTGCGGATATCGCCATCCTGGTGGGCGGCCTGATGGTGGGCCTGGCCCTGTACCAGGTGATGCTGGCGGAGCATTGATTAGCGTATTTGGGGATAAATAGAGAAAATCCGGAAAATGTCCTCAGGACCTCCACTCCTTCATCTATAGTTTTCCCCCGGCCTGCAAGGCATACTTCAGGGCCAGGGCCTTTTCGGCCATGGCCCTGAAGGTGGGCCCCAGGATATAAACCAGGGCTTCCCGGCCCCAGCGCCCCTGCCGAAATTTTCGTGCCGGTACTGGTCGCCGGGGTTCGGAGAACCAGAAATATAATGAAATTACCAATAGTTAAAGTAACCCTAATTTTTTTTAGGAAATTGCCTCTTTTGAAGAATTATCTTGACAAGCGGATTTTCTGTCTTTATATTTGTCACGTCAGATGAGTCAAACTCGTCGCCGGGTGGGGACGGAAAGCCGCGGGCATTTGAGTGTGCGGGAGGCAGCCGGGGCTGCTTGGAAACGGGTGGTTCGGATTTTTAATTTACGCCGTTTGCTAAGGGGAAAAAGGAGAGGAAGCCATGTGGTCCCGAATAAAAATGCCTTTAATGGCGACAGTGCTTGCTGCCTTCATGTTCTGTATCAGCGGACCAGCCATAGCCACCACTTGGGATGCAGCGGCAGACTTTTCTTCCGCAAGCAATCCAAACTCCGTATGGACATATGGATACTCCTCTGCTCTTGGCGGCGCAGTAACTACTTACAATAACCCTACGACTATAACAGGCTTAAATTGGTGGGATACTGCTGCGAGCCCCCTGGAGATCCCGGCTGTATTTAAGAATTCTACGGGAGCAACCATTAATGCTTTTAGTTCAGTAAACATACCGGCAGGGGCCTTGGCATTTCATCCTGGCGCTGGGGGTATATACAGTGTATACGGTTTATACAGTAACATAATGTGGACGGCCCCGGCCACGGGCAAATACGTGATCAACGCGACATTTAACTGGATATGATTATGTGGGGCCAACCACTACCGACGTGCATGTGCTAGTCGGCAGTTCCGCCGTGTATAACAATGAAGTCACCGGCTATGGCCCCCCCAGCTCGGTTTCTTATAGCTCGTTGGAGTTGTCCATTCTATCTGGACAGACCATTGACTTTGCCGTGGGTGAGGGTATCGACGGCGGTTATTATTTTGACACCACCGGCATTGCCGCCACCATCACTTCGGTTCCCGTCCCCCCCACCGTCCTGCTCCTGGGCTCCGGGCTGATGGGGCTGGGGCTGCTGAGGTTCCGGAGAAAAGCCTGATCTAAACTAAATTCTTCACCCCGTATCTACTCAGGCAGGGCCATTTGTGGCCCTGCTT
>JBKQKO010000102.1:0-18635 GCA_052147455.1 Desulfobaccales bacterium | reverse complement strand
CCTGCCCTCCCCCCAGACCCCCCTCCCAACCCGTATAAAAGCCGGGGAAGGCGGGGCCGCTGGCCCCGACTTCCCCGGCAATGAAAACCTAGAAAGCCAAAGCTATGATGCCAGAGATCGCGGTCATCGCCCGGGTGGGGGCGCATAAAGTCTTTGCGGGCCAGGGCCTGAAGCCGCACAAGACCGAGGTCTTCTCCACCCCTTACGGCGACAGCCGCCCGGTGCATTTCTTCCGGCACGAAGGCCTGGAGTTTGTGGTCCTCTCCCGCCACGGCGAAGCGGGCTATGAAATCTCCGCCCCCTTTATCAACGCCCGGGCCAACCTTTATGCCTTGAAGGACCTGGGAGTGGCCAAGGTCCTGGCCTGGGTGGCCCCGGGGTCCCTGCGGCAGGAACTGGCCCCCGGGGATCTGGTGGTCCCCGGGGATGTGCTGGATGAAGGCCGCGGTGGCCCTCATACCTTTTTTACCGGGGTGGGCTGGGGTTTTATTCGCCATAATCCGCCGTTTTGTCCCGAACTTAGAGAAGCCTTGCTCAGGGGGCTGGCTGGGGCGCCCTTCACGGTCCACGACCACGGGGTTTATCTGGCCACCACCGGGCCCCGCCTGGAGACGGCCGCGGAGATCCGCAAGTTCCGCCTGCTGGGGGGCGACCTGGTGGGCCAGACCCTGGCGCCGGAGGTCTTCCTGGCCCGGGAGTTGGAGCTCTGTTACGTCGCCCTCACTTACGTGGTGAACTATGCCGAGGGCTTACTTAACCGGCCTTACCGGCCCGGGACGCTGTTCGAGGGGCTGGCCACTCCGGAGGAGATGTCCCGAGTGGCCGCGGTGGAAGCGGCATTTCCGCAGTTGCTCCTGGGCCTTTTGCCGGACCTGGCGGCCACCCCGCGGCAATGCCCCTGCCCCCGGCTGCTGGAGCGCTATCGCCTCCGGGGCGATCTCGGCCCGGACTGGCGCACCTGGGTGCGCTGAGAAATATCGGCAGGGCGGTTCTCGGGCCTGCCTGGCATGGACTTGAGGCGAAAGATGACGATTACTGCGGCCTGCCGCTACCGGGAACAAATATGATCGCCCACCTGGCTTCCTGGGTCCTGCCGGTGAACCGCCCCCCCATCCGCGATGGGGCTGTGCTGGCGCAGGGCGGGGTGATCCGGGCGGTGGGGCCGGCCCGGGAGGTTTGTTCCTCTTTTTTGTCTTCTCCGTCAGGGTCCGGATTCCGGGGATTGATCTGCGACCACGGCTCAGGGGCCATCTTGCCGGGGCTGGTCAATTGCCATACCCACCTGGAGTTTTCCGCCCTGGCCGGGCGGATTCCGCCGCAGGAGCATTGGCGGGATTGGCTGGAGGCCGCCATGGCAGGCCGGGAGACCCTGGCCCCCGTGGAAGTTGCCCAAGGCATTCTCCGGGGCCTGGAGGCCCTGCGCCGCAATGGCACCGCCCTGGTGGGCGAGGTTAGCAACACCGGCGCCTCACTGAAGCACCTGGAGAACAGCGATCTGGCCTACCATCTGTTTTACGAATGTTTGGGCTTCAACCTCCTGGAGCCCGTGGATCTGGAGGAATCGTTTCCCTTCCTGGCCAAGGCGGGGGTGGCAGCCAGCCCCCGGGTCTCCGCCGCCGCCCATGCGCCCTACTCCGTTTCTGCGGACCTGTTTCGGGCCATCAGCCGCTGGAACGAGGCCGGCTGCCGCCCGCAAACGGTGCACCTGGGGGAATCCCGGGAGGAACTGGCCTTGCTGGCGGAGGGCAACGGCTTTCTGCGAGACTTGCTCAAGCGGCGGGGACGGTGGCTTGATGCCTTTCAGCCCCCGGGGGAGAGCCCGGCCGCCTATTTGCAGCATCTGGGCTTCCTGGGGCCTCGCACCCTGGCGGTGCACGGCGTCTGGCTAGAGGAGGCGGACTGGCGCCTGCTGGTGCAAAGCCGCACCTGGCTGGTCCTGTGCCCCCGGGCCAACCGCTATACCGGGGCGGGGCTGCCGCCGGTGGACCGGCTGCTTCAGGCCCGGGTCAACCTGGCCCTGGGCACCGACTCTCTGGCGGGCAACTGGGACCTGAATCTCTTCGGGGAGATTGACTGGCTCCAGCGGACTTTTCCCGCCTGCCCCGGAGATTTGTGGCTGCGCCTGGCCACCCTCAACGGCGCCCGGGCCCTGGGAAGGGACCGTGACCTGGGAAGTCTGGAGCCGGGGAAAAAGGCGGCTTTGGGATTTATCCCCCTGGATAAGCCTGGAGAAGATTTCTGGCGGGAACTTTTTACGGCCGGGGCCGCAGGTAAATTTCGCTGGCTGGGATAGTCTTGTCTCAGGGGCGGCAGTGGCACAGGCTTCCAGCCTGTGATCGGGCCGCCCCTAAGACAAGAAAATGGGAGAAACCCCATTACCTGGTTCCCAAGCTTCCGCGGGGGAACGAGAATGGAAACTTACAACCGGCTACTGACCACCGATAAATGCAGTTTTTGGATTTCTGTTTTCTCTGAAATTTTTTTTAAGGTCAGGTTTAAAGCTTTGCCGGTTGGCTTTGCGACAAGCTCATCGCTTTCTTGCGGAGGCCGACATGCTTTCCCAGGTCCGTCTCGGTCGGATTGAGTACCTCAACGTCCTGCCCATCTATTTTGCCCTGGAGAACCTGTTTGGGGAGAACGGTTTTCAGCTGGTGCGGGGCACCCCGGCGGAACTCAACGCCGCCATGCGCCGCGGGGAGGTGGACCTGGGCTCCATTTCCGCCCTGGAATACGGCCGCCATCCCGGGTCTTATCTGCTGCTTCCGGACCTCTCCATCAGCTCCCGGGGGCCGGTGGGCAGCGTCCTGCTCTTCAGCCGGGTGCCCTTTGGGGAGCTGCAGGGCAGGAGCATCCGGGTGAGCGCCGCCTCCGCCAGCGGCGCCGCCCTCCTTAAGGTGCTGCTGGCCGAGCTTTTCCGGGTGACCGCCCATTTTCACCGCGGTCCCCTGGCCGGCCGCTCCCTGGACGCGGCTGCCGCAGACCTGGCCATCGGCGATGAAGCCCTGCGCCTCAAACGTGAGGGGGCCGGGCCCTTTGAGCTGGACCTGGGCGCCGCCTGGCAGGAACTCACCGGCCTCCCCTTTGTCTTTGGGGTTTGGGCGGTGCGCCGTGACTTTGCGCAGGCCCGGCACCAGGAAACCTTGGCCCTGTATCGGCTGTTGCTGGACTCCAAATCCTGGGGGCTCGGGTCGCTGCCGGCGTTGAGCCGCCTGGCCGCGCCTTCCTTCGGCATGACGCCGGAGGCGGTGCTGGCTTATTTCCAGCAATTGGATTATGCTTTGGGACCGGACCACCAACGGGGTTTGCGTACATTTTTTCATTACTTATATGAACAGGGGGAGCTGCCGGAAGAGCCGCGGTTGGAATATTTTCAGGGGTAGCTATCAGCTTTCAGCTTTCAGCGGTCAGCTTTCAGCTAAAGACCAAAAACTGACTGCTATCTGGAAGTTGACCGATACCCCCGGATTAGGTGGTCTTATCTTATATTTATTAACAAAACTATTGTAGGGTGCGCACTGCGCACCTAATGCTGTTTCGAATTAAAGGCAGTGGAGATGGTGCGCAGTGCGCACCCTACACGGCTATCTGCTGACTGGTTTTAGCCGACTGCTGAAAGCTGACAGCTATCCCGAAGGGATAAAAACATGGGCTATCGCGATTTGCAGGAGTTTATCGAACGCCTGGAGCAGGCCGGGGAATTAGTGCGCCTCCGGGAGCCGGTGAGCCCCAGGTTGGAAATCACCGAGATCACCGACCGGATCAGCAAGCGGGCCGGGCCGGCCCTGCTCTTTGAGGAGGTGCCGGGCTATACGATGCCGGTGCTGATGAACGCCTTCGGCTCCATGAAGCGCATGTGTCTGGCACTTAAGGTGGACTCCCTGGACGGCATCGCCGGGGAGTTGCTGGACTTCATGGAGGTGGAGGCCAACACCCTGATGAAAAAGCTGAAGCTCCTCCCCAAGCTGGCCCGCCTGGGGAGGATGTTCCCCAAAGAGGTCTCCCGGGGCCCTTGCCAGGAAGTGGTGCTCACCGGCGACGACATCGACCTGGGGCAGCTCCCGGTCCTCACCTGCTGGCCCGGGGACGGCGGTCCTTTCATCACCCTGCCCGCGGTCTTCACCCGGCATCCCGAGACCGGGCGGCGCAACGTGGGCATGTACCGCCTCCAGGTCTATGACGCCCGGACCACCGGCATGCACTGGCACGCCCATAAAGGAGGGGCCCAGCACTACCGGGTGGCGGAGGCCCGGGGAGAGGCGCTGCCCGTGGCGGTGGCCATCGGCGCCGACCCCGCGGTCACCTATGCGGCCACCGCCCCGCTGCCCGAGGACATCGATGAAATCGTCTTTGCCGGCTTCCTGCGGGGCGAACCGGTGGAGCTGGTGAACTGCCTCACCCAGCCCTTGCAAGTGCCGGCGGAGTCGCAGATCGTCCTGGAAGGCTACGTGGCCCCGGGGGAGCGCCGCCGGGAAGGGCCTTTCGGCGACCACACCGGCTACTATTCCCTGGCGGACGACTACCCGGTGTTCCACCTCACCGCCCTCACCCGGCGGCGCCGGGCCATCTATCCCGCCACCATCGTGGGCCGGCCCCCCATGGAAGACTGCTTCATGGCCAAGGCGACCGAACGCATCTTCTTCCCCCTGATCCAAAAGACCCTGCCGGAGCTGGTGGACCTGAACCTGCCGATGGAGGGGGTGTTCCACAACCTGGCCTTCGTCTCCATCGACAAACGCTACCCGGGCCACGCCCGCAAGGTGATGTATGCCATCTGGGGCATGGGCCAGATGATGTTCACCAAGATCGTCGTGGTCTTCGACCGGGAAGTGGACGTCCAGGACCTGGGCCAGGTACTATGGCGCCTGGGCAACAACGTCGATCCCAAACGGGACGTGGTCTTCTCCGAAGGCCCGGTGGACGCCCTGGACCATGCCGCCCCCCTGCTCCAATACGGCTCCAAAATGGGCATCGACGCTACCCGCAAGTGGCCCGAGGAGGGTTTTACCCGCCCCTGGCCGGAGGTGATCGAGATGGACCCGGAAATCCAACGAAAGGTGGACGAGCTGTGGCCCAGACTGGGACTGAAATAAACCGCTATGTGCTGGCCCTCACCGGGGCCTCTGGGATGCTTTACGCCAGGGAACTCCTGGCCTATTTCGGCGGGCGGCCGGACCTGGAGCTGCACGCGGTGATCTCCGCTGCCGGAGAGCAGGTGCTGGCCCTGGAGTTGGGGCTGACCCCCGGGGAGCTGGCCCCCGGAGCGGTTTGGCACCAGGTGGACGACTTCACCGCCCCACTGGCCAGCGGTTCCTTCAGGGCCCGGGCCATGGTGGTGGTCCCCTGCTCCATGGGGACCCTGGGGGCCATCGCCCAGGGAGCGGGCCGCAACCTGATCCACCGGGCCGGCGAGGTCTTCCTGAAGGAGCGGCGGTCCCTGATCCTGGTGGTGCGGGAAACGCCGTTGAGCCTTATTCACCTGAAGAACCTGACCCGGGTGGCCGCGGCCGGGGCCACCGTCATGCCGGCCTGCCCCGGCTTTTATCACCGGCCCGCCACCCTGGAGGATCTGGCCCGGCAGTTCGCCGGCCGCGTTCTGGACCTCCTGGGATTGGCGCACCAGTTGGGGCCGCGCTGGGGGGAGCACTAAGGCCAGCGCCGGCTGGAAAGCCTGGGTCACCCAGGCTAATAAAAAAGCAGTGGCCAGTGGTTAGTGGTTAGAGAAAAACCGGAAACCGAAAACAGAAAACAGTTTAACCATCCCGGCTCGCCATGCGCCAATTCCTGCAAAACCTTTGCGAATTGTTGGAGATGATCAAGATCGGCCACAGCGTTTTGGCCCTGCCCTTTGCCTTCATGGGGGCCATGCTGGCGGCTCGGGGCCTGCCCGACGGTCGGACCAACTTCTATATCCTGGTGGCCATGGTAGGGGCGCGAGCCGCCGCCATGGCCTTCAACCGCCTGGCGGACGCCCCCTTGGACGCCCTCAATCCCCGCACCCGGGATCGGGCCTTGCCCGCAGCCCGGGTGAGCCGCCGGGCCGCCTGGATACTGACGATCAGCAGCGCCCTGGTTTTCATGGGGGCCGCGGCCCAGCTCAACCGGCTCTGTCTGCTGCTCTCGCCCCTGGCCTTGTTGCTGATCCTGGGATACTCCTTCACCAAGCGTTTTACCTCCCTCTCCCACCTGGTGCTGGGTCTGAGCCTGGGCCTCGCCCCGCTGGGCGGCTGGCTGGCGGTGCGGGGCGACCTGAGCCCTTCGGTGCTGACTCTATCCGCGGCAGTAATCTTTTGGGTGGCGGGCTTCGATATCCTCTACTCCCTCCAGGACGAGGACTTCGACCGCCGCCTGGGAATCTCCTCCCTGCCGGTCAGGTTGGGGGCCACCGGCGCCAGGCGTCTGTCAGCCCTGTTTCACCTGGCCGCGGCCGCCTGCTTCGGTCTCACCGGCCTGCTGGCCGGTCTGGGCGCGGTCTATGCCGGGGCGGTGCTGCTCACCTCCCTGATACTGCTCTTGCAGCATGTCCTGCTCTCCAGCCGGAATCCTTTGCGCCTGCCCCCGGCCTTCTTCACCCTCAACGGTCTGGTGGGTCTGGGACTGGCCCTGGCCACCTGGCTGTCGCTGGCCGTTTGAGAATGAACAGATAATTTTACAGGGGGCCTTGGGAAAAAATTATTAAATATTTATCTTGACAAAATTTCGCGGGTGTAATTAATATTGCTTGACTTTTTTAACCGGGCGACTATTCGTCCCGGTGCGCAAGGGGAGAATGGGGGCCTGGGGGCTAGGCCCAAAACGTTTCAACCAGGATTTAGGGGGGGATACCTAATGAAAAAGATTGGAGTTTTCGCAGCAGCGCTGGCGACGGCCTTCCTGCTCGCGGGAGCGGCCAGCGCCGAGATGTACGTGGAAGGATACCTGGGTGGAACGGCGGCAGCCAATATGGGTCAAGCTTTTACCATCCATGACATTCCGATAACGACAGGCTCCGAAGTCAGCCACATGCAATTTTCTGGGTCACCCAATCCGACCGTGCTGGGCGGCCTAAAGCTCGGCACCTGGTTCGTCAAAGAGGGCTTCGCCGGGTATAGCGGCTATCCCGATTGGATGAAGTATTTCGGGTTCTATACCGATTTCAGCTTCCAAAGGTTGGCGATGAGCGGCCAAGCCCACGGCATAAGCTTTACCACCTCCGGTACCTCTTTTGCTTTTCCCAATGTCGGGGTATTTACTAGCGAAGGCTCAATAGCCACCTGGGCCTTCATGTTCGCCGCCCGCTACGGCTTCTTTCCGGATTCGGAAGTGCCCTTCGGCCGCCTGCAGCCTTATTTGGCCGTGGGTCCGGCCGTCATGTTCTCCTCCATGAGCCCGAAGGTCACCTCTATATTCACCCCGGGTGGTCTTCTAATTGGTACAGATTTGCAAACAAACGGTGGAAGTCAGACGTCTACCGAAATCGCCCTGGCGGTGGATGCGGGCATTCGGTACATGGTCCTGAAGAATGTCTCCTTTGACATCTCCTTCAAGTACCGGTATGCTCAGCCCAGTTATAACTTTAACGGGATTGACTTTGGCTTCCCGGCCACCTTGAAGCTTAACCCGGTCTATCAGTTGTTCAGCGGCGAGCTGGGGGTGGCTTACCATTTTTAAACGGCAGCACTGCCGATTTCACTGCGGCCCCTTTGGGGGCCGCTTTTTGTTTGTGGGGGAGTCCCCCCTGGAGAAGGGCAGCTGCGACCCCGGGGCGCCAGGCAAACCCTGGTTGTCATCCGTAGGCCCGGGATGATATGGTGAGGCGGGCTTTGCCCGAGAGGGGCGAATACTTTATAATGCAAATCCGGAGACCTGTTTAACGTCGATGTTTCTCCAGCAATTACTCAACGGCCTCACCAGCGGCAGCGTTTACGCCCTCATCGCCCTGGGCTACACCATGATCTATGGCATTTTGGGCCTGATCAATTTTGCCCAGGGAGAGATTTACATGTTCGGGGCCTTTGTGACGGTGTTGCTGCTGGCCGGCGGGCGGGTCCCATTTTTCCTGGCCTGCGGCGCCGGGATGGCGGCCGCCGCGCTGCTGGGAGTGGCCCTGGAGCGCCTGGCCTTTCGGCCCTTGCGGGGCTCCCATCCCGTGGTGCCCCTGATCAGCGCCATAGGCGCCTCCATCTTTCTGCAGAGCCTGGCGCTGCTGTTATTCGGCCCCAGCGACCGGCCCTTTCCGGTGCACTTCGCCTTCAGCAGCCTGAAGATCGGCGGGGCGACGATATCCACCCTGCAGGCGGCCATCCTGGCCGCGGCCCTGGGCTTTATGGGGCTGTTGCTGGTCTTCGTGCGTTATACCAGGTATGGCAAGGCCATTGTCGCCTGCGCCCTGGATCGGGACACTGCCCGCCTCATGGGCATCAACGTCGACCGCATGGTGTCCCTGACCTTTCTGATCGGCTCGGCCCTGAGCGGCGCCGCCGGCATTATGATGGCCGTCTATTACAACGCCACCTACCCGCGCATGGGTCTGCTGCCCGGCCTTAAGGCCTTCAGCGCCGCCATCCTGGGAGGGGTAGGCAATATTCCCGGGGCCATCCTGGGGGGGCTGCTCCTGGGGGTGGCGGAGAGCCTGGGGGCCGCCTATATCTCCTCGGGTTACAAGGACGCCATCGCCTTCGCCATCATGATCCTGGTGCTGCTTCTCCGGCCCCAGGGGATCCTGAAGGGGCGGGGAGACTGAGATGACCGCCTATCTCTTGCATCTGGCCATCCTGGCCGGGATTTACATCATCCTCACGGTGAGCCTCAACCTGATTATCGGCTATGCCGGGCAGATTTCCCTGGGGCACGCCGCCTTCTTCGGCGTCGGCGCTTACGTCTCCGCCCTCATGGCCCTGCAGGGGCACTTTCCCTTTCCCTTGCCGGCCCTGGGCGCCATGCTGGCGGCGGCAGGGAGCGGCCTGGCCCTGGGCCTGCCCACCTTGAGATTGAAGGAGGATTACCTGGCCATCGTCACCCTGGGATTCGGGGTGATTCTGGACCTGGTGTTCCTCAATCTGGGAATCACCGGGGGGCCGGAGGGTCTGGCGGGCATCCCTTCTCCCAGTCTTTTCGGCCTGAGCTTCCGGCCTGCGGGCCGCTATCTATTGCTGGTGGCAGTGGCGGTGGCCCTGGTCCTGATCCTGACCTGGCGCCTGGTGGAGTCCTATCACGGCCGGGCCTTGCGGGCCATCCGGGATGATGAGACCACCGCCCAGGTCATGGGAATCAACACCTCGGCCTACAAGGTGGCCGTCTTCACGCTGGCCGCGGCCCTGGCCGGCCTGGCCGGTTCCCTGTACGCCTATTACATCACCTTCATCAACCCGGAATCCTTCGGTCTGCACACCTCCATCCTGATCCTGACCATGGTGGTGCTGGGGGGCATGGGCTCCATGACGGGCGCGGTGCTGGGCGCGGTGATCCTGACGGCCCTGCCGGAGATGCTTCGCCAGTTCCAGTCTTACCAGGACCTGATCTACGGGGCGCTGCTGGTGGGTCTGCTGATTTTGAGGCCCGAAGGCCTCCTGGGGAGGGGGAAGCTGAGCCTGAAATTTCTGCAAAGGGAAAGTTGAAAGGAGCGCTCCGTGATCAGCTTTCAGTGCGCAATTTAAGTTCTCAACCCTGTTTTTTTCCATAGAAAACAGAAAACGGTTTTCTACCATGCTGACCTTAAAAAGTGTCCAGGCCGGATATGGCCGCCTGCCGGTGCTCAAGGGCGTCTCTCTGCACGTGCGGCCAGGCGAAGTGGTGACCCTGATCGGCGGCAACGGCGCCGGCAAGAGCACCATCCTGCGCACCATCTGCGGTTTGCTGCGGGCCCGCAAAGGGGTCCTGGAATTTGCCGGCCAGGACCTGACCCTGCTGACTCCCGAGCGCATTGTGGCCCTGGGTCTGGTCTTGGTGCCCGAGGGGCGCAGGGTCTTCCGGACCCTGAGCGTCACTGTCAACCTGGAGTTGGGGGCCTATACGCGGCCGGATAAAATCCAGGTGCGCCGGGACCTGGAGGAGCTGCGGCGGCGCTTCCCGATGCTGAAGGAGCGGGCCCAGCAGGCAGCCGGCACCTTGAGCGGCGGCGAGCAGCAGATCCTGGCTATGGGCCGGGCCCTCATGGCCCGGCCCCGTCTCCTGATGCTGGATGAGCCGTCCATGGGCCTGGCCCCCCGCATGGTGACCCAGATTTACGAAATTCTGGCGGAATTGAAGAAAACCGGGACTACCATTCTGTTGGTGGAGCAGAATGCCCGGGCCGCCCTGAAGGTGGCCGACCGGGGATATGTCCTGGAGACCGGCCGCATCATCCTGGACGGGGCCGCCGCCGAACTGCGGGAAGACCCGGAGGTGCAGCGGGCCTACCTGGGCAAAGGTTATCGCGAGGTTTGGGAGTGAGCCGAAGCTCTCAGCTAACCGCGGGCCTGTGGTCAGCCTGAGAGATTCGAAGTCTTGGCTGGAAGCTGGCAGCCTTCTCCGGTGCTCGGGTTTGAACGGGTAACTTGATGAGTTTATTAGTAATCAATAGCTTGACCAAAAACTTCGGTGGAGTCCAGGCCCTGAATCGGGTCTCCTTCGCGGTGGCCGCCGGCGAGATCCTGGGTCTCATTGGGCCCAACGGCGCCGGCAAGACCACCTGCTTCAATCTCATCAACGGCCTCATCCCCCCCACCACCGGCAGTCTGATGCTGGCCGGCCGGGAACTGGTGGGCCTGCCGCCCTATCGCCGGGCGGCCCGGGGTCTGGCCCGCACCTTTCAGAATATCCAGCTTTTCGGGGGCATGACGGTGCTGGAAAATATCCTCGCCGGCTACCACTTGGCGCAGAAGGTGGGCATCCTGGAGGCCCTCCTGCCCCTGCCCAGGGTGCGGCGGGCCAGGGCCCAGGCCCGGGCGCGTGGTCGGGAGCTGCTCTGCCTGGTGGGGCTGGAGCTCAAGGGGGACTGGCCGGCGGAGTCTCTGGCCTATGGCGAACAGCGACGCCTGGAGATCGCCCGGGCCATGGCCTTGGAGCCGCGATTGCTGCTCCTGGACGAACCCGCCGCCGGCCTCAACCCCCGGGAGACCGAAGATCTTATTCCCCTGCTGGGGGAGCTGCGGCGCCAGGGGACTACCCTGCTGCTCATCGAGCACGACATGAGCCTGGTGATGGGCCTCTGTGATCGCATCGTAGTTCTGGACCACGGCGAGGTCATCGCCAGCGGCCTGCCGCGGGAAATCCGCCTGGACCCCAGGGTCATCGAGGCCTATTTGGGTAAGGAAGGAGAATGAGCGGTAAACAGGCCGCAGTAGGGGCGGCAAGGGCACCGGCTTCCGGCCGGTGATCGGGTCGCCCGCCCAGGGTGCGCACTGCGCATTCAATCAGGCCGGGCACACCCGCAAGAGCCGCAGGTTGCCAACCTGCGGCGCCAAACCACCAAACCGAAAACGGGGTTTTATGATGGCAATCTTCGAACCAGATGCGGAACAGATGGACCGCGGGGAACTGGCGCAATTGCAACTGGAGCGTTTACAGGCCACCCTCACCCGGGTCTATAAGAACGTCAAGTTCTACAAGAAGAAGTTCGATGAGATGGGTTTTCTCCCGGAGGATTGCCAGTCTCTGGAAGACCTGGCCCGGCTTCCCTTCACCACGCGGCACGATTTGGCCCGGGCCTACCCCTACGAGATGTTCGCGGTGCCCTTGCGGGAGGTGGTGCGTATCCACTCTTCCACCGGCAGCCCCGGTAATCCCATCGTCATGGGCTATACCGCTTGGGACCTGCGCCACTGGGCCAGGCTGGCGGCCCGGGTCCTCACTGCCGCCGGGGTGGACCGCGACGATGTGGTCCAGGTGACCCTGAGTTACGGCCTCCTTACCAGCGCCTTCGGGCTTCACTATGGGGTGGAGCTTTTGGGGGCCTCGGTGATCCCCGCCGGCCCCGGCAGCCGCGCCCGCCAGATCCAGGTGATGCGGGACTACCGCACCACGGTGCTGGCTTCTATCCCTTCCTATGCCCTGGTGCTGGCTGACCAGATGGAGGCTCAGGGGGTGGACCCCAAAGACCTGCACCTGAAGTTGGCCCTGCTGGGCGGGGAGCCCTGGACCGAAGTGGAGCGCTCCGAGATCGAAAACCGCCTCTATCTCACCGCCTTAGACCACTACGCCCTCTCCGAGGCCATGGGGCCAGGGGTGGCCGGGGAGTGCGCCGCCCACCCGCTGCCGGGCATGCACCTCAACGAAGACCATTTCCTCCCGGAGATCGTTGACCCCAAGAGCGGCGCCATCCTGCCGGCCGGGGAGTTGGGGGAACTGGTGCTCACCACCATCACCCGGGAGGCCACTCCCTTGATCCGCTTCCGCACCGGGGATTTAGTGCGCCTTTGGAACGATCCCTGTCCCTGCGGCCGCACTTTGGCCCGCATGAGCCGCATTGCCGGGCGCTGCGACGAAGTGGTGATCGTCCAGGGCATCAATATCTTCCCGGCCCGGGTGGGTCAAATCCTGCGCGGCCTGCAAGAGGAAGAGCCCTGCTATCAACTGGTGGTGGGCCGGGAGGGCCATCTGGATTACCTGGAGGTCAGAATCGAGGTGCGGGAAGGCCTGTTCTTCGACAAGATGACGGTGCAACGGGAATTCTTGCAGCAGCTCACCCACAAGCTGGCCCAGGCCATCGGGGTCCAGCCCCGGGTCAAACTGGTGGAGCCGGAATCCCTGGCCCGGGAGCCGGAGACCTCGCCCCTGGTGATTGATTTGAGAAAATGAGCGGTTGGCAGGTGATGGAAAAAGGCCGGAGGCCCGGGCCGATAAAAGGTCTGATAAACCATGGAACAAATTAAGGCTCTCTTACTTGCTTGCTTAATACCGGGTCTGGCCGCGGGCTGCCGCCCGGTAGCGGCGCCGCCGGCCAGCCTGAGCCGGGATTGGGGAGCCCCGCGGACCTTCGATTATCAGGGGATCAAGATCAACTATTATGATAAGGCAGGGCAGGGGCCGCCCATCCTCCTGCTGCACGGCTTCGGGGCCTGCGCCTACACCTGGCGGTATCTGATTCCGCCGCTGGCCGGGGCGCATCGGGTCTTGACCCTGGAGCTCAAAGGCCACGGCCTCTCCGATAAACCCCGGGACGGCCATTACGCGGTGGCAGACCAGGCCGATATGGTGGCCGAATTCATTCGCCGGCAAGACCTGCATGACCTGGTGATCATGGGCCATTCCATGGGCGGCGCGGTGGCCCTGATGACCTATCTCAAGTTGCAGCAGGACAACTCCGGACTGATTAAAAAGCTGGTGCTCATCGACAGCGCCGGCTACCGGCAAAAGCTGCCCTGGTTCATCCGCCTGGCCAAGATTCCTGGGGCGCATAACCTGGCTACCTGGCTGCTGCCCCCCCGGTTTGCCGCGGCCCTGGTCCTGAAAAAATGTTATTATGATAAAGACAAGATCACCGAGGAACAAATCGACACCTATGCCTATTACGGCAGCCTGCCGGGGGCCGCGGAGGCCATTAGCGAGACGGCGAAACAGATCATTCCGGCGAATATCGATAGCATCACCGAACAGTACAAGAAAATCCGGGTGCCGGTCCTGCTTATCTGGGGGGTGGAAGACGAGGTGGTGCCCCTGAGGGTCGCCCTTAATTTTATGCGGGATCTCCCCGACGCCGAACTGGTCCCTTTGTCCGGGTGCGGCCACATCCCCCCGGAGGGGGAACCGGAGGCCACCCGGCAGGCGATTATGGATTTTTTAAAAAATAAATAGTAATAAATTTAGGGTTGGTGTTTTAGGAAAGTGCATAGTGATAGAAAGGAAAAGAAAAGTGGCACAGGCGTCTCGCCTGTGCATTCTTTCAAGATCACTAGAAGAACTTTGCCTCACTGGCAGCAACCTGGAAGTGTTTATTTCCTTACCTGGGGCTGTAAAAAAGGGGAAGTCCTTACCCCGGGAGAACGCACCATTACATTGAAGGCGCTGCAATACTGGGATGACCGCAAATGGACCTTATATACCGCGGTAATTATGCCTGACCATGTGCATTGCCTGGTGCAACCACTGTCTAAGGCTGAAGGCGGCGGGGTATATGATCTGGCTGAGATTATTCATAGTGTGAAGAGCTTTAGCGTCCACCAAATCAACTGGCAAAGAGGCAGCCGGGGCTCAATTTGGCAGGATGAGCGCTTTGATCGCATTGTCCGGGATGATAAGGAGTTTTTGGAAAAATGGCAGTATATTATGAACAATCCCTTAAAGCAGGAATTGGTCAATGGATGGGAAGATTACCCTTGGCTTTATATAAAAAATAATTAAAAAGATGCACAGGCGGGACGCCTGTGCCACCAAAACTTTACGAATAAATAACTAAGTGAGCAAAACCATATGCGACCCTCATGGGATGAATACTTCATGCTCATCGCCAAGTTGGTGAGCACCCGCAGCACCTGCAACAGCCGGCCCACCGGGGCAGTACTGGTCAAGGACAAACAGCTCCTGGCCAGCGGCTACAACGGCTCCATGCCCGGCGCCCCTCATTGCAGCGACCAGGTCATGCCCGACGGCTCACCCTACTGCCACCGGCGGGTCCTGAAGATTGCCGACGTGGACAAATATAATTACTGCCGGGCCTCCCACGCCGAGGCCAACGCCATCGCCCAGGCGGCCCGCTACGGGGTGGCCATCAAAGGAGCCAGCCTCTACGTCACCCTGCAGCCCTGTTTCGTGTGCGTCAAGCTCCTGGCGACGGCCCAGATAGAGCGGGTCTATTACGAGCAGGCCTACGAGTCCCAGGACCAGCTCCGGGACGCCTTCTGGGAGGCGGCGGTCCAGGAGGCGGGCTTCCAGGTCTTTCGGCAACTCAGCGTCTCGCCGGAGGCCCTGGCTTACATCCTTCCCAGCCTGGAGGAGGGCACCTCCCGGCGGCGGTTGCCGGCCACCCCGGCGGCGGAACCGCGCCCCGTGGGCGCCCTGGACCAGGATTAGCGGGGCAAGGGCACGGGCTTCCAGCTGGTGAAGCTGGCCGCCCTGCTCAAGTATCCTGATTTCGTAAGGATAAGGTTTGATCTTGGAGGACAAGAGACCACCGAGGAGAGCAGCGATGGCAAAAAGAAGCGCTCCTAAGGAGCGCGGCCCCCGGAAATCCAGGATGGCCGCGGCGCCGCCATCGCGGACCAAAGGCTGGCCGCGGGTCCTGGGCCAGGAGATGACCGCCCTGCTGCTGCTGGGATTGGCGGGCTTCTTCTTGCTGGCCTTGGTGAGCCACTCTCTACAAGACCCCCAAGGATTGCTGGCGGCCTGGAACCGCGGCGGGGTGCAAAACGCCGGGGGCAAGGCCGGGGCCGTGGCCGCGGCCTACGCCTGGTGGAGTCTGGGCCTGGCGGCCTTCTGGATTACCCTGGCGCTGTTGGGCCTGGCCTGGCAGTCACACCGCCGGGGACTGGAAGACCTGGGCTGGCGCCAGGCGGCCGCCTGTCTCGGGATGATCCTGTCTACGGCGGGGCTTCTTTATCTGGTCCGCCCCTATTTTTCCGGGAATGAGGGACTGATGCCCGGCGGCACCCTTGGTGAGTTGCTGGGCAAGGGGTTGTTGGCGGTCTTGAACCGCCCGGGCGCGGCCCTGGCCCTGGCCTTAACTCTCCTGCTCAGCTTCATGGCGCTGACCAGGCTCTCTTATGTGGGGTTGATTTCTTATTTGGGTGGGATCATTGATGGCCTCTGGCATCGAGGTGGGCGCCGGCGGCAGTGGCTGGAGGAGGCGGAGCCCCGATCCGGCCGGGCCCGCGCCAAACCCCAGCCCCCGGCCATCAGCCACCACGGCGGCGAGACCGAGGAGACGTTAGCGTCGCCGCCACCGCTGACTTCGGTGGCCCCCGCCGCCACAGCCAGGCCCAAGCCGGTGCCAGTGCCCGTGCCGGGCAAATTTACCCTGCCGCCCCTGGATCTCCTGGACCCCCCGCAACCCTGGAATAATCAGGTGCAGGAAGAGGCCATGGAGGACCAGGCCCGGAAACTGGAAGTAACCCTGCGCCATTTCGGGGTGGAGGGCCGGGTCGTCAACATCACGACCGGTCCGGTGGTGAGCCGCTTCGAATACGAGCCGGCCCTGGGGGTCAAGATCAGCAAGATCACCGGTCTGGCCGACGACCTGGCCCTGGCCCTGAAGGCCCTGTCCATCCGCATCGTGGCCCCGGTGCCGGGCAAGGGGGTTTTGGGCATCGAGATCCCCAACCCCAAACGCCAGGTGGTGGCCCTGCGGGAGATCCTTTCCGACGCCGCCTACAAGAAGTCGGCCTCCCGGCTCACCCTGGCCCTGGGCAAAGACATCATGGGGACCCCGGTGGTCACCGACCTCGCCAGGATGCCCCACCTTCTCATCGCCGGGGCCACGGGTTCGGGTAAGAGCGTCGGCCTCAACGCCATGATCCTCAGCATCCTCTTCAAGGCCAAACCCGAGGAGGTGCGGTTCCTGCTCATCGACCCCAAGCGCATTGAACTGTCCCTCTACGAAGGCATCCCCCATCTCCTGCACCCGGTGGTCTTCAATCCCAAAGAGGCCACCATCGCCCTCCACTGGGCGGTGGGAGAGATGGAACGGCGTTACGCTCTGCTCTCCGACCTGAGCGCCCGCAATATCGAAGGCTATAACCAGAAGGCCGGGGTCAAAAAATCCGATCCCCGGGTGGAGGAAGGGATTCTGCCCCGGTCGCTGCCCTACCTGGTGATCGTCATCGACGAATTGGCCGATCTGATGTTGGTCTCCTCCCGGGACACGGAGGAGTATCTGATCCGCCTGGCACAAAAGGCCCGGGCCGCGGGCATCCACCTCATGGTGGCCACCCAGCGGCCCTCGGTGGACGTGATCACCGGCCTCATCAAGGCCAACTTTCCCGCCCGGGTTTCCTATCAGGTCTCGGCCCGGCCCGACTCCCGGGTCATCCTGGATGTCATGGGGGCCGAGCGCCTGCTGGGCCTGGGGGACCTGCTGTTCATGCCGCCGGGGACCTCCCGCCTGAAGCGCATCCACGGGCCCTTCGTTACCGAGGAGGAGGTCATCCGGGTGGTGGACTTCCTGAAGGTCCAGGCCGCGCCGCACTACGAGGCGGGCATCACCGAACTCAGGGAGTTGGCAGAGGAAGTGGCGGAAAACGGCGACAGAGATGAAAAATACACCGACGCCGTGGAACTGGTGGCCGAGACCCGCAACGCCTCCATCTCCATGCTGCAGCGCCGCCTGCGGGTGGGCTACAACCGGGCGGCCCGCATCATCGAAACCATGGAAAAAGAGGGGCTCATCGGCCCCTCCGACGGCATCAAGGCCAGGGAGGTTTATATTCCCAGGCGGTGAGATATGAGCTGGGTCGGAGAGCCAGTGGCCCGACGCAGGGGCGACAGTGGCGCAGGCTTCCAGCCGGTGATCGGGTCGCCTGAATAGAGCCAGTTAATCAGGATGTTTAAGATTAATAGGGCGGGCCTGCGGGCCCGCCTTCGTTATTTTCACAATATTTTTGACAGGATTTTCAGATTTTCTATGTCAACCATATTCATATCAAAGGTTGACAATTAATATCGTCTGGGTGATTTTAAGACGGGATGAGCCGTCATGAATTATTCCGATTGGCAAGAGATTTTTAGTTTAGAGTGGCCGGGGTTGTGGGCCCGGCTGGGGGAGGCGACGCAGACCAGGGAGCGCCGTTTCGGCCGGCGGGTCAGTTTCTGCGTCATCCTCAACGCCAAAAGCGGGGGCTGTTCCGAAGACTGCGCCTTCTGTTCCCAGTCGGGCCGAGTTAAGGGCGACGCGCCCTGTTATCCCCTGCTGGCCAGGGAAAAGCTGGTGGCCGCGGCTAAAGCTGCCGCGGCCGCAGGGGCCTCGCGCTTTTCCATCGTCACTTCCGGGCGGGGGGTCAGCACTCCCCGGGAGCAGGGGGCCATCGTGGAGGCGGTGGCCGCCATCCGCCAGGCGGCGCCCATCCAAGTGTGCGCCTCCCTGGGCATTGTGGATCGAGAGTTTCTCCGGGACCTGAAGGCCGCCGGGCTTTACCGCTACCACCATAACCTGGAGAGCGCGGCTTCCCATTTTCCCCGAATCTGCAGCACCCACACCTACGGGGAGCGAGTAGCCACCATTGAGGCCGCCAAGGCCGCGGGCCTGAGCGTTTGCGCCGGGGGCATCCTGGGGCTGGGCGAAAGCGTGGCCCAGCGCTGGGAACTGGCCCAGGCCCTTGAGGCTCTGGCAGTGGACGCCATTCCCCTGAACTTCTTGCACCCCCTGCCGGGCACGCCCCTGGCGTATCGGCCGAGACTGTCGCCGCTCACCGCCCTGCAGGCGGTGGCCGCCTTTCGCCTGGCATTTCCGGAGCGCTCCCTCATCATCTGTGGCGGCCGTCAGGTAACCCTGGGTTCCTTGAGCCCCCTGGTTTTCGCGGCCGGAGCCGACAGCCTGATGACCGGAGACTACCTCACCACCCGGGGCCGCCTGCCGGAGGAGGACCGGCAGGTGCTGGCTGATTTGGGGCTGGAGTTGGAGCGGGGATAAGGATTTGGGGGAGGGGAGCTGAGGGCAGAAGTCCTTGGCCGCTCACCCAACCCCCCAGCCCCGATCCCTTATATTTTAGCCGAGGAAGGCGAGGCCAAAGGCCTCGCCTTCCTCGGCCCTT
>JBKQKO010000101.1:0-15988 GCA_052147455.1 Desulfobaccales bacterium | reverse complement strand
GCTCCCGGGTCTGCGGCATGGGGCCGTCGTCCGCACCCACCACCAGGATGGCCCCGTCCATCTGTGCCGCCCCGGTGATCATATTCTTGATATAGTCCGCATGCCCCGGACAGTCCACGTGCGCATAATGGCGCTTGTCCGTCTCGTATTCCACGTGCGCCAGGGCGATGGTGATGCCTCGCTCCTTCTCCTCCGGCGCCTTGTCGATCTGGTCGAAGGGCACGTACTGGGCCAAGCCCCTCTTGGCCAAATGCTTGGTAATGGCCGCGGTCAAGGTCGTCTTCCCATGGTCGATGTGACCTATCGTCCCTACGTTCACGTGCGGCTTCTTCCGCTCAAACTTCTTCTTGGCCATTAGGACTTCCTCCTAATATCAGGGGTCATCATGCCCGGGCTTGACGCCGGCCTAAGATCTCCTCCGCCAGGGAGGCGGAAACGGGCTCATAGTGATCGAATTGCATGCTGAAGGTGGCCCGGCCCTGGGTGGAGCTGCGCAAGGCCGTGGCGTAACCGAACATGGTGGACAGGGGCACCTGGCCATGAATAATCTGGGTGGAGCCCCGGGATTCCAGACCGGTGACGCGGCCCCGGCGGGCATTCAACTCTCCCATCACTTCGCCCACAAAATCCTCGGGCGCCACCACTTCCAGGTCCATGATAGGCTCCAGCAGCACCGCCCGGGCTCTTTTGACCGCCTCTTTGAAACCTATGGAGCCGGCGATAAAGAAGGAGCGCTCCGAGGAGTCGACTTCATGGTAGGAGCCATCCACCAGAACCACCTCCAGGTCCACCATGGGATAGCCCAGGATGCCGGTAGCCGCCGCCTCTCTGACGCCCTTCTCCACTGGGGAGATGAATTCCTTGGGAACCGAGCCCCCGACGATCTTGTTGGTGAAGACCACCCCGGCTCCAGCCGCCAGTGGTTTCACCTCCAGGACCACGTGCCCGTACTGGCCCCGCCCGCCGCTCTGCCGGACGAATTTCCCTTCAGCCCGGGCCTCTTCGGTGACGGTTTCCCGATAGGCCACCTGGGGTTTGCCCACCCGGGCATCCACCTTGTATTCCCGCATCAGGCGGTCGACGATGATCTCCAGGTGGAGTTCCCCCATGCCGGAGATGATGGTCTCCCCGGTTTCCGAGTCAGAGTGCACCCGGAAAGAGGGGTCCTCGGCGGCGATGCGGCTCAAGGCTTGGCCCAGCTTATCCTGATCCGCCTTGGTATGGGGCTCGATGGCAATGTCGACCACCGGCTGGGGAATATGCAAGGTCTCCAGGATCACCGGCTCCCGTTCGTCCGCCAGGGTATCTCCGGTGGTGGTGCTCTTGAGCCCCACCGCGGCGACGATGTCCCCGGCGTAGGCCGCGGCGATCTCCTCCCGCTTGTTGGCGTGCATCTTCAGCAAGCGGCCGAGGCGTTCTTTCACGCCCTTGGTGGAATTCAATACCGCGCCGCCGGAATTGAGCACCCCGGAATAGACCCTGATAAAGGTGAGATGGCCCACATAGGGGTCGGAGACCAATTTAAAGGCCAGCGCCGCCAGGGGCGCCTCATCCGCCGGGGGGCGCTCCACCACCTGGCCCTTGGCATCCAACCCTTGCACCGGGGGAATGTCCAAAGGTGACGGCAGGTAATCCACCACCGCGTCCAGCAACTGCTGGATGCCTTTATTCTTGAAGGCGGAGCCGCACAGCACCGGTACCAGGGCCGAGGTAATGGTGCCCTGGCGTATAGCCCTCTGCATCAGGGCCACATCCACCGGTTTATCGGCCAGATAGCGTTCCATGAGTTCTTCGTCCACTTCCGCCAGGGCTTCCAGGAGCAATTGCTGCTGCTCCTGGGCCAACTCCCGGTAGTCCGCCGGGATCTCCCCCACCTCGAAGCTCATCCCCTTGCTGGCTTCGTCGTAAACCACCGCCTTCATCTGGACGAGATCGATCACCCCTTGAAACTGGTCTTCCTCTCCCAAGGGCAATTGCACCAGCACGGGGTTGGCCTTGAGGCGCTCCCGCATCATCTTCAGGCAGCGGGCGGGATCCGCGCCCACCCGGTCCATTTTGTTGAAGAAGGCCAGGCGGGGGACGCCGTAGCGGTCGGCCTGGCGCCAGACCGTCTCGCTCTGAGGCTCCACTCCACCCACCGCGTCGAAAACCGCCACTACGCCGTCCAACACCCGCAGGGACCGCTCCACTTCGATGGTGAAGTCCACATGGCCCGGGGTGTCAATGATGTTGATGCGATGGTCTTTCCAGTAACAGGTGGTGGCCGCCGAGGTAATGGTGATCCCCCGCTCCTGTTCCTGCTCCATCCAGTCCATGACCGCCTGGCCGTCGTGCACCTCTCCCAGGCGATGCGTCACCCCTGTGTAGAAGAGTATACGCTCCGTGGTGGTGGTTTTACCGGCGTCAATGTGGGCCATGAACCCAATATTCCGCACCCGGTATAACTGGGTCTGTCTCGTCAAAATAATTACCAACGATAATGGGCAAAGGCCTTGTTGGCCTCCGCCATCTTATGGGTATCTTCCCTTTTCTTTATGGTCGCGC
Source organism: Desulfobaccales bacterium (assembly GCA_052147455.1). GTDB lineage: Bacteria > Desulfobacterota > Desulfobaccia > Desulfobaccales > 0-14-0-80-60-11 > JAPLJC01. The sequence goes on along the minus strand of JBKQKO010000101.1, from coordinate 13,444 downwards.
CCCGGTTGTTGGCGGCGTCCATCAGTTCCGCGGCCAGCTTGGCCTCCATGGACTTTTCGCTGCGCGCCTTGGCATAGCTGATGATCCAGCGGATGGCCAGGGAAATCCGCCGGTCGGCCCGCACCTCCACTGGCACCTGGTAGGTTGCGCCGCCCACCCGCCGGGACTTCACCTCGACAAGGGGCTTGACATTGTCCACCGCCTGGTGAAAGAGCTTCAAGGACTCGTCATTCCCCCGCTGGCCCAGAATCTCCATGGCATTGTACAGGATGCGCTGGGCAATGCTCTTTTTGCCCCGATCCATCAAACCATTGATGAAACGGCTCACCAGCAGGTCGTTGTATTTCAAATCGGCGATGGCCTGTCTCCTGGCCACTCCACCTTTTCTGGGCATAAAAACCTCGGCAGCTATTCTTTTTGTTGGCCTTTAGCGCAAACCTAAAACAGAAAACCGCAAAGCGTCACTTCGGCCGTTTGGCCCCGTACTTGGACCGGCTCCGGCGGCGGTCCTGAACCCCCGAGGCGTCCAGGGTACCCCGGATGACATGATAGCGCACCCCGGGCAGGTCCTTCACCCGGCCGCCCCGGATCAAGACCACCGAGTGTTCTTGGAGATTATGGCCTACCCCCGGGATATAGGTGGTCACCTCGATGCCGTTGGTGAGGCGTACCCGGGCCACCTTACGCAGCGCCGAATTGGGCTTCTTGGGGGTGGTGGTGTAGACCCGGACGCACACCCCCCGCTTCTGGGGGCAGCTTTGCAAGGCCGGGGAGGCGGTGCGTTTCTTCACCTTCTCCCGCCCCTTGCGAACCAACTGGTTAATGGTCGGCATGTAAATTTGCTCCACCGCGGCCCGCCGGATTAGCCAGGCGCACTAAAAATAACTATGTTAATCAATTTAGAGCAACTTTGTCAATTGTTTTATTGCTCCGGCAATCTCTCGGGCTCCATCCCGGCCTCCAACTCCGCCGCCAGGAGCGCCGGCTCCGGCAGGACTTCAGCCATTTCTTCATCCGCCATTCTGATATCCATTGCCCGGTAGAGGTCCAGCCCGGTGCCCGCGGGGATGAGACGCCCCATGATGACGTTCTCCTTGAGGCCCCGCAGGTAGTCGATCTTGCCCTGCACCGCGGCGTCCGCCAGCACCTTGGTGGTCTCCTGAAAGCTGGCCGCTGAGATCCAGGACTCGGTGGTCAGAGAGGCCTTGGTGATCCCCAGCAGCAGCGGCTCACCGGTGGCCGGCCGTTTGCCATCGCCCAGGGCCCGGTCGTTCTTTTCCTCAAAGACCCATTTTTCCACATGTTCGCCCATGAGGAAGTCGGTTTCGCCGGGGTCCACCACCCTGATGCGTCGCAGCATCTGCCGGACGATGACCTCGATGTGCTTGTCGTTGATCTTCACCCCCTGGAGGCGGTAGACCTCTTGGACTTCATCCACCAGATAACGGGCCAGTTCCTTGAGGCCGCTGATGTTCAGGATATCGTGGGGGTTGGCGGAGCCGTCCATCAGGGGTTCCCCGGCCCGGACAAAGTCGCCTTCCTGCACCGCCACGTGTTTGCCTTTAGGGATCAGGTACTCCTTGGGCTTGCCCACCTCCGGGGTGACGAGGATCTTGCGTTTGCCCTTGATGTGGCGGCCGAAGGAAACCACCCCGCTGATTTCGCTGATGATGGCGGTTTCTTTGGGTTTGCGCACTTCGAAGAGCTCCGCCACCCGGGGCAGGCCGCCGGTGATGTCCTTGGTTTTGGTGGTTTCCCGGGGAATCTTGGCGATCACGTCGCCGGGAAAGACCTCATCGCCTTCAGTCACCATGATGATAGCGCCCACCGGCATGAAGTAGCGGGCATAGGCCGGGCTCCCGGGAATGCGGGCGGTGGCCCCGGTTTCGTCCTTCACCGAGATGCGGGGCCTGAGTTCCGCGTCCCGGCTTTCGATGATGAGGCGGGAGGCCTTGCTGGTCACCGGGTCCACCCGTTCCTGCACGGTGGTGTTGTCCACGATGTCCCCGAACTTGATGCGGCCGCCCACTTCGGTGAGCATGGCATTGGTAAAGGGGTCCCACTCCGCCAGCACTAGGCCGGCCGCCACCTCTTGGCCCTCCTTCACCTTGATGTGGGCCCCGTAGATCAGGGGGTAGCGTTCCCGTTCGATGCCTTTTTCGCTGACTAGGGCCAGTTCCGCCTGGCGACTCAGGTTCACCAGCTCGCCCTGGCGATCGACTACCATCTTGGGGTTGGCGAAACGGACCCAGCCCTTCCCCCGGGCCACGTGGAAGCTCTGTTCGACCCGCCGCGAGGCGGTGCCGCCGATGTGGAAGGTGCGCATGGTGAGCTGGGTACCGGGCTCGCCGATGGATTGGGCCGCCAGAATACCGATGGCCTCGCCGTTGGACACCGGGGTGCCATGGCCCAGATCCCGGCCGTAACACTTGGCGCACACTCCCCGGCGAGTCTGGCAGGTCAGCACCGAGCGGATCTGCACCCTCTCCAGGCCGGCCTCCTCGATACGCCGGGTGGCGTCTTCATCAATCTCTTCGTTGGCCAGCACCAGCACTTCCCCGGTGTGCGGATCAACGATGTCATCCAGGCACACCCTTCCTAAGACCCGATCCCCCACCCGCTCGATGATTTCGCCGCCTTCCACCAGAGGAGTGACGAAGATGCCGTCGATGGTGCCGCAGTCCGCCTGGGTGATGACCGCATCCTGGGCCACGTCCACCAACCGCCGGGTCAGGTAGCCCGAATTGGCGGTCTTCAAGGCCGTGTCCGCCAGGCCTTTGCGGGCTCCGTGAGTGGAGATGAAGTACTGCAGCACCGTCAGGCCTTCCCGGAAGTTCGCGGTGATGGGGGTCTCGATGATCTCCCCCGAAGGCTTGGCCATCAGGCCGCGCATGCCCGCCAACTGCCGCATCTGATCCTTGCTGCCCCGGGCTCCGGAGTCGGCCATCATGAAGACCGGATTGAAGGAAGCCACCTCTTCCTGAAACACCGCCTTGGAACCATCAGGAGCCGTCTCCTCCCGGACTATGACTTCCCGGGCCATTTCTGCCATCATCTCCGCGGCGATCTCGTCGGTGGCCTTGGCCCAGATGTCCACCACCTTATTATATTTTTCCCCTTCGGTGATCAGGCCTTCCTGGTATTGCTCCTCCACCTGGGCCACCTCGGCCTGGGAACTCTTCAGGACCGCGGCCTTGCCGGCCGGAATCATCATGTCTTGAATACAGATGGAGATACCCGCCTGGGTGGCGTATTTGTAGCCCAGGTTCTTGAGTTGGTCCGCAAAGATCACCGTCGCCTTGATACCGCACTTGCGGTAAGATTGGGCCACCAGCTTGCGAATCTCCTTCTTGGTCATGGTGGCGTTGATCAGGTCGAAGGAGAGGCCTTTGGGCAGAATTTCACCGAGAATTACGCGGCCGACGGTGGTCTGGATAATCTTCCCATTAATTAAGACCGGAATCCTGGCCTGCAAATGGACTTCCCCCTGATCATAGGCCGCCCTGACCTCTTCCGGGCTGGGATACGGGACCAGACCGGGATTCTGGAAGGGGTTAAAGTTTTGCAAATCATCGATGATTTTTTCGCCTTTGGCGAAGGGGCGCTCCCGGGTTAAATAGTAGAGTCCCAGAACGATATCCTGCGTGGGAATGATGATGGGATCGCCGTTGGCCGGGGAGAGGATGTTATTGGTGGACATCATCAAGGCCCGGGCCTCGATCTGGGATTCGATGGAGAGCGGCACATGCACTGCCATCTGGTCGCCGTCAAAGTCGGCGTTAAATGCGGTGCACACCAGGGGATGCAGTTGGATGGCCTTGCCCTCAATGAGGATGGGCTCAAAGGCCTGAATCCCCAAGCGATGCAGGGTGGGGGCCCGGTTGAGCATCACCGGATGCTCCCGCACTACCTCATCCAGGATGTCCCAGACCTCCGGGGTCTCCCGGTCCACCAGGCGTTTGGCCACCTTGATGGTGGTGGCATATCCCCGAGACACCAGCTTGTGGAAGATAAAGGGCTTAAAGAGCTCCAGGGCCATCTGCTTGGGCAGGCCGCACTGGTGCAGCTTCAGTTCCGGGCCGATGACGATGACCGAGCGCCCGGAATAGTCCACCCGTTTGCCCAGCAGGTTCTGGCGGAAGCGCCCCTGTTTGCCCTTGAGCATGTCGGAGAGGGACTTCAGGGCTCGCTTGTTAGGGCCGGTGATGGTGCGGCCGCGGCGGCCGTTTTCGAAGAGCACGTCCACCGCTTCCTGGAGCATGCGCTTTTCATTGCGAATGATGATGTCCGGGGCGCTGAGCTCCAGGAGGCGTTTCAGGCGGTTGTTGCGGTTGATCACCCGGCGGTAGAGGTCGTTGAGGTCCGAAGTGGCGAAGCGGCCACCGTCCAGGTGCACCAGGGGACGCAGGTCCGGCGGCAACACCGGGATCACTTCCATAACCATCCATTCGGGCCGCTGGCCCGATTCCCGGAAGGCGTCGATGATCTTTAGCCGTTTGCCCAGCTTCTTGCGCTTGGCGTCGGAGGAAGTCTTGCTCATTTCGGCCCGCACTTCCTTGGACTGGGCCTCCAGGTCCAGGACCTTCAACATCTCCCGGATGGCCTCGGCGCCCATGCCGGCTTTAAAACGGTCTCCGAACTCCTCCCGGGAGGAGCGGTATTTCTCTTCGGAGAGCAGGCTCCCTTTGGCCAGGGTGGTGTCACCGCCCTCAACCACCACGAAGGCCTCAAAATAGAGGATCTTTTCCAATTCCTTCAGGGTCAGGTCCAGCAGGTTGCCGATCTTGCTGGGCAAACTCTTCAAGAACCAGATGTGCACCACCGGGCAGGCCAGTTCGATGTGGCCCATGCGTTCCCGGCGCACCTTGGACTGGATTACCTCCACCCCGCACTTCTCGCAGGTGATGCCCCGGTGTTTCATACGCTTGTATTTACCGCAGTTACATTCGTAATCCTTGGCCGGGCCGAAGATCTTGGCACAAAAGAGGCCGTCCCGCTCCGGTTTGAAGGTGCGGTAATTGATGGTCTCCGGCTTCTTCACTTCCCCGTGCGACCAGGAGCGGATCAGCTCCGGGGAAGCCAGGGCCAGGCGGACCGCCTCAATGACTACCGGGTCTTCCGGCCGGGCAAAAAGGCTGTTGAGATCTTCTAAAGCCACTTCCTTCATCTTGTTGCTCATATAACCTTATTCCTTGCCCTTTTCCTTTTTCAGAAGCTCCACATTCAGAGCCAGGCTCTTAAGCTCCCGAACCAGGACGTTGAAGGATTCAGGTAAACCGGCCTCGAGATCGTATTCGCCCTTGAAGATCTTCTCGTACATCCGGGTGCGGCCGGCGACGTCGTCGGACTTTACGGTGAGAAATTCTTGCAGGGTGTAGGCCGCCCCATAGGCTTCCAGGGCCCAGACCTCCATCTCCCCCAGGCGCTGCCCGCCAAACTGGGCCTTGCCGCCCAAGGGCTGCTGGGTCACCAGGGAGTAAGGTCCGATGGAACGAGCATGAATTTTATCAGCCACCAGGTGGTGGAGTTTCATCATGTACATCACCCCCACCGTCACATTCCGGTCAAACTCCTCCCCGGTACGGCCGTCCCGCAATCTGGCCTGGCCGCCGGTGGGCAGCCCCGCCTCCGCCAGAAACTCCCGGACCTCGTCTTCGGTGGCCCCGTCAAAGACTGGCGAAGCCATGTGGATGCCACCCCGATAATGTTTCTGCCAGATCTCCCGCAGTTCATCAAAGTCCAGTCCATCGATCTCCTTGGCCAGGGCGGCGTCGGCCCCCAGGATCTTCTTCAGGCGGCCCTTGATGGCATCCAGACTGTAAAAGCTGTCGATCATCTCCCCGATCTGTTTGCCAAGCTCATAAGAAGCCCAGCCCAGGTGGGTCTCCATCACCTGGCCCACGTTCATGCGGGAAGGCACCCCCAGGGGGTTGAGTACGATGTCCACCGGGGTGCCGTCGGCAAAATAGGGCATGTCTTCATCCGGCATAATGCGGGAGACCACCCCTTTGTTGCCGTGGCGGCCGGCCATCTTATCACCCACCGCCAGCTTGCGCTTCATGGCCACAAAGACCTTGACCTTCTTAATTACCCCGGGGGGCAGCTCGTCCACCTTCCGGAGACGGCCCAGCTTGGCCTCAAAAATCATGTTCACCAGGTGCAACTGCTCCAGATAGCGGTCCAGGATCTGGTCTATCCGGTCTTCCAGGCCGGCTTCCTGAAAGGAGACGTGGCGCCAGAACTCCAGAGGTTGGCGCTTCACCAGTTCCAGGGGCACCGCCGCGGCCTGCGCCAGCAGGGTGAGGCCACGCCGTTCGTCTTCCAGGGCCTCCTCCACCTTTTGACCCACCACCATTTCCCCCAGCTTCTGGCGGTAGCTCTGGGTGATGATGGCCACTTCATCGGCCTGGTCCTTCTGGAGCTTGGCCACCGCTTCATCCTCGATGGAGCGGCTGCGGTCGTCCTTTTCCACTCCTTTGCGCGAGAAGACGCGGGCGTCGATCACCACTCCTTCGATCCCCGGTGGGACCCGCAGGGAGGTATCCTTGACGTCGCCGGCCTTCTCCCCGAAGATGGCCCGCAGGAGCTTCTCCTCCGGAGTGAGTTGGGTTTCCCCCTTGGGGGTGATCTTCCCCGCCAGGATGTCGCCGGGGCGTACCTCGGCCCCCAGGCGGATGATGCCGCTCTCATCCAGGTTGCTCAGGGCCTCCTCCCCCACGTTGGGAATGTCCCGGGTGATTTCTTCCTTGCCCAGCTTGGTGTCCCGGGCCATCACCTCGAACTCTTCGATGTGGATGGAGGTGAAGACGTCCTCCTTGATGAGGCGTTCGCTCACCAGGATGGAGTCCTCAAAGTTGTAGCCGCCCCAGGGCATGAAGGCCACCATGACGTTCTTGCCCAGGGCCAGTTCGCCCATGCCCGTGGCCGGGCCGTCGGCGATGATCTGGCCTCTATCCACCCGGTCGCCCTTAGCCACGATGGGGCGTTGATTGAAGCAGGTGTTCTGGTTGGTGCGCTGAAATTTGGTGAGCTTATAAATGTCCACCGGCGAGCCGTCGCCGCCGCTGGCCGGCTCCGAGGCCCGGATTACCACCCGGGTGGAATCCACGTCTTCCACCACCCCGGCCCGTCGGGCCACCATGGTGACCCCCGAATCCCGGGCCACCACGTTTTCCATACCGGTGCCCACGATGGGTGAGCTGCTGGTGAGCAGGGGCACCGCCTGGCGTTGCATGTTGGAGCCCATCAGGGCCCGGTTGGCGTCGTCGTGCTCCAGGAAGGGGATCAGGCTGGCTGCCACCGACACCAATTGGTTGGGTGAGACGTCCATGTTCTCTATATCTTTGGGGCTGGCAATGATGAACTCGCCGCCCTTGCGGGCTTCGATCATGTCCACCTTGAAACGCCCCTGCGCGTCCAGGGGGGCGTTAGCCTGGGCGATGACCCGAGGGTCGCCGGGAGTCCACTCCGACTCTCCTTCTTCCAGGGCGCTCAGGTATCGCACCTCCCGGGTGACCCGGGTCTCGGTCCGGTTGCCTACCTGTTTCTTTTTCACCACCCGGTAGGGGGTTTCGATGAAGCCCAATTCATTGACCCGGGCAAAGGTGGACAGGGAGACGATGAGGCCGATGTTGGGACCTTCCGGCGTCTCGATGGGACAGATGCGGCCATAATGGGTGGGGTGTACGTCCCGCACCTCGAATCCGGCCCGCTCCCTGGTCAAGCCCCCGGGCCCCAGGGCGCTGAGCCGCCGCTTGTGGGTGATCTCCGAGAGCGGGTTGGTCTGATCCATGAACTGGGAGAGCTGGGAGGTGCCGAAAAACTCCTTGATCACCGCCTGCACCGGCTTGGCGTTCACCAGGTCGTGGGGCATCAGGGTGTCCAGGTCCTGGATGGCCATGCGCTCTTTGATGGCCCGTTCCATGCGCACCAGCCCCACCCGGAACTGATTCTCCAGCAGCTCGCCCACGGCCCGTACCCGCCGGTTGCCCAGGTGGTCAATGTCATCCACCGGGCCTTCTTTGTCCTTCTGGGTGATGAGCTCCTTCACCGCCAAAAGGATGTCCTCCCGCTCCAGGGTAGTCTGGTTCAGGGGCAGGCGATCCTCCGGGGCCCGCAGCTTCAGGTCCAGCTTGAGGCGGCCCACCGAGGAGAGATCGTAGTATTCCGGATTGAAAAAGAGGTTCTTAAAGAAGGTGGTGGCCACTTCCTCATTGGGACGGTTGCTGGGGCGCAAACGCCGGTAGATCTCCAGAATGGCGTCCTTGGCAGTGGCGGTTTTGTCGGCAAAGAGGGTTTGGCGCAGGCAGGGGCTGACATTGACCCCGTCGATGAAGAGGAGGTCGAGCTCCTTGATCCCCTTTTTCTGCAACAAGCCAATCTTGTCCTCGGACAGCGCCTCGTTGCAGGTAGCCAGGGCCTCGCCGCTCTCCGGGTCCAGAATATCGTGGGCCACCACCCGGCCCACCAGTTCCGAAACGTTCCCGGGAAGGCTGGTGACTCCGGCCCGCTCCAATTTTTTCAGCAATGCCGGGGTGAGCCGTTTTAGCTTCTTGACCACCACTTCCCCGGTCTTAGGATCCGGAATGTCGACGGTGCTGGTCTTGTCCTGCAGCAACTGCGGCACCAACGGGCGGCGTATGCCCTCTTCCTCCAAAAAGATCCGTTCGGTCTTATAAAAGAAATTGAGCAGCTCTTCGGTGCTGTAGCCCAGGGCCTTCAGGAGAATGGTCACCGGAAACTTGCGCCGCCGGTCGATACGGACGTAGAGGATATCCTTGGGGTCGAACTCGAAGTCTATCCAGGAGCCCCGCAAGGGAATCAAACGGGCTGAATAAATGATCTTGCCGCTGGAGTGGATCTTGGCCCGGTCGTGATCGATGAACAGGCCCGGAGAGCGGTGCAGTTGACTGACCACCACCCGCTCGGTGCCGTTAATGATGAAGGTGCCATTCTCGGTCATCAGGGGCAGGGTGCCGAAATAGATCTCCTGCTCCTTGATGTCCCGAATGGTCTGGGATTTCACCTCGGCCCCGGTCTCATAAACCACCAGGCGGACCCGAATCTTCATGGGGACCTCGTAGCTCATGCCCCGCTGCAGGCATTCGTCCACGTCGTACTTGGGGTCCCCCAGACCGTAGTCCACGAACTCCAGGGAACAGGCGCCGCTGAAGTCCCGGATAGGAAAGACGCTCCGGAACACCCCGTGCAGGCCGTATTCGGAACGCGCCTCCGACGCCAGGTCTTTCTGCAAAAAGCGGCGGTAGGACTCCTTCTGCATCTCAATGAGATTGGAAATTTCTACAATCCGCTCGATCTTGCCGAAATTCTTGCGGTACAACTTTAATGGCGATAAGGCGTTGCCCATGGATACTCCTTAATAGGATGGCCTGGAAAAAATAGGGGGCCGTATAGCCCGAACCCACCCAGAACTCCAGGAGTTTGCCGCTAATCCCGAATAATGGCAAGGGACACCGGTTGGCCTGCCCCGGTTGGCCTTTGCAGCTGTCTCTCCTCCAGCCCCAAACCCCTGAGCCATCGTCGGCGGGAACCGCGGCGGCTTTGCACCCTAGTTAATCTCTACGGTGGCCCCTTGGGCTTCCAGTTTCTTCTTGACCTCTTCGGCTTCCGCCTTGGAGATGGCTTCCTTCACGGTGGTGGGCACGTTTTCCACCGCTTCCTTGGCTTCTTTCAGGCCCAGATTGGTGATGGCCCGCACTTCCTTGATCACCTGGATCTTGTTGGGACCGCAGACGCTCAGGACCACGTCGAATTCGGTCTTCTCCTCGGCCGCCGGGGCTTCCGCCGCCGCCATCCCCGGCATCGCCCCAGCCATCGCCATCGGCGCCGCCGCGGACACGCCGAACTTCTCTTCCAACTCCTTGATGAGGGTGGAGAGCTCCAGTACCGTCATATTAGCCAGGTAATCCACTACCTCGGCTCGGGAAATGGACATCGTTCTTCCTCCTTGGATAAATACGAATCTTTTGCTGCACTGTGGGCGCCGGCGGCTGCCGGCAACGCCCCTTACAATCAGACCTCGTTGCCGGCCGCGGCTTCTTCAGCCTGCGGCTGCTGATCCCGGTGAGCCACCAGGACATTGAGCAGGCAGCGAATCACCCCGGCCAACACGGTCACCAAGCCGGTGGGCACCCCCTGGAGCACCCCCAGCAATTGAGCCAGCAGCACCTCCCGGGCCGGCAATTTACTCAGGGCCTCCAGATCCTTGGGGCTCAAGAACTCCCCGCTCAGCACCGCGCCCTTGATCTCCAGGAGCGGCTTGTCCTGGGCAAACTTGGTCATGATCCGGGCCAGGGCCACGGGGTCGGCGTAACCCAGGGTTAAGGCGTTGGGCCCGGTGAACCGGGAGACCAGGGGAGCGATGGGCGAATCAGCCGCCGCGGCCCGGCGCAGCAGGGTGTTTTTCACCACCTTGAGCTCGGCCCCGGCCTCATGGAGCTGGCGCCTGAGCCCGGTCATCTCCTCCACCTTCAACCCCTTGAAATCAGAGAGGATGCTGATCTGCGACCGGGATACCTTTTCCCGGATCTCCTGGACGATTTTTTCTTTTTCTTTGATTACCTCGCGCACCACCAGACAAGACCTCCTTTACATCAGGCGCAGCAGATTTTTCACGTCGGAGCTGTCCACCGGGATCCCGGGACCCATGGTGGTGGACACATAGATACCCTTCATATAGGCGCCTTTGCTGGTGGCCGGCTTCAGGCGGACCAGGGCATCCATCAAGGACGCCAGGTTTTGCAGCAGCTTTTCAGCCCCGAAGGAGGCCTTGCCCACCGGGGCATGAACGACGCCGGCCCGGTCCACCCGGAACTCCACCTTACCGCCCTTCAGCTCATCGACGGCCTTGGCCACATCGAAAGTCACCGTGCCCACCTTGACGTTGGGCATCAGGCCCCGGGGGCCCAGGATCTTGCCGATTTTGCCCACCTGGCCCATGATGTCCGGGGTGGCCACCGCCTTGTCGAAATCCAGCCAGCCGCCCTTGATGCGTTCGATGAGGTCTTCGGCGCCGGCGTAATCAGCGCCGGCCTCCAGGGCCTCCTTCTCCTTTTCTCCCTTGGCGAAAACCAGCACCCGCACGGTCTTCCCCAGGCCGTTGGGCAGCACTACCGCCCCCCGCACCATCTGGTCGGCGTGCCGGGGGTTGACCCCCAGGGCCACCGCCGCGTCCAGGCTTTCGTCGAACTTGCTGGAGGCCGTCTGCAAGGCCAGTTCAACTGCTTCGGTAAAAGGGTAGCGGCGATTGCGGTCCACCTTGGCGGCGGCCTCCCGATATCTCTTGCCACGTTTGGCCATCGGTAGCACCTCTTGATTTAGGGACCGGGGATCAGGGGCCAGGGGTCAGTATTGGTTTTTCCTGACCCCTAATCCCTAATCCCTAACCCCTTTCATTGATTACTCTATCTCAATGCCCATGCTCCGGGCGGTGCCGGCGATGCTGCGCATCGCCATCTCCAGACTGGAGGTGTTTAAATCCGGCATCTTCTGCCGGGCAATCTCCTCCAACTGGGCCTGGGTGATCTTGCCCACTTTTTCCCGCCCGGTCTCCTTGGCGCCTTTGGCCAGTTGGGCCTTCTGCTTGAGCAGCACCGCGGCAGGGGGCGTCTTGGTCACAAAGGTGAAGGAACGGTCGGCGTAAACCGTGATCATCACCGGGATAATGGTTCCTTCCTGGGCCGCGGTCCGGGCGTTATAGGTTTTGCAGAACTCCATGATATTGACCCCGTGCTGCCCCAGGGCCGGGCCAATGGGGGGCGAGGGGTTGGCCTGCCCCGCCGGAATCTGCAGTTTGATGAGCGCGATGACTTTCTTGGCCATTGATTAGCTCCTGGGCTTTCAGCGGTCAGCTTTCAGCAAAACCAGTTTGTCCTGAAAAGTTACTTAAAAAAGTATCTTGCAGGTCCCATCTTACGAGCCAAAAATGGTGCGTGATACGTACCCTACACGACTGAGTTTATTAGTGGTTGAATCAATAATATTTTACTGGCTACTGGCTACTGGCTACCGGCCACTCCTATAGTTTCTCCAGTTGGGTAAACTCCAGTTCCACCGGGGTCGGACGCCCGAAGACACTGATCATCACCCGCACCCGGCCCCGGTCCGGCCGCACTTCGTCCACCACCCCGGTGAAATTGGCAAAGGGCCCGTCGGTGACCTGCACCTTGTCCCCGGTCTCGAACTTAATCTTGGGCTTGGGCCGCAGCACCCCTTCCTGCATCTGGGCGATGATCTTGGCCGCGTCCTCTTCGGGGATGGCCGACGGCTCCTCTTTGCTGCCCACGAAGCCGGTGACCTTGGGGGTGTCCTTCACCAGGTGCCAGGTATCGTCGTTCATCTCCATCTGCACCAGGACATAGCCGGGATAGAATTTCCGGGTGGAGAGTTTACGCTCGCCCTTGACCTTCTCCTCCACCGTCTCCATGGGCACCAGGACCATGGCCACAAATTCCTCCAGCCCCCGGGCCTTGGCCCGCTCCAGGATGGCGCCCCTTACCTTCTGCTCAAAGCCGGAATGGGTATGGATAATGTACCACTTCAGGGCCACAGCCGCGTCCTCTGCCTCAGTGGATCAAGGCCTGCACCAGATGGGATAGGGCGTAATCCACCAAACCTAAATAGATGGCGATGAAGATCACCAGGATCAGCGTTACTCCCGTGGTTCCCAGGGTCTCCTTGCGGTTGGGCCAGGTGACCAGTTTTAGCTCGGTGACCACTTCCCCCAAAAATCCCTTGGTCTTGTCGAAATAGCCTTTTATGGGAGGCAGGCTGAACCGGGGAGCCCGGAGCTTGCCGGGCTTCACTTTAACCATCTTGCCGGAGCTGCCGGCGCCGGCGCCGACTTCTTTGAGTTGCTTGTTCTTTATCTTCTTCATTATAATGGTCGCTTTAGTGGCTGCCTATTGGTGCCCCAAACCCCAAACCGGCGCAGGCCGCCGACCCGCCGCGGGACAACCATCCTTCCTTTGGCCCGAGGCCCCTTGCTTCAGGGGAATTCCAGAAGAGAATCCGGCAGCTCAACTAACCGTGGTCCCAAGACCCTCACCCCTTGATTGGCAGGCCAGGAGGGATTCGAACCCCCAACATCCGGTTTTGGAGACCGGCGCTCTAACCGTTGGAGCTACTGGCCTGTCTTCGCCCACTCACTTGCTTTCGCGATGGAGGGTATGCGTTCTACAAAAAGGGCAGAACTTTTTGAAGGCAAGCCGATCGGGGGTGCGCCGCTTGTTCTTAGTGGTCGAATAATTCCGGCGCTTGCATTCGGTACAGGCTAAGTTGATTATATCTCTCATAGTATTATTCCAAAATCTGACTCACCACGCCGGCGCCCACGGTGCGGCCACCTTCCCGGATGGCGAAGCGCAGCCCGTCTTCCAGGGCCACCGGGGTAATCAGGGTCACCTCCAGGGCGACGTTGTCCCCG
>JBKQKO010000100.1:0-69931 GCA_052147455.1 Desulfobaccales bacterium | reverse complement strand
GGGCTAGCACACGCGGCAGCACCAGAAAATCCATGGGAGATATGCCCAGGGTTTTCAGGGCATCGATCTCCTGGTTCACCTGCATGGTCCCCAGTTGGGCGGCAAAGGCCCCCCCCGTGCGGCCGGCCATGACGATGCCGGTCATAATCGCCGCCATCAGGCGAACCATGGCAATGCCCACCAAATCGGCCACATAAATTTGGGCCCCGAAGAGCTTTAGCTGAATGGCGCCGATAAACGCCAGGATTAACCCCACCAAAAAGCAGATGAGGGAGACGATCGGCAACGCCTGGGCGCTAACGGATTGCATGATTAAGCCCAGATCGGAGCGGCGGTACTGGGCCTTGCCGCGCAGCAGACTCAGAACGGCAATGACCGCATCGCCGATGAACTCGAGCATTTCACCCGCGGATTGGAAGAAATAGACGGTTTCGTTGCCCAAACTGGTGAGAAACGACATCCGTCCCTCTGCCTTGCGGGCATCTTTCTTTTCCGGTACCGCCGAGGCCAATTCCAACAGCCTCTTCGCCCCTTGGGGCAGTCCGTCGCTATTCAGGAGAATTTTTTGCCGGGAGCAGAGATTGCCCAGGTTTATCAGGAAGGTCAACAGGCCGCTGTCCCAATAGGCCAGCTCCCGGGTGTCGAAGACCAGGTTACGAACCCCCGGCCTGTCTTCGATCCTTTGCTGAACCTTATCGGCCCCAGGCAGTTCACCGCCCAGCTTCCAGTGCCCGGAAAGAATCACCTTCAGCGTGTCTCCTGAAGGTTGCTCCATGGTCATTTCACCACGGGCCGTCATGTGCCGTTTTCTCCCTAGTAGCTCTTTAGCTGATAATTGGGGACATCATACTTCTTTTGGGCCCGTCCGGATAGTTATTTCAGGAATAGACTTGAGGTGCACGTCGCGTTGGGGGAAAGGCAATTCTATGCCATGTTCCCGGAACCGCTGCCAGATACCCCAGAGAAGCTCGCTCTTCACTGAACCGAGGCCATTTTGCGGGTCGTTGATCCACACCCGCACTTCCAGGTTGATGGTATTATCGCCGAAGCCGGATAGAAGGCAGGCAGGCCCGGGGTCCTTCAGTACCCGCTTGGTGACCGCAGCGCTTTCCAACATCAGTTCCCTGGCTTTCTCCAAATCAGAGCCGTAGGCGACGCCGACGGGCACATGTAACCGGACGAGGTTCTGACTGTAAGACCAATTGATTACCTCGCCGGTTATCAGGTTTTCATTGGGGATGAGATGCTCGATGCCGTCCCGGGTAACGACGGAGACATAGCGGCTTCCCAAGAAATTGATCCAGCCGTACTTGTCTCCCAGTTCGATCACATCTCCGGGTTTGATGGATTTATCCGCCAGGATGATGAAGCCACTCACCAGGTTGGCAAAGACCTTTTGTAGGCCAAAACCGAGCCCCAACCCCAGGGCACCGCTGAACAGGGCGAAGACGGTGAGATCGAGCCTCAGGTAAGTAAAGACTATGACGACACAGAGGGAAAAAAGAAAAATGCTCCCGAGCCTGTGCAACAGGATTTGGGCTGCGGGAGCCAAACCTGATTTTATGGTCAGCCAGAAATGGAAAAGTATCCGCAGGTTTCTAGACAGCCAGTAAAGAGCCAACAACAGGATAAAGGCCCGCTGAACCTGTAAAAGGGAAAAATGCACCTGCCCGAGCTGAAAATCAATACTTTGCAAAAAACGAAGCCAGGGGTCGATAAGATGGAAAATATAGATAGAGGCCAAAATCCAAATAGCAATTGCAAGAATTCTGGCCCAGAAACGGTTTTTCATCTCGTCGGTGAATAATCGCGTCGCGGTCAGGGCAATCAAAATAATGCCAACGGCGTACAGTTCATTTAGGGGCCAGTTGAAATGGTCCGCAATACTAAAGGCAAGCGACACTAGGATAAAGGCGATAAAGGCATCAATAACCTTGACGAAATTTAATAGCATGACCAGGTCGGCAGAAGCTCCTGGATGCGTGGCGTATTGCGCCTGCTGGCGGGTCAACCAGGCGCGAATTGCCCCGCTTGCATTGCGGGCAAACAGAAGCGCGCAGCCGATGACCACGATCTGGGCCGCCATGGACCAGGAAAGCACGTGCTGAAAGAAATATTCCCGGGCCTGGGACCCTATTTGATCCAGGGAGGTATGATCAAGAGGAATACCCATGGTGTATCTCCATATCAACGCCGTCCGGACCTGACTGTGGAAGGATTGAAGTCCGCCGACCGTCTGAAGCAATGCAGAAGATTATCTATCTTGAGCATTATTATTGGTAAGTTCAATACCCAGGAATATCTGCAAAAATTTCTTTTCACCAATAGCGCGAGCAAGTTCCCGGAATGAAACGTATAAAGATAATAAGAAAATAAACACGATATGGACCGCCCAAAAATGCGGCCAGATTATTTCCGCCCAGCCTCGATCTATAGCAATCTTCACACTATGATATTTTACCAAAAGGGGAATAATTCCCTCGATATATTGAACCATCAGAGTGACTAACAAATAGAGAAAGGTCTTCCATACAATATTGTAAATTAATGGTTTATTAGGATATTTATTGATGTATTTAATATCATCCGCCACCAGTAAGGCCTTTGCGACAATTAAAGCGCCTACCGCGGCATTAACAAAGCCTGAAAATTTTATGCCGTATTGTTCCAGCGTAAGCTTTTGGCTGATGATTATGACATTGAAGGCAATAAAAAAAAAGATAGTTGGGGGGAAGACCGCTACTAATTCCCGTTTAATAATTTTCACTATTTTTTGCATAACGATCCCCTGTCGTATTAGATAAGCGAATCAAGAAACTCCTGAAGCGATTCTCTGGTTTCCACCGTGAACACCTAGATCTGGTGCTTGGTGCGCTTTAGATAAAAATATGCCAGCTTTAGCATACATTGAAAATGTTTTTTTGAAACCTCCCTGCGGGGTTTGATCCAGGGCCTATCGAAGTATTAAGTGGTGGTATTAATGGTTACTCTCCCCACAAACGTTGGTTGATGAGCCATGGTCAGATCCATTGGAAACCTCCTCGTGTCGGGTTGTCCTGAACTATTCAAGCTCTTTTTGGATCTTCTCTCGGCAAAAACTGGTAGTTGCCAATGTTTACATCCTGAAGAGAACCGCAACGAGAGCCAAAAGCCCGAGTAATGATATCAACGTGGCAACGACTCCCACCAGCGATAAAGGGGGGTGTGCAGGATACCATCTTCGCAGCTCGGTTCTGTAAGCCCGAAACTGGATGGTCGCCATCATTAGTGAGAACAACCCGATGGAGATCATCAATACCGCGAACTGACGCGGTCCAATGACACCTTGAAGCGGAGGGCGATCCTGCAGCTCCAACTGAAAAAATTTGTAAATGGTGAAGCCGAAAGTGATCAACGAGGTCGAGGTCCTGATCCAGCCCATCAGCGTTCGTTCGTGAGAGAGGACGGTGCGCTCCAGGGCGAGTTGGTTACTGGAAGGCTCTTTTATGGTTTCCTCAGTCCGCTCTGCCATAAATCATCCGTCCTTTCCTGATGTATTGCCTGGGTTCATGTTTGCGTGACCTGTCCTCAGCGTCTTTGGTCGCTCGATGCGCTTCACCGGTTGACGCGCGCTACCCTGTTCACGATGCCCCGGATCAATAGATACGGGAGGCAAGCAAGGGTAAATGCAACAAGAAGCGCCTCTCCTGGATAAAACCACCGCAAGTCGATTAACTGCTCAACCAGGTCGATAATGAGCGCGATGATGAAGATTTTGCCCACGGATTTCCAGCCATCCCTCAACATCTCCAAGCGCTGATCCGGGAGTGTGAAAACGGCCCAGAAGTATGGAGGCCGTTTCTCAAGAGCATCTTTTAGCCCATCCCGCACCGCAAAGACGGCAGCCACGAGTGGTTGGATGACCAGTCGAAATTTCATGGGTCCACTCAGCCGAGCGATTAGATTCTCAAGGACACGCGCCACCAAATCCTCCACAGCTTTCACTCTCCTGGTGTTGGTTCCTGCAGCCTCGATAAAGGAACTCCAGCCATGGGCCCTCGGACTGAACACGCTCATGGGAATTATTCCGCCTGGTTTGCCGGAAATTTATTCTTCCTGCTTACGGGCCTCGTTCATGGCGCGCCCTTCCGTTCAGGTTGGCCCACAACCACCGGAACAACCGGCGCCGCCGATGTGCCGCCCGTGACTTCAGTAATACCTATCAGCTAGGCACCGGGTTGAAGGCGAGCAGCCCGGTGAACCTACTGCCGCGCCAGGACCATCCGCACCTCTGCTTCGGTATCTCTGATCAGCTCGCCGCCCACATCCACGGTCACGCTGTGGATCGTTCCGGTGAATGGAAACGGCGGCTTGTATTCATGAGTCACCGGAGAGCCGAGGTCCACGCCGCAGACTATGCTGCTGAGTAGGCCGATGGCGAGCGGGTTGGTGAGCTCGATTTGGCTTTCTCCCACCAGCCTGGAGTCGAAGTAGAGCTTACCATTGCCGGGCGCGCCTTTGCCGTTGGCGATGTCGGGTTTTCCCGTCACCTCGAACTCAAAACGCAACTCGTGGCGCCCTGTGGGAACGGCCTCGACAGATTCGACGTTATAGAGATTCCGGCCGACGTAGTTGTAGGCATAGCGGAGCTTGCCGCCCTGAACATAGAGCGAGTAGCCGCCGTCGCATCCGCCCTGGGACAGCAGCACGCCTTCCGCGCCGTCCGCGGGGATCTCAACGTCCGCCGTGATGCTGTGAGGACGGTTAAGTATGTTGACGGTGGCGTTTACCGGCACTCCCTGGGTATGAGGGTAGAACACATATGATGTGCGGTCGACTGCGATCTTCGGTCGTTCGTCGGCAAATCGCAGGGTGCCGCGCGAATCGATGGGCATGACCTGGTACTTGCCGGCCTCGACGTACCACATGGCAATCATTTCGATCAGCTTGGCGCGATTCTCTGCGGCCACGTTGTGATTCTCGGCGAAATCCTCGGCAACGTGGTAAAGCTCCCAGGCGGTCGCATCGAGTTCGGTCAACTGGTCCTTGTCGATCGGCGCACCGAAGAATTTACCGGCTTCGGCGAACGATGGTCCGGGCCACGGGCATACCGCCCGCCAGCCGTCGTGGTAGATTGACCGGTGGCCCATCATCTCGAAGTACTGGGTGAGGTGGCTGGTGGGCGCCTGGGCGTTGTCGAAGGTATGAGCGAAGCTCAATCCTTCAATGGGTGATTGCGTGACGCCTCTGATAGAGGTGGGCGCTTCTATGCCTGCCGCCTCCAGTACCGTCGGCACCATGTCGATGGCATGGGCGTATTGTGTCCGTATCTCTCCCTTCGCTTTGATTCCTTTGGGCCAGTGCATGATAAAGGGGTCACTCACCCCGCCTCTGTAGGTCTCGCGTTTCCAGCGGCGGAACGGGGTATCGCCTGCCCAGGTCCAGCCCCAGGCGTAGTGGTTACAGACCTCCGGGCCGCCAAGCTTGTCCATGGCAGCCAGGTTTTCTTCCAGCGACCCCTGCACGTTGTTGAAGAACAGAGCTTCATTTACCATGCCCTGCGGCCCGCCCTCGGCGCTGGCGCCGTTATCGGAGAGCACCATGATCATGGTATTGTCGAACTCGCCGAGTTTTTTCAGGAACTCGATCAACCGGCCGATGTGGTAATCGGTATGGGTGAGAAAACCCGCGAAGACTTCCATCATGCGTGCGTAAAGCTTTTTCTCCTCGGCGGATAATTTGTCCCACCGCGGTACGTCCGGGTCCAGACGGGAGAGTTCGGCATCGGGGGGTACGATGCCTATTTCCTTTTGGCGCTTGAAGATCTGCTCCCGGAGCGCTTCCCAACCCGCGTCGAACTTTCCTTTATACCTGTCCGCCCATTCTTTGGGCACGTGATGGGGCGCGTGCATGGCGCCGGGGCAGAAATACATGAAGAACGGCTTGCCGGGGGCGACCTGTTTGGAGTCCGCGATGAAGCTGATGGCCTTATCTACCAGGTCCTCGGTCAGGTGGTAGCCCTCTTCGGGGGTCTTTTCAGCTTCGACCGTGTGGTTGTCGTATACCAGTTCAGGATAGTATTGGTGGGTCTCGCCGCCCAGAAAACCGTAGAAACGCTCGAAGCCGCGTCCCAGCGGCCAGCGGTCATAGGGGCCCGCGGCCGAGATTTGGTCTGAGGGTGTCAGGTGCCACTTGCCGATGGCGTAGGTATTGTATCCGTGCTGCAGGAGTATCTCTGAGAGGAAACCATTTTCGAACGGTATGTTGCCGTTGCTGCCGGGATATCCCGTCGAGCCTTCGGTTATGCACGACATTGCGTTCGAGTGATGGTTTCGCCCGGTAATGATGCAGGAACGCGTGGGCGAGCACAGGGCAGTGGTATGCATGTTGTTGTAAGTCAGGCCGTTCTTTGCCAGCGCGTCGATGTTTGGTGTCTCGATGGGACTCCCGTAGCATCCCAACTGCCCATAGCCGGTGTCGTCAAGAATGATAAACAACACGTTTGGCGTCCCCTCTTTGGCGCGCAGTGGTGCGGGCCAGGCGGGCGAGGATACATCAAAGGTGCGGCCGATCACACCGGGAAAAGCTTTTCCAGACTCGTATTCTTTAAGTCCCATTGTTGCTCCTCCAACTTTTGATTGTTTGCGGTTTAGGCTGCAATATGATCAATGGAAGGCCCGGCAGGGCGTGCCGCCATGTTTTAAAGTGGGTACGAGCAAAACAGCCTAATTCCCGTGGCACTTCTTGAATTTCATTCCACTCCCGCACGGATAGGGATCGTTTCTCCCTATACTTGCAAACTTTGCCTTGAGATGTCCCTGCTCCCCGGCCACGATAGCCATGACTTCAGAAGCAGGCCGGTTTGCCCGGACAAGCCCGGCCATGATCCGCATGAACTTATCTGCATGTTTGAAGAAAGCCTTATATCCCGCGCAGAGGTAGTTCAGTCCGGGCTCGCCATCAGAAGTTCTATTGAAACGATTCTTGGGGCATTCCCCATGGCAAACAGATAAGACCTCGCATCCCTGGCAGCAACGGGGCAGCGAGTTTTTCTTGTCTCTGCCGAACTTTCTTTGTTGCTCTGAAGCTGGGTTTCTGGTGCTTTTTCTGCAAATCCACGGAGTGCCTGAAAAAATCGAGTCCCATAAGGGTGGGCTCGCCCCCCTGCCAGGCGATGGTAACCCGGGGGGCCTGGTGGAATTCCAGGAGTTGCCGGATATAAGCTTCGTGGACCTGTGCCGACATCCTGAAATCGCTCCCGGGATAGAGCTTTTCTTTCTTCAGAAAAAAACAGTAGTCGCAATGGAGATTGCAGGCTGAACCCGTAGGCTTGGCCATGATATGAAAAGCTTTGGGGATGTCACCCGCCGTCAGGTATTTTCCTAGAGCTGGTTCGGTCACCCGTTCTTTAAGGCGTATCAGCCGTGGGCCTCAATCTCGACACAGGTGCCCCCGATCTCCCGGGTGCCTCTGTGAATACAAACCCTCATTTTCCCTCTCCAGGAGATTCTTTCAACTCAGCCAACCTGAGCCTTAATCGTTCTAAACTTTCTTTCCACTCCAATATCTCCAAAGGCGTTTGTGGGGAGGATGATTTAAGATGCCCATTTTTGAAAAACGTTATCTTACCGCCAGAAAAGGTAATGGGCCATAAGGGTTACTGGACTGCGCCCATCATTTCCGCATAATACCCCTATATATATAGAGATGAACTTGTTAGAGTTGATATGGAGAGCAGATCAGCACTCAACAAGCCGGGTGGTGAACTGCGGAGATATAGCAGTTATCGCCCTCCCAAAACTTCTTTCGTGTTCAGTAATAAAGGCAGGGCCGTGGCTGACCCTGCCTCTGATTTACATGCCGATGCTATTGCTGCGGCTTAAGGCGTAGGGTTATTCTTCCGCCGTGCCAGGGGGTCCGGCTGTGGCGCACCAGAATAATTTCTACCCTGACGCCAGCTTGACCCCGTGGAAACCAGGCTGAGTCTCATCGTGTTTTTAACCCCGCAATCTTGACTGCACCACGATGATACCCATCGGGAAACAGCTTCTGAAGTTTCTCCAAGTCGATATCGCAGGCTTCACAGGTTTCATATATAGTGGGCACCACATTGGTTTTTTCGAAGCTCTGGCGAAGGAAATTAATGACTTGCCAGTGTTTGTCCGTCAGTTTGGGCATTTTCATCTCATGGGCTTTGTATATGGCATAACTCTTATCCCATTTCTGGGGATTACTAAGGAATCCTTGAATATTAACCTCGAAGGTTTTTTCCTCTTGATCTCCGGTTGTGGCCCGCTCCGCTAATTCCTCTTTTTTCTCTTGATCTCCGGTTGCGGCCGCCTCCGCTAATTCCTCTAAGAAGGATTGATCAAGTAGACGGGAGCGGGCCGGGGCGTAGTAACCTTCCTTGTATGTAACGCCGGCAAGTTTGCAGGCTCCCCGAAGGTATCCTGCCTGGAAGAGCTTTTGCAGTTCCCGTAAGGGCAGTCGGGTCATTCGGCAGGTTTCATAGACCAATGGGCACTTGCCTGTTCGCTTAAAATAATCGCGAATAAAGTTGATAATCTTCCAATGGTCCTCCGATAATCCGCTGATGATAGCGACTTTAGGAGCTATCCCCCGCGCGAAGTTTTCGTCCCAGTCGTTGAAATCCGAAAGGAATTCTTCCGTGTCAACCGGATATGTCTTGTCTCCGAATGTAAAAGTACTCATAATCACTCTCTACTCTTAAAGGTTAGGTTCGGACGAATGGGAGAACGAGAATAATTTCACATTCAAAATCTTAACGAGGCTGGGAATTTTGTCAAGGGATTTTTATTTAGCCCTTATGCTTAAGCTCCACAGCTTTGAGGTATCCGGGGTCTGAGGGGCAGGTATGCCAAAATTTCTGAAAAAATTACTATATCTGGTACCCACGGAGGCGCCGTCAGATAGTGGTGCGCCAGGGGAAAGGAGACGGAGGAGTTTTATCGAGTACCGGCAGGGATGATATCTTGCCATTATCCGCATTGTCTTAAATATTGCGATATCATTCATATATTGGAAAAAAATGGCCCCTGCGCTTGTTGCAACCCGGGGTCTCATGAATGGAGATTACCGCCCTGTTCCGTCGGTATCTAATCCCAGTTTGGGAGGGTGCTAGTTAGATTTCCCTGCTTTTAATGGTTATTCACCTTCCGGAGCAGCTTTGGGACTAGTTTTTCAGAAGAACAGCCTTCTCAGGGCTATTTTTAGGTGAATATCTAGGTGAATATTCACCTGATTTTTGCTGCTTTTTCCTCCTGCGTCCTGCACAATAGCACAAGACTTAAGTAATTGAAAAAACAAACTGTTGATTAATCTTATTGCCTCCTGCTTACCCCTGCTAAAGGGTATGATTTGCACTCCGGAACCAAAGGCCGGGCGTTCGAGTCGCCCATCGCCCGCCAAATAATATCAATAAGTTAAGGCTCCATACGGGGCCTTTTCTTTTTGCCGGGGTCCGTCTAGAAGAAAGTGCTCAGGGTTTTGCTCAGCATGGCTATCGAGGCGGCAATGATCGCCATCGCGATCGTAACCACCAGCATGCGGTACTCCGCGGCGGCGGAACCGGACTCGTCCTTGCAGGAATTTCTGTGCTTTCCCATGGCTCTCTCCATCTTAGTGCTCCATAGTTGCTGCAGGTTAGCAAGGCGAATGGCAGTTTGGGCCTCTATTCTCGGCTGCCGTTCGCGATTTGTTTGAGAAGGCCGTCCTTATCTGATGGATTGGCCGATGTCTCTTTGGCTTGCCTGGTAATATGATTCATCTACGGCAAAAGGTAAATCAGGATTTCCCTGATATCCGCCTTCGAAAACCCGGAATTTGGGACAGATTATCGCCCGGATGAAGGAACCGATTGAGCCGCTCCTGGAGGCCCATGGCTGGAGTCTCGTTGGAAGCGACTGGGACGGGGGCGGGGTTAACGGAAAAAGGATACAGAAACTAAACTGCGGGGATATTGTCAAATTAAGGATGATTCAGGACAGATAATCAGCCTACGAATTGGCCCCTTAGCCTGGATACAAATTATTTGGCTTTTAATATGTCCGCAAACGGTACCGTCTTCATACTAAAAACCATTTCATTCCCACCCCTGATTATTTTGTACTTTACAATGTCACCCATTTTGGGTCGCTGGTGAGATTTAATTTCGCCTAATGTCTTGACAGGTTGCCCATCTTTTTCAACTATTTTGTCATTGGATTTGATACCAACCTTCATAGCCGGTGAGTCTGGATAAACGCCTTCGATAATGATTCCATTATCTGCGTTATCGTATTTAGGCAGCTTAATGCCCACGGACGGAAGTTTTTCAATTTCTACAAAACCCTTCTGCTTGTAGGACTCTATTTTGCTATTCTGTGCAATCTCCGAACCAAATACAGTTTCGCCCGTATCTGGGTTGAACAGTACCTGTGAATAGCTTATTTGCTGTTCTTTCCGCCATGCTTCATGCCTTTCGCGCTCCATTGCTAACCGTTCTTCATCTCTTGCATTTTGTGATTGCATGTTTGCCTCAGCCTGGCGTTGAATGTCCCCACCTCGGCTCATAGCGTCCGCCGTCATGGCAACCGACGCAGCTCCTTCAGCCCCTCCTATTGCTGCAGTTGCGTAAACCAAAGGTATCAAAGCACTTGCAGCACAAGCAGGTAAATATAAAAACAGCAACCCCAACCAGATCATCTTCCTTACCATGATATACCCCCTTGATTTGCCGACGCTTTTAAACCGAAATTATGGCCAGCCTTGTTCACCGCAATAAAAAAAGGTTTTTGGGGAGCCGTCTCACCGAGTATAATTTTAAACCATTCCTCTAGGATATCGGGGAATTCCTGATTTTTAAGGTGAAAAACACTGAATTTATCCGAATAAATAAATAAATAGGCTGAGGCAAATGATGATGTCTCAGCCCCTATAATGATTGAAGGTGGATCAGAGTTTTTGAAAAAGTACCAACAGAAATTAAAGTGCTTATTAGTGACAGTTGGGCAGAAAAATAATTTAGTTTGCTCGTGGGGAAGGCGGTGGGTTAACGGAAAAAGATACAGAAACCAACCTGCGGGGATACTGTCAAATCAAGTCTGATTCAGGACAATTCAAGGAAATTAATCAGGATTATTTTTTTTCGCTAGATTCACTTTGTTTAAGTATTCTTCGAGCTCCTTTTCTTTCCCTGGCAACGCAATATAACAGTCTCGCTTGCAAATTTTGGCATAATCTTCCATTTTATAGGTTACGTCTCCGCAAGTTATGCTTTCGGAGTTATTGAGACTTTTCTCGGAATAGTGCCCCGGATTGTCTTTACAAACTACCAGCATCCTGGTGTCATGTTGCTTGATTACGGCAATGGGTTGCTCCTTGCCCTGTGGTGGCGCGGGTGCATCTCCACACCCGGCCAGGACTTCTGCAAAAAACAATAATGCCGCCAGCACCACCAGCAGATTTTTCATGTCATTGCCCGGAGCGAGAATGACCCACTATCTTTTCAGACCTGGATGCCGCCGCCGGATTTCTTCCCCGCTTTATCCCCGAATGCCCATGGTGGCGGTGGAGGTCTTGATGTTAAGGCTCGACTTCTGCATCGCTTCTGAAGCAGGAACCACGACTTTCATCACACCCTCGATCAGGTCGAAGCTCCCAGTCCGTTCAAATTTTGCCGGGTCAAACATGTAGCTTTCCACGGCCACCTTGCTCTTGGGGGCAATGGTTATGGTCGTTTGGTCCCGGAACAGCACCTGGGCCCGGGAAACCTCATAGGTTTGAATGACGTCATTCACCTCCACCGGCTGCTTCACCTTCGCCGGGGTGACCGGGCCTGTTTGCCCTTGCTGGTGATCCACGCGCTGTTCAACCTGGGTGAAATTGCCGACTTCTCCAGCACTGGCCCAGATTGGCAGGGATATCATGAACGCCACGGTGCTTATTAAGCAAAACCTGATGTGGCATCGCCGGATCATGGTCTTTCCCTCCTTCGGGCACCTGCTTTAATCTAAGATTATCCGAGATTATGCCTAACCCTGGCAACCGCAGTCAAAAACCATTTTGGGGGAGCCCTCTCCGCGAGTTTAACCCCGACGAGTTCCTCTTTGGCAGCCGCATTGTTTCGTGGCGGTAATTATAGCACAAATTTCGCTGAAAGAGTAATTGTTTCATTAAATTTTATATCCCTGCCCCTCAGAACCAGCATACCTCAAGGCTATGAAGCTTAAGGACCCCAGGCCAGCATCACCCGGTATTGGTGCACTAGAGGAAAGGAGAAGGCGCGGTCTTTTTGGCTCGCGGGACTGAATATAGCCTGCCATGAACCGCTCTCCATCAGGTATTCCGATATCATCGTGATATTTGTAATGATAAGGCATAATTTTAGGAACCCCAGAGCGCCTTCAAAAAATTGATAAATTCTTGGGGGGGATTGGGACTCCTGCCCACACCTGCTGGCTTACCCCAGCTTGCGGATACGCACCTCGATCTCCGGGCTGTCTTTCAACAGGTCCGCCAGCTTGCCGGTATTCGTGCTGCCGTAGTGGTACGGGTAGAGAATTTTGGGCTTGAAGGCCCGAGCCGCATCCGCCACCATCTCCGGCGTCATGGTGTAAGGGAGATTCATCGGCAGAAAAGCGATGTCGATGTTCTTAAGAGCCTTCATCTCCGGGGTGTTCTCCGTATCTCCGGCCACATAGACCCTTTTGCCCCCGAAGGTGATTATGTAGCCGTTGCCGTCGCCTTTGGGGTGAAAGGGTCCGCCACCGGGCCGCAGATGCACCAGGTTGTAGGCCGGTACCGCTTCAATCTGCAGGCCGTCCTCGGTCTTCAGCTCCCCGTTCTTCATGACGATGCCCCCGGGCACCTGGCTTGCGCCCGCCTGATTCAGCACGACCCGGGTGGAGGGCTGCCGCAGCAACTCCACCGCCTGGGCATCCAGGTGGTCCCCGTGCTCGTGAGTGATGAGAATCAGGTCCGCCTTGGGGAGCGTCTGGTAATCAGCATACTCCCCCACGGGGTCCACATGAATGACCCGGCCCCCGAAGGTAAACATCAAGGTGCCGTGGCCGATGCAGGTGATTTCCAGACCTCCAGCCCCGGTCTCAATGATGTCCTGCTCAAACTTCCCCGCTGAGTTCACCATGCCGGCCCCCATCATCTGAGATTATGCGACAACCTTAAGAATAGTGGTCAAGAATGGTTTAGCAACCTGTTGCACCGGAAAAAATCCCCCCAAGTTTCTGTTCTTGAAGCCGAACCCTCTCGGCTGGGGCATCATAGCACAACTTTCGCAAAAAGGTAAAGGCGTCCCCGCCTGGCACTCTCGGCTCTGAACCTCTGGCATCCGCCATTGGTCCCCCAACCGGCGCTGACGATGGCCAGGGAGTTTTTTTCCCCTGGGGAGGCAATGTCGGGTAATGGGACTCCTGCTCATCTCCCTGCCTCCCTTCGATCCACTGCTCTAACATAACTTGTGGATCAGTTTTTGGGGGGGCAGTCAGCACTTCGGGTTGACTTTACCGGGAGGAGTGCCTATTTAATGTTAAAGGAGGTTATTGTCATGGAATATTCGCTTCAATGTCCTTCGCCTTGCAATTTCCAAATCAAGGTGGAGGCCAACGGTGATGACGAGGCGGTGGGAAAATTCATGCAGGCCTGCGCCGTCCATAAAAAAGAGGCCCATGCTGATATGCAGGTATCAGAAGAACAGATGAAGAGCATGGTGCGGGCGAACATGAAAAAGGCTAGTTGCTCCTGCATGGCGCATAAAAACCCCTGACCCGCATGAGGTTCAGAGGGTCGGAGGTTCAAATCCTTTCGTCCCGACCGGATTAAAGCAATAAATTAAGGCAAGTTACAGGAGACTAACCTGAGCTTGCCTTTTCCTTTTTTGGGGCAACGCGCCCTAACCTGCACAATGATTGATTGAGGCGGCAAGGGAAAGGATAATTTGGAGGTTCAAGGAGTCGCGGCGGCATAATCCGCAGCAGGCGGCGCACCCCAGGACTTTAAGAACTGGTGCAGGTCCAAGCTTAAGAATCGCCTCGATGTTTAGCAGGGTGACCAGGTATGGCCCCATGACTGCCAGCAACGACCCCGACCGTCTTGAAGCAATGCAGAAGATTATCTATCCTGAGCCTTATTATTGGAAACTTAAATACCCAGGAACAGGTGCAAAAATTTCTTTTCACAATAGCACCGCTTAATACTTCGATAGGCTATCGCGCAGATCTATCATCCGCTGCTGGTTTACCTTGATCAGGCCCGCGTTTGGCCGGTTGAGATCGATAATCACCATAATCACCGCGGCAATGAGGATCGACAATATTATCGTCACGAAAAATTTGCGCACCCCGGATAGCCCGCATCCATAGCCGATCAGTCCGGTTGCCATAATCGCCACAAAATAGAGGAGCACCAGCGTGATCACGGGCACGCGGTTTTCCAGGGCGGTGATGCTCTTGGCGTTCAGGTCTATCGTTTCGTTCAGAGACTGGAGAAATAATCCTGTCGTGACGGCTCGCGGATCCTTTTCTGCCAGGGCAGCACCATGTACCCACAGCTGCTTCTGCAATCGTTCCGTCTCGTTTCTCACTTCGCGCAACATCTTCTGGTCAGTGCCTGCTTCATAAAATTCCAGCCGCACCTCTACATAGCGGCGCAACAGGTTGGAGACCTCCTCTCGTGGCGGCTCCGGCAGCAGTTGCGCGCGCAGAAAGGTGGTGCCGATAGCATTGGACTCCTCCAGGACCATTTGCTTTCTCGTATCATAACGGGACACCGCCATCGAAAAAGTAAACCCCAGAAGCAGCGCCAGCAGCCCGAGAGCCGCGCCTTGAATCGTATATATTTGAGATATCTGGTGATCGCCGATAGTTGACTGACTCCGACGCCCCAGCAGAAATCCAGTTTCGGTTGCCAGGAGGAAAAAACCAGTACCGGCTACCAGAATTAGCCACAGGTTCACATCATAGAACAATTCTTCAGGCACCGCCAACCTCTTGAGACTCTTAGAATTTTCTTTACACCAATTCCAGCCGGTTGGACCCTAATACTCCCATCTCGCCTCGGTCTGTTAAAGCCTGATCAAGATGGAGATGAAAGCAAAGAGACCGATGAGCAGCAATAAGATCGCGGTTACCATTACCACTGGCCGGAACCCGGTATATTGGAACTCCTCAAACTTGAGATGCTGCAGAATTCGCCAATGTTGAATAACCGCAGCAAGGAGACCGAGGATACCGAGGGAGATAAAACTCAACCCGAAAATCATGGTGGTGTGAATGTGGCCGGCCGGGTGAATATGTTCAGCTTCGACCAAAATATCCCTGAATTTGGCAATGCCAAACCCAAACCCAATCAGCGACAGGCAGGTGCGAATCCACGCCATGAGGGTTCGGTCAGCAGCCTCACGAGTCCGCTCTTTGGCAAGTTCGCTGGAAACATTTATCTCCTTCGGAGGTTCATCCGTAGCCATATCTTATCCCTAGGAGACCAGAGTGGGGAGCGCCCCTAAGCGAACCAGCCCATTAATTATATATTGTACCGCCAGGGCCGCCTGGAGCACGGCCAGCACCCATCCAAATACCCGTTGCACCAAAGGGGAGCCGTGCTTTACAATCACCTCGATGTTCAGCAGGGTGGCCAGGTTCAGCCCCATGATCACCAGTAACGCCGTGAAGACGATGCCTTTTTGAGTCCAGTCGCCTCCAGTGATAGCCATGAACGCGGCAATGGCCGCAATGCCGGGAGCAGTAACCAGGGCTGGAATGGCCAGGGGAAAGCTGGCAATTTCCAGGGATGGCGGAGACTGGCCAGCAGCTTGCGGGGTGGGCGAGGGGGCTGCCGCCAGCGGTTGCATGATCAGATGCAATGCCTGGCAGAAAAGGATGATGCTGCCGGTGATGACCACCGCGGCAACAGAAACGTGCCAATTTTCCAATACGAGGTCACCCAGCAGGGCCACCGCGAGAACGATGAGGGTGGCAATTGCTGTAGCCCGCCAGGCCACGGCCCGGCGAAACGCGGGGTCGGTTCCCTGGGTCACCTGCGCAAAAGGAGCGATGGCCTTGAGCGGACCGAGAGTCAAAAAGAAAATTATTAACGCGTCTGGGATTGAGACGTGCGACATAGGACCCATGCAAACCTCTCACCTTCGCGGGTTTTCCTGCATCAACCTAATTTTGCCTTTTGCCTGGTACAAACTGCCCCCGCAGATCCACGGAGATCTGAGGGTCTGCGGAGGCAAGGTTTTCCTGTGGCGCGGCAACGTCAGTGGCTACCACCGCCCCCCAGTAGCTTCTGCAACACCTGGTCGATGGTGAAGCTCGCCGCCTTCTGGCGCGGGGGAAACTCCTTGAACGTCATCAGGAATTCCCCCACGTATTTCTGGGCCGGCAGAAACAGGAAGATGTGATCGAGCATCCAGTCCCAATAAGTGTTCGAGGTGATGGAGGCCCGTTCGAAGGGATCGGTGCGCAGGTTAAAAAGCTTCGGAACCCGCAACGTTACGAACGGTTCCTGCCAGATCAGCAGGGTGCCTACGATCCGCTGCTCCATAAAGACCAGCTTCCAGTTATCGTACCGCAGGGCCATGAGATCGCCGTCGTCGGAGAAGTAGAAATATTCCACCCGCGGGCTCTTCTTTTCCTCGCCTTTCAAGAAAGGCAGGAGGTTGTAGCCGTCCAGGTGCACCTTGAAGGTCTTGGCCCCCGCCTGATGTCCTTTAAGGAGCTTCTCCTTGATGTTCGGATCCCCGGCGGCGGCCAGGAAGGTGGGCAGCCAATCCAGGTGGCTGACGATCTCATTGGAGACGGTACCGGCCTTGATCTTGCCGGGCCAGCGCATCATGGCCGGCACCCGGAAGGCGCCCTCCCAGTTGGAGTCCTTTTCATTGCGGAAGGGCGTCATGCCACCATCGGGCCAGGAGTTCATGTGAGGCCCGTTGTCGGTGCTGTACATGACGATGGTGTTGTCGGCGATGCCCAGGTCATCTAGCTGCTTCAGCAGTTCGCCCACGCATTTATCGTGGTCGATCATGACGTCGTGGTATTCCGACTGCCAGCGCCCGGACTGGCCCAGGCTCTCGGGCTTGGCATGGGTCCGGAAGTGCATGTGCGAGGTGTTGAACCACACGAAGAAAGGCTTATCGGCCTTGGCCTGGCGGTCGATGTATTCCGTGGCCGCGGCCAGGACCTCGTCGTCGATGGTCTCCATCCGCTTTTTGGTCAGCTGGCCGGTGTCTTCGATGCGGCCGTCGGCGTAACAGCGGAGCACGCCCCGGGGCCCGTAGTTTTTTCTGAAGTCGGGGAAGTCCGCTGCCGGGGGGTAGTCCCGCAGTTCCGGCTCCTCGAAAGCGTTTAAGTGGTAGAGGAAGCCAAAGAACTCGTCGAATCCGTGTTTCGTGGGCAGGAATTCATCCTTGTCGCCCAGGTGATTCTTGCCGAACTGACCGGTGGCGTAGCCCAGCGGCTTCAGTAACTCGGCGATGGTGGGATCCTCGCCGCGTAGGCCCAGGTCAGCGCCCGGCATCCCTACCTTGCTCAATCCGGTGCGGAAGACGCTTTGGCCGGTGATGAACGCCGAACGCCCCGCGGTGCAGCTTTGCTCGCCGTAGCAATCGGTGAACATGATCCCTTCTGCCGCGATGCGGTCGATGTTCGGCGTCCGGTAGCCCATCATGCCGTGGCTATAGGCACTGATGTTCCACATGCCGATGTCATCTCCCCAGATGACCAGAATGTTGGGTTGCTTCTCTGCTGGCATAAATACTCCTTTTAGTGGGTTGGACGTTGATTATCAAGCCAGAAATCCTGATTCAGGCCTTTCCCGGCCTGGGTGAGGCCGCGTTGACTATGGAGAGGTTCGCCTGGCTTCGCCAGTTGCCTCCCGGCCATGACATTTCTTGAACTTGCGACCACTGCCGCAAGGGCAGGGATCATTGCGGCCGGTTTTGGCAGACGCCGGGGCCGACCTGCCATCCTGGTCAGCGAGAACTTGCATGACCTGCGCGGCCGGATATCCCCGGCGCAGCAGACCGGCCATGATCTTCAAGGGGCGGTCGACGTGCTGGAAGAACGCCCGGTAACCCGCACACAAATAGTTCAGCCCCGGTTCTCCATCCGGCGCGGTGAGAAACCGATTCTTGGGACATTCACCCTTACAGGCAAATCCCACCGCGCATTCCCGGCAATAACGGGGCAGCGTCTCCAGCTTGTCGCGGCCAAAGGTGCGCTGCTGATCGGAGGCCACCAGATCGATCATTTGGTTTTGCCCGATGTTCCCCAGCAAGTGCTTGGGCTCGACAAAATGGTCGCAGGAGTATAGATCGCCGTTGTGTTCCAGGGCAAGTCCATGACCGCAGGTGGCATCGAAGACGCACATGCCGGAGGAGGGCAGGCCCAGCCAGTTTCTCACGGTAGCCTCGAAGGTCTGCACGAACACCCGGCCCACGTCATTTCGGACCCATTCGTCAAAAATGGTGGTCAGGAAATTACCGAGCTGTTCCGGCCGCACCGAACGCTCCGAAACGGTGGTCCCTTCCTGGTAAAGGGAGACTCCCGCTTCATTGAGGCGCTCGATCGCCGGGATGAACTGCATCCAGGTGGCGCCGGCTTCATCCCGGAGAAACCGGTAAACCTCGAGGGGATGGTCAGCGTTGAGCCGATTAACCGTGGTCAGGATATTGTATTCCACGCCATGTTTCTGCAACAGCCGGAGGCCTTTCATTACCCGGTCAAAGGTTGGCCTGCCGCTCTTATCCACCCGGTGGGCATCGTGCAGCTCGCGGGGACCGTCGATGCTGATGCCGATGAGGAAGCCGTGAGCGCGGAAGAACTCGCACCATTCCTCGTTCAGGAGCGTGCCGTTAGTTTGCAGGGTGTTCTCGAAGGTCATGCCCGGCCGCTGGTATTTTTTTTGGTATTCGATGGCGCGCCTATAGAAGTCGAGGCCCATCAGGGTGGGTTCTCCACCTTGCCAGGCCACCGTCACCGTATTGGCGCGATGGGACTCGATGAGCTGGCGGATATAGTCCCCCAGCACGGCGTCACTCATGCGGAAACTACTGCCGGGGTAGAGCAGCTCTTTGTTCAGAAAAAAGCAATAGGAACAGCTCAGGTTGCAAGCCGCCCCGGTGGGCTTGGCCAGCACGTGGATTCGGGGTGGTAGGTTTTCATTAGTCATGAAGTGGGCTATTGGAGTGAGGAAACTTGGAACGATAATAGTTAGCCAAGAAGTAATACTCATTGAGCCGTTGTCAAGATGGCGCCGCCGAAAGTGGTCCCTTGCAAGATATGAATTAGTCTTGAAATGGTGATCTCATCCTTGAATTAAATCCAAGAATGATTTACAAACTTGAGGGGGCGTTCCTGGCCACCGCGGCTTAACTCTGCATCTCGGGAGAACCAAAAAACCTGTATGCCTCGAACAAATTTGCATAACTTGAATACATAACTGGATCGCGGTTAATTAAACCTCTTGGTGGGGGCCGTTATGAAGGGACTGAAGATCACTATTGCCAGCATCCTGTTGCTCTTTTTAGGCTCTGCCGCTTACGCTCAAGGGGAGCCAGTCCCAGCCCAGGGAGAACCAGGTTCAGCCCAGGAAAAGGCAGGGACCGCCAAGGATGATGACCGCCTTCCCATTTATAGGGAGGGCTGGCAATTTTTTCTGGCCCCGTATTTATGGATTCCGGGCATTCATGGTGATATCAGCCATCAAGGAAAATTCAGCGGCACCACCGTATTGGATGTGCCCTGGTACGATTTAGTACCCCTGCTC
The DNA here is from genome assembly GCA_052147455.1 of Desulfobaccales bacterium. Taxonomy (GTDB): domain Bacteria; phylum Desulfobacterota; class Desulfobaccia; order Desulfobaccales; family 0-14-0-80-60-11; genus JAPLJC01. The sequence continues at coordinate 50,167 of JBKQKO010000100.1, read as the reverse complement.
TTCAGCAAGGCCATGGGGGGCATGGGCCGGGTGGAGATCTGGAACGGCAGGTGGGGGCTGTTTTCCGACACCAATTTTGTCTATATAGGAGACTCCGTCAGTGCCAGCGGCGCCAGGCAACTAGAACTGAAGGGCCACGGCCTGCCCACAACCATTCCGGTTAATCTGCAACTCTCGGGTACCGCAAAGTTTTGGACGCGACTCCTATTCCAGGATGTGGGGGTGCGCTATCTGGTGGGGACTGTGCCCCTCAGCGCGGACAAGCCGCTGCCCGTGCTGTCCTGCGAGCTCTTAGGCGGTCTCCGTTACACTTATTTAAACCAGGACACCAGCCTTGGCCTGAATGCCACCTTAACCGGCCCTTTGGGCAACGTGCAAATAACCAAGGGCGGCTCTTTTTTCGATTCTGCCAGCCTGTCGATTATTGAACCACTCATAGGTCTGCGCCTTGGCCTCTGGTTTACCCCGAAGCTTAACCTCCTGTTAAAGGCCGACTGCGGCGGCTTCGGCGTTGTCGCTTACAACAACGTGGACAGTGTCCTTGAGGCCGAGGTGGGTTACCTGGTGCGTAAGGACATGCGTATCTATGCAGGCTATCGCGGCCGTTATGCTTCGGGCAGCACTGATGATGTCGCAGTCCATGGCTGGATGCATGGCCCGATGTTGGGGGTGGTTTTCAGTTTATAGGGATTGGGATGGTGGCCTCTTATACCAGGAGATAAAACGTGAGCGCACTGATAATTGCTTTGGTTGCCTTTGCCTGCATCTTCGGCGGCACGGTGCTCGGTATGTTTCTTCGCACTATTCTGCCCGAGCATCATCTGAGTGCTGAGTCAAAGGATGCCGTGAAGCTGGGGACCGGTGTGGTCGCGACAATGGCTGCCCTGGTCCTGGCCCTGCTGATCGCCTCGGCAAAGGGTAATTATGACACGATGAGCAGCGACCTCAGGCAAACTAGCGCGCGGCTCATACTGCTCGACCGCGTCATGGCCCAGTATGGACCGGAGACGAAGGAAGCCCGCGATCTGTTGCGCTACAGCGTCGCCTCCACGATCAAACGGGTATGGCCGGAAGACAATAGCGGGCAAGCGATTCCTGAGGCTCCTCAGGGGAGCGTCCCTATCGAAGCCATCCAGGACCAACTCCGCCATCTATCGCCACGGAATGACGTCCAGCGATCAGTTCAGTCCCGAGCCTTGGAAGTCAGCAATGAGATTGCCGAAGGGCGCTGGCTCCTCATCGAGCAGCTAGGGGAGCGCTCGCTGCCGATGCCGTTCTTTGTGCTGATGGTCTTCTGGCTTACCATCATCTTCACCAGCTTTGGCCTGTTCTCCCCCCGCAACGCCACGGTAATTACCGTTTTGCTCATCTGCACCTTGTCGGCCGCGGGCTCACTCTTTCTGATCCTGGAGTTGGACACCCCGTACGCGGGGCTGATAAAGGTCTCCAGCGCCCCGCTGCGCACCGCCCTCACGTATCTCGGTCACTAGGTCCTGGGCCGCTACCGCAGGAGCAATATGCAACGACCTCGTATTGGCGCAAGGAATAGAAACTTGCAGTCAGTTGAGTCAAGGTTCCGGTCTAGCCTGCATACTTGACTCCAAATTTTTGGCAACCTAACTTTAATACGCCGATCACCTCATCCCTGAAAAAAAGTAGGAGGTGGCCCAAAAATTTCGTTCTCCCATTGGCGGGGAGCGTTGCTCTTGGCAACTACAACCCCTTTACCGGCTATAAATACCTGGTCGCCGATTAACGAGGGCTTGACTTTCCTCCTGGGAAAATAGAATGTTAAACTAACCCGAAGCATCATTTTTAAACCATGCTCCGGGGAGCAGGCCGGGCCAGAAGGCCCTGGAAGGAAGAGACGCCGACTTTTAAAAGACCCCATAGATTATCCAGGCTTACCCGGGGAGTTCCCTATTCAAACCAAGGAGGTTGGCCATGCCGGTGCAGGATTTTATGAACAAAGATCTGATCACCGTGGATGAAGACGCTTCCATCCTCAAGGCCTCCAAGCTCATGAAACAAAACCGGGTGCGACATCTGCCGGTTTTGCGCAAAGGCCGCCTGGTGGGCGTCGTCTCGGACCGGGATCTGAAAGAAGCCACGCCTTCCAAGGCCACCACCCTGGATATCCACGAGATGTACTATCTCCTGGATCGGATCACGGTGAAGAGCCTGATGCCCAAGCAGCTCTTCACCATCGGTCCCGGGGAAACGGTGGAAAAAGCGGCCGCGGTCATGTTGCACCGGTATATCTCAGCCTTGCCGGTGGTGGACCACCAGGGAGCTTTGCAGGGGATCATCACCAAAGGCGATATCTTCCGGGCCTTTGTCTCCATTTCGGGCATCACCCAGGCCCCCCTGGCCATGGGCTTTGAGCTGGAAGACCGGCCCGGCTCGGTTAAGGCGGTCACCGATCTGATTCGGGCTCACGGCGGCCGCATCGCCAGCATCTTGTCGGGCTATGAGGGGGCCCCCGAGAGCTTTCTGCGGGTCTACATCCGGGCCCGGGAAGTGCCGGATGAAGAAGCCCTCCGGAAGGACCTGGAAGGCAAAATTAGGATTCTCTACTTTATCCATGAAACGCTGGATTGAGGTGGGCAGGGGGAAGCCCCCGCGGGGCTGTCCGCGCCTTGGCCAGCTTTAAGGTGGCTAAGGGACATCACCTCAGTTAAGGATAGAATACCGATCTTCCACGAGGATTCAACTATGGCCGCCGAATCGGATGCCCTGTCCTATCGCCGCCGTTACCGCGGCCTGGTGGGCATCAAAAGCAAGATGCCCATCCGGGATACCTCGGTTCTGAGCCGCATCTATACCCCCGGGGTGGCGGCCATCTGCCGGGAGATTGAGAAGAATCCCCTGGCCTCCTTCGAGTACACCTGCCGCGGCAATTCCATCGCCTTGATCACCGACGGCAGCCAGGTTTACGAATTAGGCAATATCGGAGCGCTGGCCGCCTTGCCCAAGTTGGAGTCCAAGTCGGTGCTCTTCAAGACCTTTGCCAACGTGGATGCGGTGCCCATTGCCCTGTTGACCCAGGATGCCGATGAAATCGTGGAAATCGTCCGGACCCTCACCCCGTCCTTCGGTGGCTTCTGCCTGGAGAGCATCGCCGCGCCCAAGTGCTTCACCATCGAGAACCTCATCCGCAAGGCGGTGCGGGTGGCGGTGCTGCATAATGAAAACCACTCGGCAGGCATCATTGTGCTGGCGGCGGTGATTAACGCCCTGAAGGTAGTGGGCAAGAAACTCCAGGAGGCCCGCATCGTCATCAGCGGCGCCGGGGCGTCGGGTATTGGGGCGGCCAAAGGATTGATCGTCGCCGGCAATACCAACATCGTCCTGTGCGATCGCCACGGGGCTCTGAGCGTCTACCGGCCGGTGGGAATGAACTGGGCCAAATCGGAAATCGCCCGCCTATTGTCCACCCGGGATGTCAAGGGCAACCTGGCCCAGGTCATCAAGGGCGCCGATGTCTTCATCGGCCTATCGGCCGGCGGCCTGGTCACCCGGGAGATGATTGCCAGCATGGCCCCGGACCCCATCGTCTTTGCCCTGGCCCTGCCTCAGCCGGAGATTGAGGAGGCGGAGGCCAAGGCGGGCGGCGCCGCGGTGACCGCCACCGGCCTGGCCACCAGCGAGACCCAGATCCGCTCGTCCCTGGTGACCCCGGGATTTTTCCGGGGGTGCCTGGACGTGGGGGCCAATCGAGTCACCATCGACATGTATCTGGCCGCGGCCCGGGCCGTGGCGGGCATGATCCCGGAGGAGAAATTATCCCCCAACAATATCATTCCCCGGCAGATGGACTGGCGTATTTCTCCGGTGATCGCCAGGGCGGTGGCCCAGATGGCCCAGGAGAACGGGGCCGCCTCCCTGGGGCCGGAAAAGGTGAGTCCCGAGCGGGTCTATGAGCGCACCGAGCGCTATATCTACGAAGGGGAACTGGCCTGGCTGCCCGCCGAAGGCCAGGATTACGGAAAATTGGGTACCGATGAGGAGGCCTTGGAACTGCACCGCCGTTATCAAGGGTGCGTGGAAATCTATACCAAGGTGCCCATCAAGGACGAAGTCATTTACACCCGCCTGTATGCCCCGGCGGCGGTGGCGGAGGTTTGCCAGAAGATCCTGCATGAACCCATGGCCGCCTATGACTTCACTTGCAAGAACAACCTGGTGGCCATCGTCACCGACGGCAGCGCCGTGTTGGGTCTGGGAAATATCGGCCCCCGGGCCGCCCTGCCGGTCATGGAAGGCAAGGCGGTTATCTTTAAGACCTTCGGCGGCGTGGAGGCTTTTCCCATCTGCATCAGCACCCAGGAGAGCGAACAGATCATCCGGCTGGTGGAAAATATCTCACCGGCCTTTGGCGGCATTAACCTGGAGGACATCTCCTCCCCCCGTTGTTTCGAAATCGAGCAAAGGTTGCGGGAAAGGTTGGATATTCCGGTCTTTCACGATGATCAGCACGGCACCGCGGTGGTGGTCCTGGCCGGGCTGCTTAACGCCTTAAAGCTGCTGGATCGGAAACTTTCCGAGGTCAGGCTGGTCTTTAACGGAGCCGGCGCCTCGGCCATCGCCACCGCCAAACTCCTGATCGACGCCGGAGCCCAAAATCTGTTGGTCTGCGACACCAGAGGCGCCATTTACCGGGGCCGGGCCCAGGGGATGAATTTCATTAAACATGAACTGGCGGAGATTACCAACCCGGATCGGCAAAAAGGCAGCCTGGCTCAGGTTATCAAAGGAGCCGAAGTCTTCCTCGGCCTTTCCGGGCCCCGGGTGCTTACCCGGGAGATGGTGCAGTCCATGGCGCCCAACCCCATTGTTTTTGCCATGGCCAATCCCGAGCCGGAGATTTATCCCCAGGAGGCCGGTGAGGCCGGGGCCGCAGTGGTAGCCACCGGCAGGTCGGACTTTCCCAACCAGGTGAACAACTGCCTGGCCTTTCCCGGCATCTTTCGCGGCGCCCTGGATACCCGGGCCACCGGCATCAATACGGCCATGAATATCGCCGCGGCCCATGCCATTGCCGCCCTGGTGGGCCAGGAATTGAACCACGGCTACATCCTGCCGCCAGCCATGGATTTCCGGGTGCCGCCCGCGGTGGCGGAGGCCGTGGCCCGGGCCGCCATGGAAACCGGGATGGCTCGCATCGACCTGGCGCCGGAACAGGTGGCCCGCCATACCCGGGAGTTCATTTATGACGAGAGGCTGTCCTTAATCTGATTTGCCGCCGGCAAGAGATCTCTGCAAAAGCCAGTTCAGAAAGGCGCGCCTGGCGCGCCTTTTTTGCTGCCCGGAGCCGCACCCTGCCGGTAACCGGGGTCTTGTTCAGTAGTGTCCGGCAAGGTTTTCGCTATGAGGCAGGCAGTATAGATCTATTTGAACTCAAGCATGCCCACCAGCTAATCATTCCATGGAATTTACGAGCTTTTTCCCTCGCCCCCCTTGGGGGGAGAGGGCAGGGTGAGGGGGGTATGAACGGCCGATGAAGCCACCCCTCACCCTAACCCTCTCCCCTCGCAGGGGAGAGGGAATTTAGTTGCATTGGTAAAATAAGTTAATATCGCTGAAATTACAATGCCATAGAGTTTAAATGCGAGATAGCATAATCTTCTCCATGCAATTTTGTTGCCGGACAATAGCGGGTCTGGTCAGGCGCCGGGCGCGCCCTAAAGGCAGCGGTCGCTTAATTGACCAGCAGGTTGGGGGGCAGTTGGTTGAATTGGCTGCGGTACCGCAGTTGACTGCTGGCGAACACGATGGAAAAGATATTGTGGTCATCGCTCACCGGCCTGGGGTTTTTCAGCATTTCCCGGGTCACCAGCCGCACCGCCTTCAAGGTCCGGTAATCTTTGGGCGGCATTGGCCCGCTCTCCGCCAGGGAGAGGGCCACTTCCGGGTGCAGGGGGACATTGGCCGCCACCAGGCAGGCGCTGCTCACCAGGCCGGCGGAGGAGGGGGAGCGCAATTCCAGGACCTGGGGGAAAACGGCGCAGACCGTCGCCAAAACCGCCTCGTTGGCGGGTTCATTATTGGGATCAAAATAGGTGTTGATGATCACCACCCCCCCGGGCCGCAAGCAGGCCTGCACTTCCCGAAAAAACTCCACGGTCAGCAGGTAGTCCGGAGTACAGTCGCCCTGGAACAGGTCGGTGATCACCAGGTCATAGGAGTCCGGGTGCCGGCGCACAAAGGTCCGGGCGTCTTCCAGGTGAATCTCGATTCCCCGGGGGTCGAAGTCGAAAAACTCGGTGGCCGCCTGGAGTGAGTTGGGGTTGATCTCCACCGCGGTGACCTGCCGTCCCTGGTGCTGGAGATACCGGGGAATCATGCCGGCGGCCATCCCCAATACCAGGGCCCTGCGGGCCTCGGGGGCATAGGCATCGGCCAGGCGGGTCATGAATTCGGTGTGATCCAAGACCACCCCGTCCGCGGTCACCATATTTTGAATGATGCCATCCTGCAGGTAGGCCAGGGCCGGTTTCCTGCCGGCCACCTCCGATTGCACCCGCAATACCTTGATATTGCCGAATACCGAGGTGTATTCGGCCAGAACCTCAAAATTCTTGCCGATCTCGCTCATGCCGGCCAGGAGTCTGAAGTAGGATGGCTGGGCCGCCAGCAGACCGCCGCCGCAGATGAAGACCAGCAGACAACCGCAGAGCAGGAGTCTCTTGGGGCCGGCGGCCATTTCCCGGTCCAGCCAGGCCATGCCGCCCGCCACCAGGGCCAGCCCCAGGCTCAGCCACAGCAGGGCGCGAAAGTTGGTCAGGTGCGGAATCAGCAGAAAGGCGGTGAGCAAGACCCCGGCCACCGAGCCCACCGTGCTGATGAAGAAGACCCTGCCGGCGCCGCCGTCACCGCTGGGGCTGGCATCCCGGGCCAGGGCGATGAGCAGCGGGTTCATGGCGGACAGGATTACCAGGGGCAGGGCCAGCAGGATGGTCCCGCCCAAAAAACTGGCGACGATCAAGTTGATGGTAGCCAACCGCGGGAATATCAGGGGGTAAAGGGCGGTGGCCAGGACAATGGCCGCGGCGGCCCACAGGGGGGAGGAGAGCAAGGTTAGCCGCAAGGCGTCTCGATCCCGGAGCCGGGAGCGGCGGCCGCCCCACTGGTACCCCAGGGCTAAAAAGATCAGGGTGATAGAGAGGATGCCGACCCAGATGTAGAGGCTCACCCCGAAATAGGGGGTCATGATCCTGGAGGCCAGCACTTCCAGCGCCAGGGTTACCGCCCCGGTCAGGAAGATCAGGACCTCAAAACGCCGCCTTCCGGATGGCCGCGCCTCATTCTGGGCGATTTTCTGTTTTTTTTTCACGGTGCCGAGCCGAAAAGTCTTTCTTAGGCTGCCGGCCAGGGGATTTGAACCCTGACCTGCTACCCCAGATTTTACCCAATAAGTATACTAGAAATTTTAGTGAATGCCCAAGGCGAAACTGCAAGCTCCGGGCCTTGCGGAAGTTCGGGAGCATCATATTGAAGAGAAAATGCCTGAGCCGGTCCCTAAGTTCTTCCGGGAGTTTTAGAACTGCGGGGGAATGACCTTCCGCTTGATGAAGATCATCAAGATATGCATGGTAAAATTTCCTTAAAATAGTTAAAATCGGGGCTCAAATCGCGTTGCCGTGAAAGAATAACCGGTTTTCAGGACGTAGATCATGGGCATGGGCATCCCGCTGGCCAGGATCAACATCAAGCGACTCCTTATGGGGTTGGGCCTGCTGGTGGTGCTATTGCTGGCCGCGGCCTTTGTGTTGGGTCTGCTGTCCTTGAAGCGCACCGGCGAGATTGTTTCTGAAGATTTTCAGCAACAACAACTGATTCTGGCCCAAACCACCGCCCGCCAGATCGAAGATGGCCTGGAGTTTTTGCAGCAGGAGCTCAAGATCCTCGACTATTCCCCGGCCATTCAATACCTGGAGAAAGTGGCTTGGGCCAACCGCATGCAGGTAAGTTTCAACGACCTCTCCAAATTGGGGGTAACCACCATTGAGCGGATCGATATTGCGGGCGCCAATGGCGGCCACACCTATATCCTGGACGCCGGCGGCCCCCGGGTTATAGATTATGAGGTTAATCAATCCGCCGCTGAGGTGGCCTGGGCTAAAGACCCGGCCAATCGCGGCCGCATTCGCCAGGGACCGGTGGAACTGGAATCGCGTGGGGGCCAGAAGACGCCCTTCTTCGACCTGGCCATGCCGGTATATGAGCAGAGCGTGGATGAATCGCACCCCAAGGCGACCGGCATTTTGGGTGGGGTGCTGTTGTTCAAAATAGATGCCAGCCAGTTTATCGGCCGCTACTGCGCCGCGATTCGCTTCGGTCGCACCGGCTACTGCTGGGTGCTCAATAGCGATGGGGTATTTCTCTATCATCCCGAGCGGGAGTTTATCGGGGAAGACGCCTTTACCGCCCGCGGCCGGCGCAATCCGCTGATCAGTTTCACCCAGATCAACGAAATTCAGAAATCGAAAATGTTGGCCGGAGAGGAAGGGACTTCCCGATACACTTCAGGCTGGCACCGGGGTGTCATCGGGCAAATGGAAAAATTCGTGGCTTACAGCCACGTCAAGATAAACCCGGATGGTTCCAGAATCTGGCCGGTGGCGGTGGTGGCGCCCACCGCTGAAGTCTACGGCACCATTCATTCCCTCTACATCCGGCAATTCCTCATCCAGGGGATTCTGATTTTCGCCCTGATTCTGGCGGCCTGTGCGGTAATCTACTATGAACTGCGCTGGTCGGTGGAACTGCAGCGGGAGGTGGACCGGACCACCGGGGATTTGCGCCGCAGCCGGGAGCAATACAGGTCGGTGGTGGAAAACGCCCGGGACTTCATTTTTTTGCTTGATGAAAATGGGAACTTTATCAGCGCTAATACCGCAACGGCCAGGGCTTTTGGAATTCCCGCGGCGGGGATTGCCGGCAAAAACCTGGAGAGATTTTTTGCCCCGGAAGATGCTAAGGCCATGCTGCTGCGGGTGCGGGACGTGGTGGACAGCCGCAAAAGCCTTGAGGTCAAATTCCAGGCGCACATTGGCGCTCGCGTTTACTCGCTGTCCACCCACTTTGTGCCCGTCTTCGGAGAGGATGGCGGGACGGTGGAATGGATCCTGGTGATGGCGCGGGATATCACCGAGAGCCAAAGGATGGAGGAACAACTATTCCAGACCGAAAAGCTGGCTTCCCTGGGCACTCTTTCCGCGGGAGTAGCCCATGAGATTAATAATCCTTTGGCCGTCATCCTGGGGTTTAGCGAAATTTTACTGGACCGCTTCCCTGAAGGCACCCAGGAACATGAGATGCTCAAGACGGTCGAACGCCAGGGCCTCAATTGCAAGCGCATCGTGGAGAACCTGATGGGCTTCGCCCGACATCCGAGCCAGGCGGAAGCCTTTAGCGAACTCAATCATGACCTGCAAACCGTGCTTCTCCTGGTGCAGAACACGCTCTTGACCAAAAAGATCCACCTGGAACTTAATCTGGCTGCCGATCTGCCCCAGGTGAAGGGAGGCGCAGGCGAACTGCAGCAGATCTTTCTCAATCTCATCACCAATGCCGTGGCGGCCATGCCGGAAGGCGGCACGCTTACGGTAGCCAGCCGCCGCAATGCCCGCGAGAATTTGGTGGAAGCCATTATTGCCGATACCGGCATGGGCATTCCCAAGGAGAACGCGGACCGTATCTTCGACCCCTTCTTCACTACTAAAAAAGTGGGGGAGGGCACGGGACTCGGCCTCTTTGTCAGCTATGCCATTGTGGAGAAGTTAGGCGGCCATATCAGGTTCGAAACCAAGACCGCCGAGGAAGATGCCACCGCCAGCGGCACCACTTTCTTTGTCACCTTGCAACCTGAATCCCCGGAGACTGCCTAGACAAGACCCTGAAGCCTTCCTCGAATCATGACCAGTAGGCCCAGGTTCCGCCACCACCGCGGGGATCCTGATCATCGCGGCAAGAGTGAATGGAAAAACTCTCCGTACAACCTTTTTCCTTAATCGCCTGTAATACTTGTGGAACCGGGTAAATTTGCTAAAATTAGTTGAGATTGCGATATTGGCAAGAGATTTGCTTGAGGATTCTTGATGAAGAACGATGCCACGAAAAAAACCAGGGGCCTGGGTTATTTTGATAGCGGCCTTTCCGTAGCTCAACAGGCGCGCCAAAATGGTCCGCACGCTCTGGAAGATCTGTTGCAATCCATAAATTTTCTGAGATTTGTCCTGGATAATGTTTATTCCGGAATCATTGTCTGTAATGCACACGGCCAAATTATCTTCATGAACAAGGTATATGGCGAGTTACTCAGGATAGACCCCCAAGAAGCCGTTGGTAAGGATATCAAAGAGTATTTTCCCGATTCCAGGCTTTCTCATGTCCTGGCAACCGGCATCCCGGAACTGGGCCAGCGGTGCTCTCTGAAAACCGAGGCCTTGTTGCTGGTAAATCGTATTCCTCTTAGGCATAACGGCAAGATCGTGGGTGTCATCTTGCAGACGGTACTGCGCGACTATAAGGATTTTACTGATCTGGTGAGAAAACTTAATATATTGGAGCGGAAAGTCAAACGCCAGGAGATGGCCCTGGAAAGGATATTTTCCCCCAAATATACCTTTGATTCCATTATTGGTGAAGGCAAGACGATTAAGGAAGTAAAACTGCTGGCCCAGAAGTATGCCCGGGCAGATTCGCCCATCTTGATTCTTGGTCCAACCGGCACCGGCAAAGAGTTATTCGCGCATGCCATGCATGCCGCCAGTAACCGCAACTTGGGGCCGTTTGTCTGCCTTAACTGCGCCGCGGTCCCCAAGGACTTGTTGGAATCGGAACTGTTCGGATATGAAGAAGGAGCCTTCACCGGCGCCAAAAAAGGCGGCAAGCCAGGTCTTATCGAACTGTCCCATGGCGGCACCCTGTATCTGGATGAAATAAGCGAACTGTCCCTGGCTGCCCAAGCCAAACTGCTGCGCATCATTGAAGATAAGGTGCTCACCAAGGTCGGTGGGATAAAATCCTCCGAGATCGACTTCCGCTTGATTGCGGCGACGAATCGTGATCTTCAAATAATGATTCAGCGGGGAGAGTTCCGGCAAGATTTATTTTACCGGCTCAACACCATGATCTTGAATATTCCGCCCCTGGCCAAGAGACCGGAGGATATCCCGATCTTGATTAAACACTTTTTAAAGGCCGCAGGGAGACCGAGATGCCGCCTGCACGAGGAGACCCTGGAGGCCTTAGCTCATTACCAGTGCCCGGGGAATATCCGCGAGCTGAAAAATATTATCGAGAGAGCCCTGAGCCTGTGCGAAAAGAATGAATTAAAATTGGAACATCTGCCGGTGGCAGTGCTTGAGGCCGGTTTGCAGAGTAATCTGTATGACATTCAGGACAACTCCCTGACCCAAAAGATAGCTAACTTTGAAAAAATTATTTTGTTAAATGCAGTCAAAACTTCCAAGGGTAATATGTCTAATACTGCTAAATTATTGGGTATTTCGAGGTCTGCCTTGTATGAGAAATTCCGAAAGTATCATTTAATCTATTCTAAAATTTAACTTAATGTCGCCATTTCCTTACATGTCTTGCTATCAGGACAGTTTTAGCTAAAATGATCTTCTTACTCACCTGCCAGACCCTCCCGATGCTTCCCATAATTTAATTAATTTTCAATAAGTTACCTTCTTTGGTCCCGCCCTGCTTAGCGTACGCTTCTTTGGCACCCTTCTTGAAGCCCCCTATAACTGTTCTTGGGACTCTTCCCGGGCCCCACTCGCTCTTCTTAATTCCTGAGGAGGAAATCATTCATGGGCTTAAGGGTTAGCAGAAAGGGTTTCATCACGCCGCGCTGTACCGCTGCCTGTCCGGCTGGCGTGGACGTGCCGCGCTATGTCCGGGCGGTGCGTGATGGTCGCTTTGATGAAGCGGTAGCCGTCTTGCGGGAACATTTGCCTCTGCCCACCGTCTGCGCCGACGCCTGCTTCGCTCCCTGTGAAGATGTCTGCGCCTATAAGCAGTTTGGCGATCCCATCGCCATCCGGGCTTTGAAGCGGGCGGCGATGGATAAAGGGGGCGACCGCTGGCTCACTAACCAGAAAAAAAACCCGCCTTCGGGAAAAAAAGTGGCAATTATCGGCGCCGGTCCGGCTGGACTGACCGCGGCCTACTATTTGGCTAACCTGGGTCATCGGGTAACCCTTATCGATACCTTCCCTAAGCCGGGGGGGACACTGCGTTATGGCATACCCAAATATCGTTTGCCCGAGGCCAGACTGGACAAAGATATCCAGGTCATTCTGGAAATGGGGGTAACGTTTCAAGGGAGCACCCAGGTGGGCCAAGATGTAACCTTGGAGGAGATCAAACAGGATTATGACGCAGTGTTCATTGCGGTGGGAGCCAGTGCTGCAGCCAAAATTCCCGTGGAGGGAGCTGATAAAAGCGGGGTCTATTGGGGCCTGGAGTTTCTGGAGGGTGTGGTCCTGGGGATGAATGGTTCAATTGGCGGCGAAGTTGCCGTCATCGGCGGGGGCAACGTGGCCATCGACGTAGCGCTCACCGCCCGGAGGCTGGGGGCCAAGAAAGTCAACCTCTTCTGCCTGGAAAAACGTGAAGAGATGCCGGCCCATCCTTTTGAAATCGCATTGGCCGAAGAGGAAGGCATTGTCATCAACAACCAGTGGGCTCCGGTAAAAATCTTGGGTACCGCTAAGGTGGCCGGCGTCAAATTGAAGCGTTGTCTGGCGGCATTTGACCAGACCGGGAAATTTAACCCCGTCTATGATGAAGAGACTACCGAGAAAGTAAGCGCCGATACAGTCATTCTGGCCATTGGCCAAACGCCGGTACTGGACTTTGTCAAAACGACGCCAGTGAACCTGAAGGGGAATCTAGTGGCAGTTTGTGAAAACCTCCTTTCTACCTCGGTTCAGGGGATTTTTGCCGGCGGCGACGTGGTCACCGGACCTGCTTCCATCGTCAGCGCCATTGCTCAGGGGCGCAAGGCGGCTGGTGCCATCGATAAATTTCTCGGCGGCCAGGGCGACATTTCAGAGACTCTCGCTCTGCCCGAAGACTTTGTGGAACTCGAGGAGTATATCCCCATTGTGGAGCCTCGCCATGATCTCCCGCATCTGAAGGATTGGGAAAGTGTCCTGGATTTCGAGCCCGTGGAACTTCCCATGACCGACGGGGACATCAAGGCGGAAGCCTCCCGCTGTCTGAATTGCGACGCCCGCAAGTTCGAAGTGGTGCTCAAGAAGGAGAGTTGTAAAGAATGCGGCTACTGTGCGGAAGTTTGCGGAATTGGCACTTTTGTTCCCACTGCCGGGTTCAATGAGAAGGGCTACCGGCCGATGGAGGTCAAATCGTCCGACCATTGCGTGGGCTGCTTCAAGTGCTTCTTTGTCTGCCCTGACTTTGCCATCGATGTCAAAGAAGTGATTAAGGACCTTGCCTCCTAAAAACCAGGGAGAAATCACATGAAACGTTTTTTGGAAACCGGAAATTTTGCCATTGCCGAAGGAGCCATAATCGCCGGCTGCCGCTTCTTTGCCGGATACCCGATTACCCCGGCCACTGAATTGGCTGAATCCATGAGCCTGCGCCTCCCGCAGGTGGGTGGGATTTACCTTCAGGGCGAGGATGAGTGTGCGGCGATGCATCTCTGCATCGGCGCTTCGATGGGGGGTATGAAGGCCATGACCGCGACTTCCGGTCCGGGTTTCATTCTCTATGCCGATCCCTTTGGCTGGGCCCTGGGATGCGAGATGCCCATGGTGGTCCTGAACTCCGGCCGGGTCGGTCCGGTATCCGGGATTACCGGGGCCCCTGGCCAAGGCGAGTTTTATAATACCCGTTATCCTACCCAGGGTGGCAATTTCGAGAGTGTGGTCCTGGCGCCGAACTCGGCGCAGGAGGCCATGGCCATGGTAATTGAGGCCTTTTACCTCTCCGAACGGTTGCGCATGCCGGTCACGGTCCTGGCAGACCAGTTGATCACCGACGGCTGGGAGGATATTTCTATTCCTGAAACTGAAGAGGAAATGAAAGAAATGGGGATGCGGTTTTGGCCCCGAACGTTCCACCCCGGTCCTGATTTTTACCCTGCCACTGATGCTCTGGATATACCACCGGTGCAGATGGGCAAAAACACGGGCGGACTTTGTTCCGACTGGACGCCGACTGAACAGGGCTACGATATCGAAGAGGTGGAAGATCACCACAAGCATGCTTACCGGCTTATTTACAAGGTGCGGAATAACCGGCAACTCTTTAACCACCATTACGAGAAAAAATACCTGGACGACGATCCGGATTTGGTCGTCGTGTCCTACGGCACTCCCTCCCGGGTGGTGAACACCGCGGTAGGCCGGGCCCGCAGCCAGGGCATGAAAGTTGGCTCTTTGCGGCTGATTAATTTGTGGCCCTTCCCTGACGAGCACTTCACCAGAAAAGCCAAGTACCTGTCCGTGGAGCTCAATTGGGATGGACAACTGGTGCGGGAGATCCAGCGGGCGGCCAGGCATGACTCCGAAGTGCATTTCCTGGGAATGTGTGGAGACCTGCCCACTAATCAAGATCTCCTGGAAACCTTTGAGAAGATCCTGAAAAACCAGCCTTTACAGCGGAGAGGCTGGGAAATGGAGGCTTGGTGATGGAATACTATTCCAGCAATTTGATCGCAGAATATTTGCGCACCCGGAAAATACCCAGTACCGCTTGCGCCGGTTGCGGGTTGGGAATGAACCATAAGGTGGTGATCCAGGCTTTTAAGGAGTTGGGATTACCTACGGCAGATGTTATCTGGGGCACCTCCATCGGCTGCGCCGGCCGGCAGACCTTTGCCACCTTCAAGGGCGACGGCTTCGCCGGAACCCACGGCCGGGCTTACGCTATTGCCCGGGGCCTGCGCATTGCCCTGCCCCCGGAAAAGAAGATCGTCCTGAGCGTCGGTGACGGGGACGCCTTCGGCATCGGCCTGCTGCACCTGATCCACGCCGCCCGGGTCAACGCCGATATCACGGTCATCGTGCATGACAACCTGGGATACCAGTCCACCGGCGGTCAGTTCGGCTTCACTACTCCCATGGGAGTAAAAACCGATTCCAGCCCTTACGGGATGTTTGAGCCCAACCTGATGAGCGAGGGCATGGATGTGATGTACATCTTAAAAGGAGCCGGCGCCACCTTCCTGGCCCGTCACGTGGTTTTAGCGGACGGCTTCCAGGCGGTGGCAAGTGTTAAGAAGGCCATCCTGAACCGCGGCTTCTCCCTGGTGCACATGCCGCATCCCTGTGTCACCAACTTTGCCATGAAGCATCTGGGGTCCCGGGTCCCGGTGGAAATTTTCCGGTGGTTCAAAAAACACACTGCACCCCTGGGCCAGGAGACCCCGGAGACCATTTGGGCTACCGGGATCTGGCACGACGCCAGCAATTCCAGACCCGAATTTTCCGAATTGGAGTGGGGTGCAACCGAAAAGATCAGGAGGACCGGCGCACTATGAAAGACAGAATCGAGGTGGTAGCGAGCGGCTTCGGAGGCCAGGGCGTGGTGCGGCTGGGCCAGATCCTGGGGGAAGCCGGGGTGAAGCAAGGTCTCCGGGTCACCATGCTGAAAAGCCACGGCACTGAAATGCGGGGCGGATATGTCAGGAGTCAGGTAGTGTTGGCCAAGGAGGTGGTCGATAGTCCCATCTGCGAATGTCCCGACTATCTCATCGCCCTTTCTTCAGCCGCCTATAACCGCTTTAAACACACCGTGTCCAATAATGGGCTGATTATCTATGACCCGGACTTCGTGGAGGAGGTCGACGACCAGCTAACTTGTTTACAAAGGGCCCTGCCGGCCAAAAAGCTGGCGATGGACAATTTTGGCAAACCCTTGTTCAGCAACTCCATAGTGCTGGGAGCCATCGCCAAAATCCTGGAAGAGGAGGGGGCCATAAAGAAGGAGGTTCTCCTGGAAAGCCTGCTGGCCATCATTCCCAAATTCAAAGAGGAGAATAAGCAGGCCTTTGAACTGGGTTATAAATCCATCGGCCCCTTAGAGATCACTCACTGATCACCAATCAAGGGACAGGCCATAGACCAGTTCTGAAACCAACCGAAAAAGGGAGGTCAAGATGGGCCAAGAATTGTCCAGGAGGAGTTTTATCAAGATTGCCGGCATCACTGCCGCATCGGGGGCTGTATTAGGAACCCTGGGCGTGCCGGCGATGGCGGCGAGAGAAAAGCAAGCAGGCGCCGGGTCCAAGGCCGGAGCGGCAGGGAACCTGACCGGTTACATACCCAAGGCCGGCAAGATGCTGCGAAAGGGCGACCTCACCTCGGAGGCTTTAACCCGGAACTACCTTGAAAACATCAAAAAGCTTCAACCTGAGCTGAATGCTTTCATCACCCTTATGGAGGAGCAGGCCCTCGCGTCTGCTATCGCCCTGGATGCCGAGCTTAAAGCGGGCAAGGACCGGGGCCCTCTCCACGGCATACCCATCGTGGTAAAGGATATCTACGACACGGCGGGGGTTCCCAGCACAGTGGGGTCCGAATTCTTCAAGCAGAGAATCCCCAAGGAAGATGCCACTGCCGTGAGCAAGCTTAAAGCCGCCGGAGTGGTCATACTCGGCAAAACGAACATGAACGAGTTTGCCGCCGGCATATCGGGGCAAAATCAGTTTTATGGCGATATCCATAACCCTTGGAGCTTGAGCCGCTCTCCCGGCGGCTCCTCCAGTGGCACCGGGGCGGCCACCGCAGCAGGCCTTTGCCTGGGGGGGACCGGGACCGACACTGGCGGCTCCATTCGGGTGCCGGCCGGATGGTGCAGCATCGTGGGTCTGCGCCCGACTTACGGACTCGTGAGCCTGGCCGGGATATATCCGAGGGCCTACAGCCTTGATACCGCCGGGCCCCTGGCCAGAACCGTGACTGATACCGCCCTGCTGATGGATGCCATGGCGGGATTTGACCCCCATGATCAGCACTCATCCCCCTATCAACTGAGGGGCAGTTATACCGCCCTGCTCCAGAAAGGCGTCAAAGGCCTGCGCATTGGCATTGTTCAGGATTACACCTTCAAGAACGTCGACCCTCAGGTCGCCGCCGCAGTTCAGGCGGCCACGGAAACCTTCAAAAAACTCGGCGCCCAGGTAACGACAATCGAAATTCCGGTTCTGGTCTCTCTGGATTATCAGGCGTTGTTCAATAATATGCTGCTTTACGAATTCAACCAGATCCTGGGCGAACAGTTCCGCTCCGCCGGGGAACGACAAAAAGAGTTCGGGGCTTTTGTCCAGAAAAACCTCGAAACCGGGGCTAAAATCCCCCGCGCCACCTACGAGAAGATCCAGCAGGAGCGCCCCTACCAAATAGCCCAGATCAAGGAGGCATTTACCAAGGTGGACGCACTCCTCACCCCCACTCTGGCGATGATGCCTCCGGCGTTGGCGGCCGGACCCACCGCTTATGCCCAGGGATGGCAGTTCACGCTGCCCTTCAGTTTCCTGGCCACACCCTGTGTATCCGTGCCGTGCGGGTTCAGCGCGGAAGGGCTGCCCATCGGGCTGTTGATTGTCGGAGACCATTTCCAGGAGCCGCTGATCTTAAGGATAGCGGCCGCGTTCGAAGCCGCCACGGAATTTCATAAACGCCGTCCCCCGGTTTACAACGAGAAACCGCTCGTTTGAGCGGAAAAAAAGGGGGGGGGTATGAAAGCCATGGGAAAATGATTGTTTCAAAGCACTTCCATAAAGCTGCATTATGGGCGCCCCTGGAGCCAAAGAGCGGCGCCCTGGACAGACCTTTTATGATAGCATACCCTTCCCGTTCGCCCGCAAATCACCACGAAGGGAAAGGGTGTGTGTTAATGAAAACTTGATATTTTAAACCGGGAGATGTCATTTTCATAAGGGAGGGGATGGCAGCCATGCGTTCGGTAAGGTTCCACGTGGATAAGCAGGCGGAGTTACAGCCAGACAAGGTTTTTATGTTCGCTTCGGAACCACGGCTGGAACTCACTTATGCCCAACTAAAAGAATCTTGCATCAATCTGGGCAAACGCTTTTTGAAGATGGGCTTGCGCAAGGGTGACAAGGTCTCCTTCTTCATGGGCAACGGCTATCAGACCTTGAAGATCTTTGTGGGCGCCATGTATTCCGGCCTGGTCATTTCTCCGCCCAACCTTTTGGCCCAGCCTAGCCAATTAGCGTATGTCCTCGACCACTCTGACACCAAGTTGGTGTTCACGACGGCAATGAACCGGGACCGCCTGGAAGAAGCTTTGCAGGAAATATCACGCGATGTCAAGATAATGGTCATAGATAAAGATGCGGCGGAAATCTTTCCTGATGAAGACCTCTCCGGGTATGAGTTGGCCGGGGTGACGGAAGACGATCCGGCACTCCTGCTTTATACTTCCGGTACCACCGGCCTACCCAAGGGAGCCGTTTTGACCCATAAAACCATGGTGGCCGGCGGGCAGAACGTCACCCTGGCTCACTGTCTGACACCGGAAGACAGGGGTTTAGTATCCCTTCCTTTCTACCACATTAATGCCGAGATCGTCTCGGTGATGGGTCCGCTGGTAAGCGGGTCTTCCATCGTAGTCCCGGAGCGGTTTTCCGTCAGCGCCTTTTGGCCGCTCATCTCGGAATATCGGTGCACCTGGTTCTCCGTGGTCCCCACCATCGTCTCTTATTTGGTGAGCGGCAGCGAAATTGAAGGTAAAGGTTATGATTTGAGCCATCTGCGCTTCGGACGGTCTGCTTCTGCCCCCATGCCACCCTCCTTGCAAGAGGAGTTTGAGAAAAAATTCTGCTGCCACATTGTAGAAACCATGGGGCTCACAGAGACCGCCGCCCCGGTTTTCTCCAACCCCCTGGACCCTGCCAAACATAAAATCGGCTCTCCCGGTCAGCCCGTAGGCTGCCAGGCTAAAATCATCGACCGCCAGGGCAATGAAGCTCCCCGGGGTACCGCCGGGGAAATCATGATTAGAGGCGACTGCGTGATGAAGGAGTATTACAAGGATCCTGGCAAAACTGCAGAGGCTTTGGAGTCCGACGGTTGGTTCCATACGGGAGACCTGGGCTATCTGGACGAGGATGACTTCGTCTTTGTTACCGGACGATTGAAGGAACTTATCATCAAGGGTGGGGAAAACATCGCTCCCCGCGAGATCGATGAATGTTTCTACCAGCACCCCGCCATCCAGGATGCGGCGGCCGTAGGCATACCGGATAAACACTACGGGGAAGAAATTATGGTGTGCTACACCTTGAGACCCGATTGCTCCGTTTCCGAACCGGAACTCAGAGAACATTGCCTGCGTCATTTGGGGAAATACAAGACTCCCAAGGTAATGGTCCAGCTCGAGGAGTTGCCCAAGGGCCCATCCGGGAAGATTCAACGGCTCAAGTTAAAAGAAATCGTCGGGATCGGGTCTTAGCATGAACCCCTGGCTAACGGGACTCCTTCCCCAATCTTGCTCCCCGGATTGAGAGGCCGTCCGGTCAGCCCGCTCCGCATCGTTGCAGATAGATGTAACCTAAATGTTTATAGAGGATTTTAGGAGGTTCTAATGGCTAATGATACAAAAAATCCCGTCAACCCTGCTGGTGCACCTGTAAAAAGGCGTTTGATTAGCTCCAGGACCTGGATGACCGTTCTTTTCTGTTCACTATACTTCCTCATGTATCTTGACCGCGTGAACATTTCCATGGCCGCCGATTCGATAATCAAGGATTTTAAACTGTCGCACGTCGAGCTTGGCCTGGCCTTCTCGGCCTTCTCCTGGCCGTACCTGGTCGGACAATGGGTCGGCGGCTGGTCAGCCAATAAAATTGGGGTCAAGCTCACCCTGGCCCTTTGCGTCCTCGTGGCCGGGGTGGCCACCTTCTACAGCGGCCTCGTCGTGGGCCTGGCGACCTTGTTCGCGGCCCGGCTGTTTGTCGGCATTGGTGAAGGTCCGGTCTTTTCCGCGGCCACCCAGGGAATGAGACACTGGTATCCAGTGAAGCGCTATGGGTACATTCAAGGTGTGACTCACGCCACAGCCCGCCTGGGAGGAGCCTTGGCGCCCCTCATTGTCGCCGCCTGCATCGGTCTGTCCGGCTGGCGCCTGTCCTTTTGGGTGTGCGCCATTATAACCCTGGCCTGGGTGGCCTTCTGGTGGTGGTATTTTGTCGAAGACCCCAGGGACCATCCGCAGATCACCGAGGCCGAAGTAATTGATTTAGCGCCTCCGTCCAAGAAGGTCCGGCATGCCCGTACTCCCTGGTGGCCGCTGATCAAGCGGATCTTCCCGGTGACCTTGGTGGATTTTACTTATGGGTGGATGCTCTGGGTGTTCCTCTCCTGGATCCCCCTCTATTTCATGACTCGTTTTCACCTGAATTTAAAATCTTCAGCTTTGCATGCCGCGTTCGCTCTCATAGCTGGGGTCATTGGAGATAGCTTGGGGGGCATATTTTCCGATTGGATATTGATGAGAACCGGCAACAAGCTGATCGCCCGCAATGCTTTTATCGCCATCTGTTTATTGCTGGCGGGTGGGTTCCTCACGGCCACCCTGCTTACTCAAGACCTCACCCTGGTTACCCTATTTCTTTTTGGCACTTTCTTCTGCTCCGAGGCCGCGGTTGGACCCATTTGGGCCGTTCCCATGGATATCACCCCTGAATATGCCGGCATCGCCAGCGGCATGATGAACTCCGGCTTCGCCCTGGCCGGCGTGGTGTCGCCCATCGTCTTTGGCTGGGTGATCGATCACTTTAAGAATTGGGATATAGCCTTCTATCTGAGTATCGCTATTTGTGTCGCCGGTGCGGTTCTTTGCCTGTTCATGCGGCCGGACCAGCCTTTCCTGCCGCCTAAAGAGGTCCTGGAAAGCCGGGCCACCTAACGGGGATAATCGATCCGAAACAGCACCTCGCTGACCTGAAATTTCAGGACATCTGGCTTTGGGGGCCCGGCGCCAGGCGATAGAGAACCACAAAAACCAATCATTCTTGCTTGCCGGCCAGAGAGTCGCCAGACTCATTCAGGGGATGCTTCAGGAAAAAGTCCCAAATAGCTTGACTGGCATCCCAGGAACGATTAGTTGCGCCGATGATTTTCTTCGGCAGATATTGATATCCGCCAGGCCAGGTGTGGCCTCCCCCCTCAACCCGATAAAGTATTACCCTGGCCGCCTTGGCACACGGCCCATAGCATTCGCAGATCACTCCCCCACCGGTATCTAACACTTCCGGCCTGGCGGGACACTCATTACGCGCCACCCAACCCGCGATCGTTGCCGGCACTGATTCTACGAATCCTCCCCCTTGGGTGAGCCCGCCCTCCCAGGGGACGATGGGATCTGCGGTGCCCTGGATTTGGAGCACGGCAACCGGCCGGTGAGGGTGGCAGGTTCGTCCTATCTGGGGTGCAACGGTTCCTGCCACTGCGGCAATGGCAGCAATCTCTTCCGAGAGTTCGCACGCCAGGCGGTGGACAAATACCGCCCCATTGGAAAAACCGGTGGCATACACCCGCCGGCCATCGAGGTTGAGCGTCTGCCTGAGTGAATCAATCAACCTCACGGTGAATTTTACATCATCCACCCCTTGGGCCTCAGCCTTTCCGGTTCCATGACCGGCGTTCCAGGAACGCCCGACCCCGTTGGGATACGCCACCATAAAGCCCTGTTTATCGGCAAGGCCCGAGAAGTTGGTGAGCTTCTCCATTTGCTTGCCGGTGCCCAAGCGGCCATGGAAAGCTAAAACGAGCGGTGTTGGCTGCCTGGAATCATATGAGGGGGGAATGTGCAGACCATAGGTCCGCCTCAGATGGTCAACCTTGAGCTCCCCCTGATGATCCCCGGGCCCCATCAGCTTGACTCACCAAAGATTAGCGGCAATGGGATGTCCCTGCCTCGGCGCCAGGGATATGGCAGCCATTTCACAGGCCGAGCGGCAAATTCCGCATCCGTAGCAGCGGATGGGATCGACGAAGGTCTTCTGGTCCACCACTGAGAAGCCAATAGCCCCAAACTGGCACAAGGAATGACATTCCCGGCAGCCGGTGCAGGCATCGTTGTTCACCTCGGCCACATACTCCCCGCGGAAGAAGGCGTGAAAATTATAGCGATAGCTAAGCATGGCCAGACAGTCGGCTCGATCGCAGTTGCAGAGGCCGCCGATGAAGGGGGTTTTGAAGGTCCAGATGGTGTGAATCAGCCCCTGTTTTTCGAAGCCGCGATGTAAATCCAGGGCCTCCGCCTTGGAGAGGCGATCCACGCGGGCCTCTTCAGGACCATGCCTGAAGGTTTCCAGGAAGGCCTCCTGGAAGCCCAACATCTTCTCGGCGTCGAGCCCCAGGCCAAAGCAATACCCGGCGTCCGTCTTGCCTTTATTGATCTTGCGGCAGATGCAGGGAATGCGGACGATGGAGGCGGCCAGGTCCATCACCTGGGCGAGATCCTCCAGGGGAACCACCTGCCCGAAATGATCCCGGCGCTGGCGTTTCTCCCGAAAATAGTAGATAAGCTGGCGCAGCCAGGCCGGAGCTCGCATGGCCTTTTGGAACCCGGCTTCGATCTCGGCGCCCTGCAACTTGCCGAACCTCGAAAAATCCTCCAGATAACGGCGGCGTTCCAGGTTATCCAGCAGTTCCTGGGAATAGTGCTCCGCCTTCAGATACCATTTCTGGCCGTCTCCGTGCTGATGGCAAAATTCGCACAAATTACTTTCCCTCCTTTTTTGAACCGGCGCGCTGACGCTTCTTCCTGGGCCGGAATCCGGACCCCGGTCATTTTACCTCATCTCCGGCGATGCTCTCCCGGGACATCACCCGGAGCTGAAACATCCGGTCAATGATATACGGCCGCAGGGCCCGGGCCCCCCGGGTAAGCTGCAGGGTCAAGGTGGCATTGTCTTCCAGGGAGAGCCCTTTTACTAGCCGGTCTCTGATGGCCATTTCGTGGTCCACGATGTCCCGGGCCAGGCGGGGGTAGAAGGAGGTTTCCTCCGGGGTGAGGCCCAATTGCAGGCTGTCCTTGAGGATGCGGCCGATGGCCAGGTCCTCGGCGTCAAAGCGGTCCGGCTCCAGGGGGATCAACAGTCCCGCCTTCTGTAATTGCGCCACCTCCGGGGCGGTAAGCCCCGCGGCCCGGCAGAAGGCCTCTAAATCCAGCAGTTCCCGGTCATCCCGCCGGCCGTAGATGAAGGACCTTAACTCCAGGAACGGTTCAATCTCGGGCCCGACGCTGCCTTGCTGCAAGAACTTCTTGATTATTGCCAGGGACAAGCGGTACTTGCTTTGCATTACCTTGATGCAGGTGATCCGCTCCACGCAGGCCGGACTATAGTAAGCCATATTGCGGGAGGTCTTGACCGGCTCCGGCAGGAGCCCCTCATTCAGATAATGGAGGATGGTGGATTTGGGGACGCCGGTGGCCCGCACCAGGTCCTGCATTTTGAAAGCCGCCGGATCTGCGGTTTGGCTGCGCCCGGGCTTCTCTAGCTTCCCTGCCATGTTAAGGGGTTCCCTCCGCACCTTTTCTGGATAAGATAGCGAGCCAACTGCATTGTGTCAAGTGTTTCTTTGCACTTTTTTAGGGCAGCATGATGGTCCTCCCACCTTTCGCCCCTGGATGGAAATCCCTTTGAAGAGAGCCGGATTTGAAGTGACGGGGATCTGGAGTAGCAACCAGATAGAAGCTATTCCAAGACCTGATTTCACTGTCATCCTGAACAGAATCTAAGGTCATTAAAAATACGAGATTCTTCGCTGCGCTCAGAATGACATTTTTGGGCAAAACGGGCTTTTGCAATAGCTGCTAGTATTGTGTCCCGCGGAAACGTTGCCTAAATGCTTGGCCTTTTCCCTCCCCCTGGAGGGGGCGACACCGGGTGGGGGTGGTAATTTATCTCCCATTTACCATGGGTTGCCACCCCCCCCAACCCCCTCCCCTCAAGGGAGGGGGGGGTTATCTCAAATCTTTGGTTAAGGTAATTGTGGGCATCACACTAGCCATGATCTTGTCTGCCGCTGCTGCTACCCATGATGACAATCGCTATTTTCCTTGGGAGAGGACCTTATTTAATACTTTACCCAGTTCGGCAACCCTATAAGGCTTGGCAATAACCCCAGTAAACCCATACTTTTGAAAATCCGCCATTATTGGATCATCGAAATAACCGCTGGAGACTATGGCCTTTGCCTGGGGATCGATCTTCAGAAGTCTTTCCATAGCCTCTTGGCCCCCCATGCCGCCGGGAACGGTTAGATCAAGGATTACCGCGGCAAATGGATCTGCCGATCCTTGCGCCTGGCTGAACAATTCGATTGCTTCACCCCCATCCTTGGCGAACTCCGCCTCGTAGCCCAGGGCGAGCAACATCATCCCCAACACCTCCCGCACCATCGCCTCATCATCCATTACCAGGATCTTCCCTTTTCCGGGAAGCAGCTCCGTGGCTTCCTGGGGTTGCTGCATAATCTTCTGGTCGCTGGCCGGAAGATAAACATGGAAGGTGCTTCCTTCTTCTAACTTGGACTCCGCCGAGATATGGCCGTGATGATGGTTAACAATGGAATAGGCGGTGGCCAAACCCAGGCCGCTACCCTGCTGCTTCGTGGTAAAATAGGGATCGAAGATCTTCTGGAGATATTTTTCCGGTATGCCGATCCCTTCATCCTTAATGGAAACTTTGACATAATTGCCCGTCTTCAGGGGGAGGCGGCCATGATTGCCGGCCTGAATATTTTCCCCGGTAATCTCGACGGTGCCGCCCTGCGGCATGGCCTGGATGGCATTGATAATGAGATTCTGGAAAACCTGGTGGATCTGTCCCGGGTCTCCGGCGATGGCCATTAAATCTTTGGCAAAGGCATATTTGCAGCGAACTTGGGAGCCCCGGCAGGGCAGAGATGCAGCTTCGGCTACCAGGTTTTCCAGGGAAACCAGTTCCTTAATCGGCGCGCCGCCCTTGGCGAAGGTAAGCAACTGCCGGGCCAGACTCTGGGCCTGCTGGCAGGCCTTTTCCGCGGCAGCCAATCGCTGCCGGCCCTGGTCTCCCATGGTTTGGTCCAGCAGGCCCAGGCCGATGTTGCCCAGGATGGCGGTGAGGATGTTGTTGAAGTCGTGGGCAATACCGCCGGCCAGAGTCCCGATGGCTTCCATCTTCTGGCCTTGTACCAACTGGGCCTCCAGTTTGGCCCTCTCCTCTTCGACCCTTTTGCGATCGGAGATATCTCTGACCAGGGCTATAAGTTTTATCCCCTCCGAGGTCATGATGGCAGTGGCATTTACCTCCACCGGTATGGAGCGGCCATCTCCTCCGGCATGATCAAGCTCAAGATGCCTGACGATGCCGGTCTTTAGACATTGCTCAAAGGCTGCAGCACTTTTCCCTCGATCCTGCTCCGCCGTCCACTCAATGACGCGTCGTCCTAATATTTCCTTTAATTCATTATGTCCGCTCAGTCGCAAATACTCCAGATTGGCATCGAGAACTGTGCCTTCGGTATCAACGATTACATAACCGGTGTTGGTGGTCTCTACCAAACCCCGATATTTCTCTTCATTTTCCCGGAGCGCCACCTCGACCCTTTTGCGCTCGGTAATGTCCAGGGAAAAAACGGCCAGCTTGGAAACTTTACCTTCGGCATTAAAGATGGGACTGAATAAGCTGTATAAGAACATTCTATCCCGCCTATCTTCAAAATAAACCGGCCTCCCGGTTCTTATGGCTTCGTCAGTGTAAGCCTTTCTCCTTTTGACCACTTCGGAAGGAAGTAGCTCGTCCATCTTAGATCCGATAATTTCATCAAGACCCTTGCCAAATCTTTTTGCCGAGGTTTCATTGGCCGCAACGATGACCCCGCCCGTACCAATCAGGAAAATTGACTCCGGAATGGCATTTAGAAGTGCTTTCTGAGTTTCCTGGGCTTCGCGCAAGGCATCTTCCATCTTCTTCCGCTGGGTGATTTCATTTTCCAGCCGCTCATTCAGCATCTGCAATTCGGCCAGAGCCCTGCGGGTATCGCTTCGATCCCGGGCTATGCAGAAGCTGCCGGCGAGATTATGCTGCCGGTCATATAAAAGATTGATGGACAGATTAAACGGCGCAATACTGCCATCCTTTTTCTTCAGGTTGATTTCATACTTTCTAACGAAGCCATCCCGGCGCAGCCGGATGAGCATTATCTCAAGCTCCGCCGGATCTGCGTAGAGCTCAGAGAAATGCTTCTCTTTCATCTCTGCCGCACTGTAGCCAAAAATCTCCTCTGACGCCGCATTCCAGCGGGTGAATCGGCCTTCGGCGTCCACCACGCCAATGGCGTCGGCAGAACTGTCCACTAGGTTTTTCAAGACATATTGCGCTTCTTGGGGATCAACATGCTGCTCAAGCTGCCTGGCACGATCCGGGAAGTCCGCCACTATCCCTCCTTGAAATAAACTTCGCACCCGTAATCTTTGCAATTTCCAGGCCGCAGTAGTCACCGCTGCGCTTAATTCATCAATTTTTAAACATTTTTTTTTGATAGCCCGTCGCCGCGGCTGGAGAACTGGCCAGGCGCCCTAAGCCCTCCAGGTGAACCTGATACAAAATGTTGGCCTGGGCTCCAGGACGGTCAGGTTTGTCTGGTGCGGGTGGCAAGCCGCAGTTGGCGTTACCTTGGGTCGTGCGGATCATATTGACCAGGGGGGGCAGGAGTCCCGGTTTCCGGGGTTTGTCTTTCCGGGCCGAAAATCCAGAGGTCCGGGAAGATAGAGGTTCCCGCGGCGCCATCCTGGCCCGGGCGCAGTGTTGCAGGGCAGGCTAGTGGCAGCCCCTGGAAACCTCCTCCTCCGGCGCCAGCCAGGATTACTCCTGGTGAATGCCTGGCCCTGGGTGACCCCGCTTTCCATCCCTGCTAATCTTTTTCATTATTGATGCGGTCGAAAGACGATTTTTTGGTAAAACTTTCGAGAAACAGTTTCTCTTCCACTTTTTGCAATCGGCCCTGCGCTGCTTCTATTTTTTCCATCACGTCCGAGAGTTCCATTAGTTTAGCATTTAATTCTTTGAGCTTGGCTTTGGCTTCCAGAAGTTCCTCTTTGGCTTGGGCTATTTCCTTTTTGGCTTCCTGTTCGTTCATCTTACCTCTCCTTTGATCTGGCCGGGGCAGGAGATGGCCGATTCGGGTAAAACCGGGGCGGCCCTTTTCTTTTAGGGGTCAATTCTGTGCCGGGCTGCGCACCGCGGGGATGCTCACCACGACATAGTGTTCCTGATGGTCGTCAACCAGGGGAATAGTGTTATCGTGTTGGCCGACCCCATCAACTGTCACACGCGTCTCGCCATTCCCGGCCGGCTGGTGCTGGACGGCGATGTGGTAGACCGTCTCCCGATACCGGTAGTGCATCGTGAAGCCCGGCCAATCCGCCGGGAGACACGGCGTGAACCGCAGTTTGTCCACCTCCAGCCTCAGCCCCAGGAGTGATTCCACGATCAGCCGGTACATCCAGCCGGCAGACCCCGTGTACCACGTCCAGCCACCGCGGCCAGTATGAGGCGAGAGCGCATAGACGTCGGCCGCCACGACGTAGGGTTCTACTTTGTAGATGGCGATCCCCTCGGGAGATCTGCCATGGTTTACCGGGTTGATCATTGCCAGTAGCTCCCAGGCGCGCGCCCGGTCGCCCAAGGCCGCGAAGGCCATCGCCACCCAGATGGCGGCGTGGGTGTATTGTCCGCCGTTCTCTCTCACCCCGGGGACGTACCCTTTGATGTAGCCGGGATTCAAATCAGACTTGTCAAACGGCGGAGCCAGGAGCTCGATGAGCGCCTGCTCCCGGCGAACGAGGAGATGATCCACTGCTTCCATGGCCTGGCGCGCCTGCGCCGCATCCCCCGCACCGGATAGAACGGACCAGCTCTGCGGAATCGAATCGATCCGGCACTCGGGGTTGCCCGCCGATCCCAGCGGTGAACCGTCGTCGAAGTAGGCGCGGCGATACCACTCGCCGTCCCAGCCATGCTTCTTGATATTGCGGCGCAGCCCCGCCGCCTCCCTGGTGCAGCGCTCGGCGAAGGACACATCACCATGCGCACGAGCCACCTCGGTGAACCGGGTGAGCACTTCATAAAGGAAAAAGGCCAACCAGACGCTTTCCCCTTTGCCGTGTTCGCCCACCAGGTTCATGCCGTCATTCCAGTCGCCGGAGCCCATGAGCGGCAAGCCGTGCTTACCAAATCTGAGGCCCCAAAGGATAGCTCGCACACAGTGGTCATACAAACTGGCCGCTTCTTGAGACTGGTTGGGCAGATCGTAATACGAGTCCTCCTCCGCGTTTACCGGGCGGCCCTGGACGAAATGGATAGGCTCAGCCAACACGCCGGTGTCCCCGGTGTTCAGGACGTAGCGGCACGTCGCCAACGGCAGCCAGAGGTAATCATCGGAGCAATGGGTACGTACGCCCCGGCCCAAGGGGGGGTGCCACCAATGCTGGACATCTCCTTCCGGGAACTGGCGGGAGGCGCAAAGAAGCAGGTGCTCGCGCACCAGGTGCGGCGCGACGGAGGTCAGCGCCATCACGTCCTGCAATTGATCGCGGAAACCGAAGGCGCCCCCCGACTGGTAGAAGCCGCTGCGCGCCCAAAGGCGGCACGCCAGGGTCTGGTATAAAAGCCAGCCGTTGGTGAGCACGTTGAGGGACTGGTCGGGTGTTTCCACTTGCACGGCGCCGAGGGTATGATTCCAGTAATGCCACACGGCATCGAGGGCGCCGCGCGCCTCCGTTGAGCCTTGAAAGCGCTGCACGAGGTCCCTGGCGTCATCCTCGTCCCGCCCTACGCCGAGCATGAAAACGATCTCACGCTCCTGCCCGCCGGCCAGCTCGAAAGGAACCTGAAGCGCGGCACAGGGGTCCAAACCTGCTCCCACCTTTCCAGAAAGCCGCAACCGGGCCATAGCGGCAGGACTGCGCAGCGTGCCGTTACGCCCCAGGAATTCAGTCCGGTCGCCGCTTAAGGTCCGAGTCGCCGCGTCCACCTTGAAGAAGGCAACCCGATCGCTGAACTCCGTATTGTAGGGGTTGCGCGCCAAGAGCGCGCCGCTATTCAGGTCAACTTCGGTGATCACGTGCATGGCGGATTTCGACCGCAGATCTCCCAAAACCCATTCTAAGTAGCCCGTGGCGGAGAGCCGGCGCGGCCGGCCCGACACGTTCCGCACTTTGAGCACCGTGAACTTGATCGGTGCATCCCGGGCCACGTAAACCCAGACCTCTGAGCTAATGCCTTCCTCGGTGTGCTCGAACACGCTGTAGCCGAATCCGTGGCGGGTGGCGTAAGGCAGCGCGCCACGGCTGGGCGACGGCATGGGGGACCAGAAGTGGCCGGTCTCTTCGTCACGGAGATACAAGGCTTCTCCGCTCGCATCGCTCACGGGATCGTTCCCCCAGGGAGTGAGGCGGAACTCGTGGGCATTCTCGCTCCAGGTATAGGCCAGGCCGCTCTCTGAGATGACGGTCCCGAAGTGCGGGTTGGCCAGCACATTTACCCAGGGGGCCGGAGTCACCTGCCGGTCCGTGGTGGAAATGACATATTCGCGTCCGTCCGGGGTGAATCCGCCCAGCCCGTTGAAAAACCTCAGATCGCCGCGGGACAGCTCGGCCGTCCCCGGGGGTTCAACGCGGTGGGTTCGAGTCGGCGCCAGGGGCGGTACGGTCACTTCCAACTGGCCCCGCCGGTTGAGCTGGTCCTCCAGCGCTCCCCGGCTATCGGTGATGATGGCGTGAGCCACCGTTTGGAACAGAATGCGGTCCTCCTCCGATATCTGGTCCGCGGGTCTTACGAAAATGCCGCCTGGCCGGTCTATCTCGCTGGCTTCGCCCCTTGCGGCAATGAGTCCCATGATCTGGTCGTGGAGAAGTTGCCGGTAACCGGCGTGATCTTCGTTCCAGATCATCAGGTCCACCGCCAGTCCTCTTAAGCGCCAATAGGCATGGGCCTGGATGAGTTGGCGCGCCAGGTCGATATTGGCCGGATCTTCAATCTGCAGCAGCACAATGGGTATATCGCCGGAGATGGAGTAGCCCCAAAGACCGGATTGCCCGCGACGGTTCTTGATGAGGACGCTCGGGTCGGCTCGCAGCGAAGCATTGGCGTAGATCACCGAGCTCGCCAGGCGGCAGTAGAGCTGCGCGTCGGAATCTGTGGCATTGATCTGCAGCAGGGCCACCTGGCTATGCGTCCAGGCCAGATCAAAGACGCGGTCCGCCAGACGCCGATCCTGGTATTTCTCCACCAGACCCAGGCATGACTCGCGGGTTTCGCCGATCCCGGAGACAATATTGACCGTTACCGATTTTTCCGGATCGAGCACCAGCCGATACCGGATGGCGACAATCGGATCCAGCACTGGGCCCTCGCTTCCGGAGAGCGCCGCGGGACCGCGCATCGCTTGGGGGTCGGCGGCGGTCCTACCGCGGCCGATGAACTGCGAGCGGTCAGTCTCATAAGAGACTTCTCCGATGTCCGCCCCATGCACCGCCATCAGGTGAAACATCCAGGGCGCCTGCTCGTCGCGCGAGCGGGGCCGGCGAGTGCAGAGGATCGCCTGCCGCTGGCGGATGATTTCGGTCTGAACAAAGAGCTTGCTGAACGCCTGATGCAGGGCGTCCGCGGCAGGCGGCGCCAGGACTACTTCCGCGTAACTCGTGACGTCGATCTCTCTCGGTGTCCGAGCGCGATTGGTAATGGTGATTCTGCGCACCTCGACGTCATCCTCGGGCGAAACCACGATCTCGGTATAGGCGTCAATGTCTTGTTGGCGGCAGCGGAACTCGGCTCGCCCTTCCGTGAAAATCGCCTCATAATTCCCAGAGCGCTTGAGGGTTGGCTGATAGGCGTTGGACCAGAACTCCCCGCTCGCCACGTCGCGGAGGTAACAGAAGGTGCCCCAGTTGTCGCAGGTGCCGTCTTCGCGCCAGCGGGTGACGGCGAGGTCCTTCCAATGACTGTAACCGCCGCCGGCGTTGGTGACCATCACATGATATCTGCCGTTCGACAACAACTGCACTTCTGGTATCGGCGTATCGGGGCTGTTGAAAACTCGCACCGGTGTCTCCGTAACGCTGGAAGTCGGTTGTGATCCGGTGATCTCATCGGCGGGCACGTAGAACGTCGCGACTTTGGGGATGCGCTCCTGGAGTAACAACATGGTCGCCTGGAACAAAGGGTCCGACTCGAATCGCTTCTGCATCGGCCGGTCCAGGAGCAGATAGGCCAGAGAGAGGAAGATCATGCCCTGGTGATGGCTCATGAAGGACCGAACCACGGCGCTCGATTGTCCGCGTAACAGGCGCGAAGGAGTATAGTCGATTGCTTCATAGAAGCCGAATTTTCCCTCAAACCCTGCAGCGGTCAGTTGCTCGAGGTTCAAGCAGGCCTTCTCGGGCGCCACCATCAGCGCCAGCGCCGAGGCATACGGGGCAATGACCAAATCCTCGCCCAGTCCGCGCTGGAATCCCAAGCCGGGCACGCCGAAAGCCCGGTACTGGTAGTTGAGATGAATATCGATGGCATTGTAACCGGATTCTGAAATGCCCCACGGCACGCCGCGCTTCTTGCCATACTCGATCTGCCTCTCCACCGCCATCTTACAGGTCTGGTCGAGCAGCGTGTTTTCGTAGGTCGGCATTACCAGGAGCGGCATGAGGTATTCGAACATCGAACCGCTCCACGAAATGAGAAGCGATTCTCCCCCGACGGTAGTGAGAAGACGTCCCAGGGCAAACCAGCTCTCCTGCGGCAAGTCTCCTTGAGCAATCGCCACGAAACTGGTAAATCTCGCTTCCGAAGCCAGCAGATCGTAGTAACTCGAGTCCAG
The DNA here is from genome assembly GCA_052147455.1 of Desulfobaccales bacterium. Lineage (GTDB taxonomy): Bacteria > Desulfobacterota > Desulfobaccia > Desulfobaccales > 0-14-0-80-60-11 > JAPLJC01. The sequence goes on along the minus strand of JBKQKO010000100.1, from coordinate 18,287 downwards.
CCGACGCGCGGCCACGTTGTAGCCGATAGCCAATAGGTGACGCGCCTTGTCGAACAGGAAATCATACCCCATCCGGGCAAGTTCGCCTGATTGCAGGGCCAGCCGTTCGATAGCTGCAATCCTGGTTCCGGCCAGCTGGCTGGCCTGCGTGATGAGCCGTCGCAGCTTATCAAGCCAGGCGCTTGCCGCGGGACTTGCCTCAAACCCGAGCCGAGCCTCGATTGCCGGCAGCAGATCCTCCTCCAGCCTGGCTAATTGGCGCAGCGTCGGGATTTCGCCGATATCCGAGAACTCGCTGAGTTTATCCAGGGAAGCCCGCGATAAGGTCCACGGAGCGAGAAACGTCAGCTCATCGAGGGCATCCCGGCACTGCCGGGCGAAGGCGCCTGCCCACCAGTTAACCTGGCCCTCGGAGCCGGGATCGAGGCTGCGGACCACATCCTCGGCGGACGTCGCCAGCCGGTCGAGGCACAGCCGCGCCGCCGCCAGCGTGGTTGGCCGGGAATCACCTGCAAACGCCAGCTCCTTCTGAAGTTGAGCCAGCGGGGCCGAAGTGACTCCTCCCGCCGCGTCCACGATAATCCTTAGGGTGTCACTCAGTCCGTCAAACCAGCGCTCGTCCAGGATCTTTTTATCGGGAAGTGCGAGCAGACCGGCTCGCAAGGTCAGCAGATGGCCCGCCAGGTTTCCACTGTCCACTGTGGAAATATAGATGGGCAACAGCGGCTGTAGAGACTGCGTGTCGTACCAGTTGCAGAAATGGCCTTGATGCCGTTCCAAAGCTGCCATCGTCTGGAGAGCATTCGCGGTGCGTTCGACGAGTCGTCCGGCCGAAATGTAGCCGAAGTCGTAGGCGGCTAAATTCGCCAGGAGCGACAGTCCCATGTTGGTCGGCGAGGTGCGGTGGGCGACCCCGGCCACGGGATGCTCCTGATAGTAATCCGGCGGTAGCCAATGATCTTCCGGGCCGACGAAGGTCTCGAAGAACGCCCAGGTCTTTCGGGAAATCTTCCGGAGGAAGAGGGTCTGGTCGGCCGTCAATCTTGCGGCGCGGCGAGTGAGCGGTCGACTGATCCACCAGGCGATAGCCGGGGAGGCAAACCAGAGGCCCAGTATGGGCCCAGCCACCGATAACACGGCTGGCTTCGAAAACGCCAGGTAGATCGCCGCGGCTAAAGCGATCAGGGGGGCAATCCACATCGCCTGAAAGGAGGCGGCGAGGTCCGAGCGGCCAGGGCGCTCCCGATCGCCCGACGGATTCCATTCGAGAAGGCGCTTGTGGGTAATCAGTATCCGGACGCCCGTGCGGATGATCGCATCCAGACTGAAAAATGCCTCATAGGGGAGACACACGAGCGTAAATGCAGCCTGAGCGAAGTGTCGATCAGCCGAGCGCCTTATGGAAGTGAGGTGCTGGCCCAGAAGCACATCGCCATGCTTCTGGAATATTTCCAGCAGAGAGGCAAACAAGGGAGGAATAAGGATAATGCCGATCACCCACAAGGTCCAAAACCAGGCGGAGGACAAGACCGTCCAGCCCAGGAGCAACAGGAGGGTCAACGCCGCGGACACGAGACTACGGCGCAGGTTGTCGAAGATCTTCCAGCGGGATAGCCCCGAGAGCGGATTCTTTTGCAGGTGTGGGCCGGGGCCGGGAACACCTGGCAGCAGCCACCGGGCAATGTGCCAATCCCCGCGAATCCAACGGTATCGGCGGCTCACGTCGGCGCGATAACTAGCGGGGTATTCCTCGTATAACTGGACATCACTCAACAGCCCTGCCCGGGCGTAGCACCCTTCCAGAAGATCGTGGCTGAGAATCCGGTTTTCGGGGAAGCGCCCCTTGAGCGCCTGCTCGAACGCATCGACCTCATAGATTCCCTTGCCGATGAACGAGCCTTCATGGAACATATCCTGGTAAACATCGGAGACGGCCTGGGTATACGGATCGATGCCCGGATCACTCCCCCAGAGTCGCGCATACCGCGACCGATTCGTGCCGGGGAGGCTCACGGCCACGCGGGGCTGCAGGATGCCGTACCCCTCACAGACCCGCTGCTGGTCCTCGTCGAACCGCGCCTGGTTCAAGGGGTGCGCCATGGCTCCCGCCAGCTGCCACGCCGAGTCCCGGGGCAGTTGCGTATCGGTGTCCAGGGTGATCACGTACTTCACGCCCGCTAAGACTGCAGTCGCACCGACGACCACTGAGAAGCAATCCCTGGAGCCGCCGCGCAAAAAGGCATTCAGTTCCGCGAGCTTGCCTCGCTTGCGCTCGTAACCCATCCAAATCCCCTCGATGGGATTCCAGCGGCGCGGACGATGAAAAAGGAAGAAAATATCGCCTTTGCTGCTCCGGTACTTTTCATTCAACTCTTCGATGCCCTGCCGGGCCAGATTCACCAGCGGCTCGTCCTCCGGCAGCGTCTCTGCGTGCGCATCCAGAAAATCAGTGAGCAGGCCGAAGTACAGGTTCGCGTCCCGATTTGCCAGGAACCGGACTTCCAGCGCCTCGATCAGAGCCGCGATGTTCTGAGGGCTCGTGAGCATGGTCGGGACCACCACGAGGGTGCTAAATTTCAGAGGAATTCCTTCGGAGAAGTCCAGGCGCGGCAGCGGCTGCGGCCTCACCAGCAACGTCGCCAGCCAGTTTACCAGGGCTACCGCCAGATGACTGGCGCCTAAGAGCGAGAGGACCCCGATCAGCCCGAGTATCCAACCGGATTGCCCATCGGCCTGCGCCTTCGCCAGGAAGCTGCCGGTGGTGATTGCCGCAACCAGCATGATCGTGCCGGCATACAGCAGCAAAGGAAACCGGCGGCTCAGTCTGCAAAGCGCCTCAAAAGGGGAGCGGCGCAGTTCTACGGTCCCCTCGAGTTGCGCCAATCCCTTATCGATCAGGTAAAAGCCGACGTGTGCCGTGCGGTCGCCGCTGCCTTTCTGGGCCGCGCCCTCGCGGGCCAATTGGATCGCTTGCCGCGCCACCTGGCTTTCGGAGTGCCGGCTGCTCTTGGCGATCTCCTCAACCACATGGCGGTAGCGGTCCCGGGTGGCAAAATCCATTTTGCCATAGACCACCGCGGGGTCCTGACGCAGGGTCTGCTCGACCACGCTCTGCGTCTCGACGAAAGTGCGCCAATCCATGGCATCCAGGAAACGGAGGCTGCCGATGCTGTTGCTCAAGGAGACCTGATCCGCGGCCTGTTGTTGGTTTTCCGACTGCACCAACTCCTTGCTCGTCCACCCAGATTCGGCAAGGCGCTGCTCGATCCAGGTGAGCGGCAAGGCCAGCTCGGGCCCCTGCCCCTGCAACCGGCGCGTCAGTTCCGCCACAAAGGAACTCACCAGCGGCGGATTCGACCGCGCCATATCTGCGATCACCAGAATCAGGCTCTTTGGGTCTTGCGCGGCGATCTCCGTCATCTGGTCCGCCCAATAGTCCGCGAGGTTTCGGTCGATCCTGTCGGTGGCAATCCGGGCTGCAACGCGTCGGAGATTTTCGATCAGGGCAAGGCGGAGCATGATGGGGATGGCCCACAATTCACCTAACTCCAGGGCGGTGACGGTTTGGTAGGCGGCAATGAAACTGCTGAGAGCTTCCGGATCCACCCGGCCATCGCCGTGGGAGATCGTCTCCAGCGCCAGGTCATAAACCCGGGGGAGCCCGGCCGATGGGCCGGTTAGCAAGCGGGGTAGTTCTCGGCTGTAACCCTTGGGCAAATGCCTCTTGGCGGTGCGAATCTGCTCTTCGATCAGATAAAAGTTGTCGAGCAGCCATTCCCCGGCCGGGGTAATCCGGCGGTTTGCCTTGACCGCCTCAGTCAGCAGGTTGCGGACTCCGATGAGGACGGCTCTATTTTCAGCCAGCCGCGTCAGCAGCCGGCCCTCAGGCCGTCCCGGGCTCAACTGGTGCGAGCCCGCCAGGGTCTTGCCGTGCTGCTTCATCTGATCGGCGCTGAACAACTCCGATCGCAGTGGGGGCTCGTCGCCGGCGTACCTTCGCCCCAAGCCGCCTCCCGGAAGATAGGACCTCAGGCGGAGCAAGGGCTCCTGAATGGTCTTTCTGCTCACCGCCATTCTTGAGGTCTCCTTATTTATCTGGGGTACTCGGCTGACTTAACCGAAATCTGACGAAAGACTCTTGATTGGTGGCGCCAGGCGGAACAGCATCCCTTAGGCTAGGACGGATGTCTGTCGAGTGGGGTGAAGGGGGCAGGTTTTTGCTGCTTCGCCGCGGCAATCAGAAAGACTGTGACCTTAGCGGCAGTCGCCGCTGCCGCTCGGAGTCACACCTTTATCCACCGGGCCAAATCCATTTCCCCTATTCTGCTCCGCAATCAAACTTAGCACAAAAATATTATTTTGTCATTAGAGAAGGTATTTCCAGGAGGCGAATAATTACTATTACTAGATCTTTTTAAACGGCAAATAGTTTTAGCTATTGATAAAATAATAATTTTCCCCGATCTTGGCTATTATTTCCATAAAAGCAAGGAGATCTACTGCTATCATTCCCTTATTTTGCTAAACTTAACTGAAAATCTTTATAATTTATGAGAGGTCCAATTTTTATTTTAATTAGCTTGACATTAGAGAATTTTCTGGTAAAATACAAAAAGTTTAGCATGTCAGACCGAGAGCCGGGCCCACAAGTCCTGGACAATAATCGGACGGGAGTGCTAAGTCTCCCGGCCGATTTTTTTTTGCCTGACTTGCTGTGCGCCCTGCTTTTTTGGCGGGATATTATTGCAGTATCTGCAGGAGGTTTCACAATGAAGGAAACTGGTACGGTAAAATGGTTTAATGATTCCAAAGGGTTTGGCTTCATCTCCCGGGAAGAAGGCCCCGATGTCTTCGTGCATCACAGCGCCATCCAGGGCGAGGGCTTTCACTCCCTGGCGGAAGAACAAGCGGTGGAGTTTGAAGTAACCCAGGGTCCCAAGGGACCTCAGGCCCAAAACGTGACCAAACTTTAGGCCAGAAAACCTGATGATCGGAACTCCGGTGGTCTCTGGATCATGGAGTTCCGGCATTGTTTGCCGCAACGCATGGGAAAGACCTGCCGGCCTAAAGACTCCGGTAAGTCCATCCCGGTAAGACCAACAAGGAGAAGATATGAGTACCAAATTATATGTGGGCAATTTGTCCCACGAGACCACCGAAACACAGTTGAACACTCTTTTTTCCGAGGCCGGTGAAGTGACCTCGGCCAAGATCATCACCGACCGCCAAACCGGTCAGCCCCGGGGCTTCGGCTTTGTGGAGATGGAAACCAAGCTGGAAGGCGAGAAGGCCATTTCCATGCTCAACGGCCGGGATTTAGACGGACGCCCTCTGACAGTTAACGAAGCCAAGCCGCAAGCAAAAGGCGGATTTGGCGGGGGCGGCGGCGGTTACCGGCATTAACGGGGCTCAGGCGGACGCAGGTGCGAAGACTGCACTTGTGGCCCCCTGATTTCCCCGCAGTCAAGAGGCGGCTTCTGGGCCGCCTTTCCTGTTAAGGAGCCAAACCTAACCATTTTCCTGTTTTGCCGGATACCGCCCTGCTGTCCTGGGCAGCCCCCAAGAGGATGTCCGTGCAAAACGAATCTAGAGAAGAGCGAAGGTAATCCGACTGATTGAGTCTATCGAGGTCCGTTGGGTGAGAGGCGCTCGAGGAGTGAAATGAAGATGGAGAAAATTGTTCTGAAAGCTACCAGGCGTGAAGTAGTCGGCAAGAAGGTGGGGGCCTTGCGCCGCCAAGGGAAACTCCCGGCCGTGCTGTACGGGCACCATATCGAGACGACCCCCATCATGCTGGATGCCCATGAGGGGTCGCAGACGCTGTCCCACCTGACCTCGTCCAGCCTGTTGACCATCGACCTGGACGGGAAGCAGTACCTGGCGCAGGTGCGGGAGAAGCAGCGCAATTTTATCAAGAACCGTCTGTTGCATGTTGACTTCCAGGTCATATCGCTCACTGAGAAGATGCGCGCCAAGGTCGGCATTGAGCTGACCGGCACGGCCCCGGCGGTCAAGAACTTCAACGCCGTGATCCATACCGGCCTGAATGCGATAGAGGTCGAGTGCATGCCCCAGGATCTGCCGGAGCGGATTGTGGTAGATATCTCCGGCCTGGCCGAAATCGGCGACGGCGTGCGCGTGCGCGATGTCGTCTTTTCAGATAAGGTGAAAATCCTGGCCGATCTGGAAGAGGTCGTCGCCATTGCTGCCGCCCCCAAGAAAGAGGAGATCAGCGTAGAGGCCCCGGTTGCCGAGGAAGCCGCGCCCGAGGAGATCGAACGCGGCGGCAAGAAGGAAAAGGAAGTTCCCAAAGAAGACAAGGATTAATCCCCTGGATAATTAAAAAACAGCGGTGCATTAAGCACCGCTGTTTTTTTTTGATCTTGCCGCGCAAAATTCCACTAATCTTCTTTATGAGTATTATCTACTCTGACTGGAAAATTATTTCCTGGTCAAAAACTCTACATATCCAAATTATATCTTAAGTTTTTACCGCTCCAGCGATAATTGCCAATCCTGGCAAGTAATGTAGCACCGAGCAAAGCTTATCTTGATCGGGAGGGCCCTTCAGAAAAGAGACTCATTTTCAGTTATGGAAGAGCGCAGGGTTGAGCTTCCCATAGACTACTCGACCTGGTTATTTTGCTTTTTGGCCTTTACTCAGTAGAGGTCGCATGATCTCAGCATAACGTACACCTCACCGGCGCGGCGCAGCCGCGTCCGTGTGCAGGCAATGGTTAGAGCCTGCTGCTAATCATGGACCAATTGTTTTGGTAGTCTCGCAAATCCGATTGGACGATGGAACAATGCAGTGAATCGGGTTTTCTGGGTCTTACTCCGCCATGAGAGTCCAGCCAACGCGTGTAGTTTGCGATTAGAATGTCCTGCACCTTCGACCATTCAAGCACGAAGAATTGATCCTCGCCGTATTTCTCTGCAGCAAGAACAAATACGCATACCAATTGTGGAATTGGAAGAGGTTTCTTGTTCCCAATGAGCTGCTTGCTTCCATCGAAAGTAATGTCTGCGAACTTGTCGATCGAGAATTGCCATGCCCCTCCCTTGATGGTCTTTACCTGGATTGGGCATGAAGAGCCCTTGAAGTCGGTAGCTATGAGATCAAAGTCAGGGACATTGCCAGAGAAGGTTGCAACGAGAAGCCCTCGCCGAGCAAGCTCGCAGGCAACCAAATATTCACCAACCTGTTTGATTAGCTGATTACTTCGCCCTGTGGCCATACACTTCCATCCCTTTCCTGAGCTCTAACATTAGATATTAAGCAGATTCTGCTTTTCCCGGACCCCTTTCATATAGACATATTATAGGATAACCTAAAGTCGGAAATCTAAAAATTGTCAAGGAGGGAATTGGGGTCAGGATTCACTATCTGCTATCTATGTGGTTGATAAATCAAAATAAATTATACTTGATATGGTTTTCCTAGTTGGATCTTGGACCCTGCCTGCATTTTAAATCTTGCCTCGACCCAATCCGGATTGGAAGTTGTCCGATCCTTGCCACCAAGCAGCCGCCCAGGAAACCCTGCGGCCCTGAAGTTTTTCCCTGGAGGCTTGCTTGGCGGCCATCTCCAGCTCGCCTAGACCGGTAACCAGGTCCCGAGTCCCCGGCCATTGAAAAAAGCGGCTGGGTCCGCCCCTATGCCGGGTCATGAGGATGCGGGGGTGGTGGAGCCGTTAGGCAATAGCCCACAAAGGCCTGCAAGCGCGACGAACCAAGGAGAAAGGGGGCGCTGTCCTAGCGCCAGCCAACCGGGTTGTACCCCTTCTGACGGAGGCAGTCCTCAACATAACGCTGTTGCCCGGCATCCAACTCCCTCGATTCGAAGAGTCCGTGCAGAAGACCTGCCGTAGCTCCACCGGCCGCCCCGGCCGCAGCACCCAGTCCAGGACCTCCGGAGATTGCCCCCGCTACAGCACCAGCCGCGGCGCCAACAACTGCCCCACCCGCGGTTTGGCCGGCGATCTGTTTGCCCCGCGCCGCCCCTGATCCGTCCTCGGCAGCTAGCCGGATGCACTCATCCACATCACTCTGTGCAGCCTCCGGTCCCATTTCTTGGAGATGCTCATTGGGAGCCAAAAATGGGCGTTTAGCCGCACAGGCAAGGCAGGAAAAAACAATTACCAAGCTTAGGGCGAATCGAAAGAGATTGTTACGCATTTTCTCATTCTCGGCAGGTAGGGCTCATTTACACCAATTAGACCTCTATGGATTGATATTTGTTATACCATAAACTTATCCAACCCCGAGAAATTCCAGTTATCCATCTCATAGCCGCATTTTTTCCCGCCCCCTGATAGGTGCCGATCCTGGCAAGCAACTCGCTATAAGTGGGGGAAAAAAAGGCAGGGCCATGACTGACCCTGCCTGGGAAGGCGCCCGCTGCCGGCATTATCGAAGCGGCTGACCCGGCGTTGGGACGCAAGCTTGGGCGATCAACCCGGGGTCCCCATCGTCCCTCGCCGCCCTATGGCGCCGGGTCAGCAGAAGAGGCCGGCCGGCGCCGTCCTCGCGCCAGGCAAGCCGCGCCTGCAAAGGTGGGAAACCTGAGGCGAACCTCAGGATAACCTCGAGTTAATCAGGCCTTACAGAAAAGCACGAAACCCCGGGTAACCTCAAATCCGCCCTGGATCCTGCTATCGGAAGCTGCAAGTCTAATTGTTGGGCCGGTCGGACTGGAAAGAAGAGGTTTCAATGAGCTGTGCCTGTTTATAAGCCCGGATGACCTCCCGCTCATAGGCTGGGGTGCAGGTAGCATTATACACGTGCAAAACTCTCCTGATATCCCCGTCGTATTTCTGCATCAGCCTGGCGATGACCGCCGCCCCGCCCATAATATTTTCTCGGGGGTTGTGTGCGTCAACCCCATACTTTTTAGCGGTGTCCTGGTGCAATTGCATCAGGCCAAAGCATCTCCCCGATTTCGCTTCCGGGTCATATCTCGATTCGATGGCGCATACCGCCTGGATGAGATAAGGTGAAATCTGGTAGCGCAGGGCTGCTTCCTTGATGTAGTTCCAATACTCCTGCTTCAATTCCAGCCTCCCTATTTTGGGAGGGGCTTGGGGCCAGGGTTGCGCCCAGGCTGCAGTGGTTAAGCATAGAAATATAATGAGAGTTTTCATGGACAGATTCCTCCTGCGGAGCATAATGGTGATTTAATCGGGTACAAGTTGGAGAACGAGAGCTGGTATCGTTCAGTATGGCGAGTCGGCAGGTTCACCGATTGATTTCTGAGATTGTGAATATATTAATAAAATAATTTCTGAAAAGCAAGAAAAATCGGCAATTGGTAGTTATTCCAGAGAGATGTGGATAATAAAAGACACCCCTAATCACCGTTCCAGCCGCAAAGGTGGAGTTATGGGTGCGGGGAAAAAGCCGGAATACTCTTGATCTGGCAGGAAACCGTGAAATTTTAAACAATTACCCCGCGGCCAGGTGGCTTTCTTTGTCAGATCGCGGGTAATTGCCAGGTCGGCCAATTATCTGCGGAACGGAAAAAATTCCAGATATCCTTCGCATATCAGACCCGAGCTGGAAAACGGCCTGGGGACTATCAGTCTTCATCGGCTGCCAGGTAGCGCATAGAGGACCAGCCGACGATATCGCGCCGCACGTCCCGCACTCTCCCCCATCCGCCGGAGGTTTCCAGGAGCTCCACCTCATCGTTGAAGTTGAGGGTGGCGATTCGGGGTGCAGATATGCTGGGGCCATCCCGGAGGGCCAGGCTGTGGACGTTGACCACGTGCATGGGCTTGGGCGGCGATGGAGTGGTTGGTTCTGCTAGGACGGCGGGGGCCTGGGCCGTGGGAGCCGCTGGGATTGGGGGGATAGGGGCGGCAGCAGGAGGTTGCTCTGCAGCGCCCTGAGGAGGTGGCGTCACCACCGGCTGAGGAGGTCCGGGACTTTTTGGGGAGAGGAATACCAAGAGCAGAGCCACGATGACCAAACCAGTGCCGATGCAAATGCCCAGGACCCTAAAACGGAGCCTCCAGGCCCTGGCCGCTGCCGTAGAGGGAGTCCCAGCAATCTCCGACAAGGCGGCCTTGCACTTATGGCAGATTTCCTGGTGGGGGGCCACCCGGATGCCGCATCGGGGGCAAAAATGATCCTCCTCCTCCGGATGGGGGATGTAGTTGTCACAGTTTGCGCAATAGCGCTGTCCCGCCCATACGGCCGCGTTGCAGACAGGGCACTGAGGCATAAAGTATCTCCGGGTCAGGCAGCAACTTGCTGGTAGCACCGCATAGCAACGCCTTCACGTTTCGATATTTCCAAGGGAATCTTTACCCGGCGGATGATAGCTTTCGCCAATGCGCGGATAATGATCTGGCCGTGCCTGGCACATTGCCGGCGGTCCAGCATGAATCGGGGATAATCACGGATATCGGTGATAATCAGGATGGCTTCTTTTCCTTTAGCGTCTTGACTGGCGGTTTTCCCAACCCTTCGAGAGGCCTGCCGACCTGACGATTCGGGGCGCTCCAGGAAACTCCGCCGTGGCACCCGGCCTTCCCGTGACCTGTCCCAGGCCACTAAGGTAAAGTAAACATCAAGCGGCATGAATTCTACCCCTGAGCCACTAAAAAATTATAAAGCCAGAGCCACCGGGCAAGCTGCTCCAGGCTCTTGACTTCCAGGTCAGGGTCGGCTGCCCTTGGGCACCGATAGTTACCGCGCTGCCTTTTGGCGACCTCTGATGCTTCTACCGAGACGGTCAAGAGTCAATCTGCCAATAGTGGTGACCAAGGGGGAAGATGGTACCCCCAAAATCCAGGGAAAAATTACATTCTTAGCGAGATTTATGTTAACATGCCGCCGACGAGAGGGTTCGGTTCATGGAACAGAAACGATTAATATGTGATGCGATTTAGAGATCAGGTGAGGGAGCCATGCGCATCGACTGCATAGAGATTCGGAACTTCCGGCGACTGTCCGCGATCCGGATCGATTTTTCAGAAAAGACCACGCTTTTGGTTGGTGCCAATAATAGCGGCAAGACATCAGCAATTACCGCACTTCGCTATTTTTTGATCCAGCAGAACCTATTTTCAGTATTCGATATCCCTCTTGCTCTTTGGGCGTCCATAGATAAATTGGGCGCGGCTTTCGAGAAAGCCGAGAAAGAAGAGTTGCCTTATGAATGGGAAGAACTGCCATCCAAATGGAAGGAGCTTCTTCCCTCACTTGATGTTTGGCTCAGGGTCTCAGAAGGCGAAATCCATCATGTTGCGCATCTGATCCCGACTTTGGATTGGAACCCTGATGAAGGGATTGGTGTTCGTCTCCAACTGGAGCCTAAGAAACCTGATGAATTCCTTAAAGCATACCTGGAAGCGAAAAAGGCTGCGTGCGACACCCTGAACTCGAAGCTGCCGATCGGGGTTCATGAGAATCCTGCCGAAGAACAAGAAAAGGGAGAACAAACGGAAGGGGAAGGAACTTGCAGGAAATTTGCACTCTGGCCGGAAAGCCTTATGGATTTTTTAAAAAAACGTATGTCCAGTTTCCTCACAGTGAACGCCTACCTGCTTGATCCCTCCCAAAAGGTAGCTCCCTTTGATGGTGAGGCCCAGCCACAACAACTTTCTGATGATGCGGAGACCCTTGAAGACAATCCTTTCAAAGGTCTTATAAAAATCGATGAGGTTCTCGCCCATCGAGGTTTTAGTGACTATTCGGGAACGCGAGGAGACGGAGACGCACCCGATAAGGGCGAAACTAGCAGCAAACAACTATTAACTGCTCAATTGCTCGCGTATTATGGTAGGCATCTTGATCCCCTAAAGGCGCCTGAGCCTAAAGATATTAACGCCCTGCTAGCAATTCATGATGCAGAGATTGCTTTCGATCTACGGTTGAAGGATTCTTTCAAAAAACCCCTTGATGAACTGGAGGAACTCGGCTATCCCGGGGTCGCTAATCCGCGCATACTCATTTCCACTTCCATTAGGCCAGTAGAAGGGCTCAAGCACCAATCTGCGGTCCAGTACGACGTCGCGCCGACGCACGGCAAGGGCTCAGCTCCTTATCGGCTTCCCGAGCAATGCAACGGGCTTGGATATCAGAACCTTATTTCGATGGTTTTTAAGTTGATCAGCTTTCGCGATGATTGGCTTAAAGTTGGGAAGGCCGCTCGAACATACGAGGAGACAGGGGCGCGCCAAGTTGCAACGCCTCCTCTGCACCTTGTCCTGTTGGAAGAGCCTGAAGCACATTTGCACGTTCAGGTGCAGCAGGTATTCATACGCAAAGCCTTTGATGTTCTGCGGAACCATCCTGACCTGCGAGATCAAAGCCCGCTCTCGACCCAGCTCGTGGTCAGCACGCATTCCAGCCATGTAGCCCATGAAGTCGACTTTGCCAGCATGCGTTATTTCCGGAGACATCCTGCACGCAATTCTGGAGAGACCCCAACTTCAACAGTTGTTAACTTGTCAGAGGTTTTCGGAACGCCTAATGAAACAGCAAAATTTGTATCGCGGTATTTACTAGCAACGCATGCCGATTTATTTTTTGCCGATGGCACAATCATAGTGGAAGGAGCTGCGGAACGCATGCTCGTTCCACATTTCATTCGAAATCGTTACAAATAGTTGCATGGTTGTTACGTCACAGTTCTAGAAGTTGGCGGAAGTCATGCCCATCGATTGGCTCCGTTAATCGAACATTTGGGCCTGAACACATTGATCATAACCGATCTTGATGCTGTTAAAAATGCACCAAACCGACCAAAAGCTCGTCCAGAAAGAGGAGTTGGTTTACTGACTGGCAATAATGTACTCAAGAAGTGGCATCCCCAAAAAGAACTCCTCGATGAATTTCTGGATCTTAAGGAACAAGATAAAGAAAAAACTTATGATGAATCCTTCTCGGTACGAGTGGCCTATCAAATGCCTATTCAAGTAGCTTTAAATGAAGAAGGTCCTGCTTCGGAAGGGATTCCGAGAACTTTTGAGGATGCGCTAGCCTTCGAGAATATTAACTTGTTCCGCAACGGAGAAGGCACGGGTCTTTTGAAGAAGTTTAAAGATGCGATTATGGCTAAAACTGATATTTCTGAACTGGGCCAAGCTCTATTTGATGCGCTTGCATCGGGTACAAAGGCGGAGTTCGCTCTGGACTTGCTTTATTCCGAAGACCCAGAATCAATAAAAGTGCCTGAATACATTCACAATGGTCTCGCATGGATGGAAAATAAATTATTACAACGCCTGGAAGAAGTCTTGGTGACTAAAAGCGAATACGTAGAAGCACCGGAGAAAGATGCCAAATGATGGACAGTTCAGATGTGGTCAATGATGATGTAGTTGATGCCGAAGCGGATGAAGTGATCGCCGAGTGCGTTACTGCAAATCCTCCAACCAGTTTCTTCTTGTTTGCTGGGGCGGGGTCCGGTAAGACGCGTTCGCTGGTGCAAGCTCTCGAAGTGATCAAAGAAAAAGTCAGCGCTCAGCTTCGGCTCAATGGTCGTCGAGTCGGTGTTATCACCTTCACAAATAAGGCATGTGATGAAATTAAGCGTCGTCTTAAATATGATGATCTTTTCGCGGTTTCCACAATTCACAGCTTTGCCTGGTCGCTGATAAAAGGTCTTAACCACGACATCAGAGGGTGGCTGAAGGTAAATCTGCAAACTGAAATTGAAGAATTCGAAGAGAAAGAACGAAAAGGTCGTCCTGGCACTAAAGCATCATTTGACAGAATAAACGCGATCGCCGCAAAGAGGGAGCGTCTTGAGCTTCTCAATAATATAAGAACCTTCATATACAATCCCGATAGTGATAATCCAGAACGTAATGCCCTCAATCATGCCGAAGTTATCAAGATCACTTCGGCATTTCTGACAGAAAAATCAATGATGAGAAGCTTACTCATAAATCGATTCCCAGTTCTTTTAATCGACGAAAGCCAAGATACAAATAAGGAGCTCATCGAAGCACTATTCTGTGTCCAGATCACCTTGAAGAGCCGCTTTGCCCTTGGCGTCGTCGCAGACACAATGCAGAGCATCTACCCATCCGGCAAACCTGATCTTGGCAGTGATCTGCCTGGTAATTGGGCTAAACCTGCAAAGAGAATGAATCACCGATCATGTCACCGTATAATTGAGTTGATCAATCGAATTCGGGAGCCAGTCGACGGCCAAACACAGCAAGCTCGTACTGACAAAAGCGAAGGTTTTGTTCGCCTTTTCATATTGCCAGCGGAAACCATGGATAAATCTGCCCGTGAGCGCGATATCTGCACACGGATGGCTAAGATTACGGGCGACGAAGGCTGGCTTGAACCAAATAAGAACGTGAAGACCCTCATCTTAGAGCATCACATGGCAGCCAATCGGCTTGGCTTTCTGCCCATGTGGGATGCACTCAATCATGTGAACCGGCTGCAGACCGGACTCAGGGACGGAACGTTGCCTGGCTTGCGTTTTTTTTCCCATCTCATCTTGCCTTTAATCAAGGCACATCAAAGCGGCAACAGATTTGCTGTAGCGTCAATAGTCCGCAAGCATTCTCCGCTACTTGAAAAAAATACTCTTGAAGCGAGCGGTAATGATCAAAGAAGTCAAATTGAAAAGGCAAGAGAGGCGGTGAACTGCTTAGCCGATCTTTGGTCTGAGGGGAATATTCCTACTTTTTTGCAGGTGCTAAAAAAAGTACATGACACAAAATTATTCGATCTACCGGAAATCTTACGCCCATTTGCACAGGGCATTGAAAAACCGCCAGAAGAATTTGAAGAACCCGAAGACAACAAGGATGATGAACTTGTTGCGTGGCGTGATTTTCTCGAAACATCTTTCGATCAAATTGCACCCTACACTCAATACATCCAGGGGGAGGCCCAGTATGATACTCATCAGGGTATTAAGGGCTTAGAATTTCCACGAGTCTGCGTGGTTATGGATGATTCAGAAGCTCGAGGATTTATGTTTTCCTTCGACAAGCTTTTTGGAGCAAAGGAAGATTCTAGTAGGAGAGAGCCAGGGAAGGAAACCTCAATTGATCGTACAAGACGCCTTTTTTATGTCACATGCAGTCGTGCTGAAGACAGTCTTGCTCTTGTTGCTTACACTACCAGCCGTGATCAGGTGCGGAATCATGTCATAAGAGAGGGGTGGTTCAACGAAGAGGAGATTGAGCTAATAGCATAATCTTGAGATTGAATAGTAATAGGCGGCTTTAAAACAAAAAAAATTAAAGTGAACAAAATCATTGAGAGGGACTGATAAAAGCTTCGCTCCATTCGGCCAGCCCCTCATGCTTGGCGTTCCAACTCTACCTTTTTTTCGCTCCGCCACCAAGGAATCATAATGCCCCTCGACTTTTAGTAATCCCCCAAATACCTGCTATATCTTCACACTTCCCCACCCTGCTTTTGGCGTACTAATATGCATACCCTAGCTGTCTCTCAGAGCCTGATGGCATTCTCCTGGAAAATTTCAAAAAAATTTCCATACAGATAATATTGATCAGGGGGGCAGGGACTCCTATCCCCAGGGTCGCCTTCCGGGGCCGAAAAATCCTCGAGGGTGTATGGCCGCGCCAGGGCCGGGGCGGGTCAGACGGTTGATTGGGGGGGCTGAGCCGGGTGGCAAGGACACGGCTGTCCGGAGAAGGGGCCGAGGCGGTGCCTGATGGAAGCATTCAGGAAGGGGCGACCCGGGTCCGTTGGCGAATGGCCCCCAGGAACAAGGGAACATCCTGTGCCCCTTTTACCCCCATTTAGTGAGAACCTGTGGGGAAAAGTATGGGGAATGAATTTTTGACCAAAAGAGAAAGGGCCTAGAAATTCATCTAAGCCCAATACGGTTCACTTAAGCGGTTCTTTTCTAAGGAATTGGTGGGCAGTGCCCACCCTACACTCTTTTTTGTCATGCTGAGCGAAGCGAAGCATCTCGCATTTAGAGATTCTTCGGTCGCCTTCGGCTCCCTCAGAATGACAAAAGAAATGACTTCACATCGCCTAATGGTGCTTAAATGAACAGCATTACATCTAACCCCCTGAATTTACTTGGCGGGGACGACGAGACTCGAACTCGCGACCTCCGGCGTGACAGAACCATGGAACCCTCCCTCCTTGGCCAGACCTTCGCCACGTTGAAAAAAGAGAAGATGAAATTGAGCGCCGAGCGGTGGGACTAATGCTGGGACTAAAAGGAAAGGGGTTAGCCGATTTCAGCTAACCCCTTGATTTTCTATGGCGTCCCCAACCGGATTTGAACCGGTGTCGCCGGCGTGAAAGGCCGGTGTCCTGGACCAGGCTAGACGATGGGGACGGAGAGGGTTTTTGTGGGCCGTGTTGGATTCGAACCAACGACTCTCTGCTTAAAAGGCAGATACTCTACCGACTGAGTTAACGGCCCAAACAGGATATTCTTAACTTTTGGGGGAGGCGTTTGTCAAGGGCTGGCAGGCAGCCGGAGGAGCCAGGTTCCCGCGGCTGGCGAGGCGGTAACTAGGCCGCAGCCGCTTCCTTAAGGGCCCTGCGGGTCTCCTCCAGGATGGCGGCATGCACCGCAAGGGGCGGCCGGGAGGCCTCCACCCGCCGAAACCGGGGGCCACGCAGACCGGCGTAAATGGCCTCCACCTGTTTCAGGTAAGGGAAGGACTCGCTCACCTGCCGCGCCCCTTTGCCCTTCCGGTCCAGGCGTTGCAGGGCCTCGGCCACCGGCAGCACCAGGATGAACACCAGGTCCGGCGCCGGGGCAAAGGACTGGTTGGCGGCCAGAATATCATCGGGGTCCAGTCCCAGGGCCCCCTGGTAGGCCACCGAGGAATAATAGTAGCGGTCGCTGATGACGATCTGCCCCCGGGCCAGGGATGGTGAGATAGTCTGGGACACGTGCCCCCGGCGGTCCTCCATGAAGAGTTCGAGCTCCTCTTCCGGAGAGAGATGGCGGCTGGGCCCCTTAAGGTAGCTCCGGAGCTGCTGCCCGGCGGGACCGTCAGTGGGTTCCCGGGTCAGGACCACCGGGTGGCCGTCCTTTTTTAGGGAGGCGGCCAACAGCCCGGCCTGGGTGCTCTTGCCGGAGCCGTCCACCCCTTCCAGCGCGATGAGGAAGCCTTTGGCCATTCCTCAGCTCTCATACCAGGCTTCCGGGAAGGCCGTGTTATCGTAGAGATATTCCATCTTTTCCTTGTGGGACAGCTCCACCTGGGCCATTTTCTCCAGTAAATCCCGGATTTCCCCGGGGGGCTGCAAGGCGGCCAGGGCCTTATAGAAGCGCTGCGAGCCCTCTTCCCGCTTCATGGCCACCACCAGGGCCTCTTTGGGCGACAGGGCGTCATGGAAGCTGGGGGCCTCCAGATGTTCCGCCAGATGGACCTCTTGGGGGCGGCCGGTCAATTTGCAGCCCTGGGAGGTGATACAGCTCTCCAGGAACTGCTTGTGCTCCAGCTCCTCCCTGGCCAGATACCGCAGGGTCTCTTTGGTGTCGGCGTGGCTCACCACCTCGGCCAGGCGCAGATAAAATGCGCGGGAGAGTTCTTCCTGGTCGATGGCGTTCTTAATGACGGCTTCCATTTCCGTGCTCACGGGATCTTTCCTCGTCAGGTCGCCCCCGGGGGCCGCCGGGAGACTTCCCGAAACGGTTCCCCTTTCACCACTTCTCCGGCCATCTCCGCTTCCTCCTGGTCATCGTGGCCTTCTGCATTAAATAGGGCCGGCCCGGAAAATTGTCAACCGGCAGCCAGGGAAAATTTCCGGAGATTATGCTTGAATTTCTCTCCAGGGAATGGTAAAAAATTGCAGATGCCGACAGGCCGCCTATGAACCGCGAAACCCAGGATATCGAAACCCGCCTCCTTTTTCCAAGGAGGTTTTTTTTGGCAAATCCCGGGAGCAGGTTCTGCGGCGGCCCGCCGGGGTCAGGTTCACCAGTCCTGCCGGGTGATTTGGCCCGATTTTATCCAGGACCAGACCGGTTGCGCCGCTAAGATTGGCGGCCGGCCATCCCTCGCCGGGGATAAAAAGGAGGCAGCCATGGAATTCCGGCACAAGGATCTGCTGGGCATCGCCGACCTTTCGGCCGGGGAGATCCACCTGATTCTTTCCACCGCCGCCTCCCTCAAGGAGATCTCCCGGCGGCCCATCAAGAAGGTCCCCACCTTGCGCGGCAAGACGGTGGTGACCCTGTTCTACGAACCCAGCACCCGGACCCGCATGTCCTTTGAGATCGCGGCCAAGCGCCTCAGCGCCGACACCCTCAACCTGACGGTGGCCGCCTCCAGCGCCGTGAAGGGCGAGACCCTGGCGGACAC